>CALFRN010000449.1 GCA_937919085.1 uncultured Reyranella sp.
CGGAGAAGCTGCTGCCCAGCCCGGAGCTCATCGCGGCATCGCTCCGCGCCTTCATCGAGGAAAGCGCCACCTTCGATCCCGACACGGTCGATCGGTCGGGCTTCGAGGATTTCTCCGCGCGCCATTCGACACGTATCCTGGCCGAGGCGCTGGACCGTGCCTACGCGCGCCATCAGGCGCGCCCGGCCCTTCAGTCGAGTTGAGGCTGCCTTGCGCATCGGGTTCCTGATCAGCCATCCGATCCAGTATCTCGCGCCGCTCTTTCGCGAGCTTGCGAAGCAATGCGACCTGACCGTCTTCTATGCCCATCGCCAAACGGCGGAACAGCAGGCCCGCGCCGGATTCGGCGTGGCCTTCGAGTGGGATGTCGATCTTCTGTCGGGCTACCACAGCCGGTTCCTGCGCAACGTGGCGCGCGCGCCTTCGACCGACCGATTCTTCGGCTGCAGCACGCCCGAGATCGCTGCGGAAATTGCCCGCGGCGCCTTCGACGGTTTTGTCGTGCCAGGGTGGGCGCTTCTCACTTACTGGCAGGCGGTGCGGGCGTGCCGGAATGCGGGCGTTCCGGTGTTCGCGCGCGGCGATTCACAACTCGTGGGGCCACGCGGTAAAGCCGTCCGGCTCGCCAAGGCCGTGGCCTTTCGCGGCATCCTGCGGCAGTTCGACGGATTCCTCTATGTCGGCCAAAGGAACCGCGACTATCTGCTTCATTACGGCGCGCCGGCCGGCCGTCTGTTCTTCTCTCCACATTGTGTCGACAACGATGCCTTTCGCGTGGCCAGCGAAGCGGCACGTCGGCAGGTTCCGGCGGACGCCGGTCTCTCTCGGCTTCCGCGGATCCTGTTCGTAGGCAAGCTGATGGAACGCAAGCGGCCGTTCGATGTGTTGCGTGCCGCGGCGCAACTCCGTGCACGCGGGCGCCTAGTCGAGGTGGCGTTTGCCGGATCGGGCGAACTGCAGGGGGCGCTGGCGGAGACAGCTGCGGCGGCCGGTGTGCCGGTGCGGTTTCACGGTTTCGTAAATCAGAGCGAGTTGCCTGGCATCTACACATCCGCCGATGTCATCGTCCTGCCTTCCGACGGACGCGAGACCTGGGGCCTGGTCGTCAACGAAGCCATGGCGTGCGGCGTGCCGGCGATCGTCTCCGACGCCGTCGGCTGCGGTCCCGATCTGGTCGAGCCCGGCGTCACCGGCGAGATTTTCCCGCTTGGCGACGTACCGGCGCTGGCCGATGCGCTCGAGGCGGTGCTGTCCTTCAAGCGCGACCGGACGCGGGCGGCGCTGGCCGGGCGGATGCAAACCTACTCGCCAGAACGGGCGGCTCAGGGTATTGCAGGCGCCGTGGGTACATTGCGATCCAGGGGCGAGGCAGGATGAGGCGCTGCCAGACGCAAGGCGCATCATGGTGAAGGTCCGCCAGCCGCTTCGCGCGGGCGCGTCGGCGCGTGTCATGGATGTCGCCTTTCTCCGGCGTGCATTCCTGGTTTTTGGACTGCTCATGATGCTGGTCACGCCGTTCACGCATGATCCGCTGGCGTTCGCGGTCGGCAGCTTCATGCCATGGGTGCTGCTGAGCATCGTCACCGTTCCGGCCATGCCGGTCGCGCTCGTGTACTATTTCCTCTGGCAATGGGCCCAGGCCTACGCCCGTGTCCTGCAATCGCTGGTCGATGGCGAACCACTTGGCGGCGGCCTCTATGGGCCGACGGTCGTCAATGCCTATTGGTACGCGCTTGCCAGCGTCCTGGTCCTGGCGCTGGCGTTCCGGGCGGTGCTCGGCGCGCTGAAGCCGCCGACGCCGGAAGAAGAGTTCGGACACCTCAAGTGGCGACCGCAGGATCTGTTCCTGCTCTACTGTGGAACCTTGCTGCTGGCCGTTGTCTGCAGCTATGCGGCGCGTATTGCCCCGGGTCTCAGTCAGCAGTTCGACGCGGCGGCCCGGCTCAAGATCGTTGCCGAATTCCTGCTCTTCGCCACCGTCCTGTCGAGCGGGCGCGGCGGCAGATTTCTGATCGCCGCGGTGCTGTTCGAGATCCTGATCGGTTTCACCGGCCTGTTGTCGGACTTTCGCAGCGTGTTCTTTTACCTGGCGATCGCCGCCATCGCGGCCAGGCTTTCCTGGAATATGGCATCGATAGTCGGTGGCATCGTCTGGCTTGCCGTTCTGATGTCTCTGGCCCTGTTCTGGACGGCCGTGAAGGCGGATTTTCGAGAGTACGCGACGGGCGGCGAGGAAACGCAGAATCTGAGCGTGCCGCTGGCCGAGCGGCTGAGCTTTCTCGGCAGGATGGCGGCGTCGCCCGGCGACATCAAGTGGGGGGAGGCTTCGTACCTGTTGCTCATCCGCTTCGCCTATATCGATATTTTCGGGTCGGTGATCGCGGTGCAGGACGCCCGACCGCAATCGGGTCAGCTCGGGCAGTTTCAGGCCGCCTTCGATCACGTCTTCAAGCCGCGCATTTTCTTTCCCGACAAGGCCTCGCTTTCGGATACCGAGGTCTATGTCCGGTTGACCGGTGCGGATCCGGGCGAAGTGATGCGCGAATCGACCTCGATCAGCGTCGGCTACATGGCGGAGACCTACGTCGATCTGGGATTCCCCGGAATGCTGGTGGCGATGTTGGGCCTGGGCCTGATCATGGCGTGGATGGTCCGCTACTTCATGCAAGCGCCTTTACCATGGATGGTCCGCCAGGGGATTGTGCTGGCGTTCATCTACAACGTCGGCGGTCTGGGCATGGAGATGTCGCTGCCGAAACTGCTCGGCGCGTCGGTGATGTTCTTCCTGGTTTTCGTCCTGCTCATCAAGTTCGCACTCCCGATCGGCCTCAACTGGCTGCACGGACGTCCCCAAGCCGAGGTGGCGCAGCCCTCTTGAGCGCCCTCCGCCGCTCGCATCGAAAGCCGACGGGGCCATCCGGTCACGCCTTGTGCTATGGCTCGACGAGAAGCCGCACGCCCGCGCGGCCGCCCGACAGCCGCTGATTTCAGGACGAGCACGTGCGCCTTCTTCATGTCGTTCCCACATATTTGCCGGCGCTTCGATATGGC
>CALFRN010000450.1 GCA_937919085.1 uncultured Reyranella sp.
CCATGGCGGCCTCCCGATCCAATCGAAATGCAGGTTAGCGGGCTGATCTTGTCGGCCCATTGATCTTGGTCAAGAGGCCAGCGCCGCACGCGTGTATCGGGCGATCATCTGTTCCTCGTCGGTCGGCACGACCCAGGCCGACACCCGTGAAGCATCCGCACTGATGCGGCCATTGCCGTCGCGATTGCGGTCCTCGTCCAACGTGACCCCCAGCCAGCCACACCCGGCTGCGATTTCAGCGCGGGTGGCCGCGTCGTTCTCGCCGATGCCGGCGGTGAACACGATGCCGTCGACTCCCCCCAGGGCGGCGGCCAAAGAGCCCATCTCCCGGACGATGCGGTAGACGAACAAGGCGACCGCTTCCGCGGCCTCCGGCGCCGCCGATTTGCGAAGCGTTCTCATGTCCGAGGAGATGCCGGACACGCCGAGCAGCCCCGACTTGCGATAGAGAAGGTCTTCGATCGCGGCGGCGTCGAGGCCACGTTCCTGCATCAGGTAAAGCAGTACGCCGGGATCCAGCGCGCCGCTGCGCGTGCCCATCATCAACCCGTCAACGGCCGTGAAGCCCATGGTACTGGCCACACTGCGCCCGTCCCGCACGGCACAGAGGCTGGCACCGTTGCCGAGATGGGCGATGATCAGGCGCGAGCCTGCCAGCATCGGCGCGGTCTCGCGCAGGCTCGTGACGATGAAATCGTACGACAGGCCATGGAAGCCGTAGCGGCGCACACCGGCAGCCGTGAGGTCGCGCGGCAGGGCGAATTCCTGAGCGAGCGCCGGCTGCGTGCGGTGGAAGGCGGTGTCGAAACAGGCGATCTGGGGCAGATGAGGCGCCGCTTCGGCGATTGCCTCGATCGGCGCCAAATTGTGCGGCTGGTGCAACGGCGCGAGCGGCACGAGCCGGGCAAGCACCGCCATCACCCGGGCATCGACCTTCACCGGGGCGGCGAATTCCATGCCGCCATGCACGACCCTATGGCCGAAAGCCAGCACCGGTCGATCCTTCAGGAGCTCGCGTCCGAGTTTCAGGATCTCTGCCGTGGCGCCGCGATGATCGAGGCTGCCGGTGGTCCAGTTCCGTTCGGCCACAACTTTGCCCACGGCATTCGTGACCTTGAGATGCGGCGATAGCCCGATCCGCTCGACCTGGCCACGAAACAGCAAGGCGCCATCGGTGCCGGCCTCGTAGAGCGCGAACTTGATGCTCGACGAGCCGGCGTTGAGGACGGCGATGCAGCCTTGTGTCGACATGCCCGTGCGCTCGTCAGGCAACGATGTTGGCGCCGCCGTCGACATAGACCGTGCCTCCGGTAATGCGATGGGCAAAGGGCGTCGCGAGGTAGGCGCAGGCGTAGCCCACGTCCATGATATCGACCAGCTCTCCCAGCGGCGCCTTGTGGGCGGCCTCGTTCAGCAACAGCTCGAAGTCCTTGAGGCCCGACGCGGCGCGCGTCTTGAGCGGCCCGGGGGAGATGGCGTGGACGCGGATGCGGCGCGGCCCCAGCTCGAAGGCCAGGTAGCGGCAGGCGGCTTCGAGAGCGGCCTTCACGGGCCCCATGACATTGTAGTTCGGCACGACGCGGTTGGCGCCGTAGTAGCTCATGGCGAACATCGTGCCGCCGTCCGTCATCAGCGGGGCGGCGAGTCGGGCCATGCGGATGAAGGAATGGCAGGATACGTCCATCGCCTTGGCAAAGCCCTCGGCCGAGCAGTCGAGCAGGCCACCCCGCAGGTCTTCCAACGGAGCGAAGGCGATCGAGTGCACCAGGATATCGAGCTTGCCCCAGCGCCGGCCGATCTCGTCGAACACCGCCTCGAGTTGGCCGGGGATGGCGACATCGAGCGGTACTGCGATCGGCGCCTCGAGTTCGCGGGCGAGCGGCTCGACGTGCGGCCGCGCCTTTTCGTTCAGCCATGTGACCGCCACTTCCGCGCCGGCGGTGCGGAAGGCCTTGGCGCAGCCGTAGGCGATCGACTGGTCGTTGGCGATGCCCACGACCAAAGCCTTGTGTCCGGTCAGCACCGGCCTGATCGTGTCGTTCATGGGGTCCTCAGGTGATGGCAGCGGCGGCGCTTGCGCGTCGGGCTGCGGCGACCAGCACCGCGACGGCGCACGAGGCAAGCCGGGTCAGCAGGGAGTCGGCACGGCTGGTCAGGATGATCGGCACGCGCGCGCCGAGCACGATGCCGGCGGCGTCGGCGCCTGCCAGGAACGACAGGCTCTTGGCCAGCATGTTGCCGGCCTCGAGGTCCGGCACGATCAGGACGTTGGCACGGCCGGCGACGGGCGAGACGATGTGCTTTATGGCCGCCGCTTCGGGGCTGATCGCATTGTCGAGCGCCAGCGGCCCGTCGAGTTCGGCGCCGGTGATCTGGCCGCGGTCGGCCATCTTGCAGAGTGCCGCGGCCTCGATGGTCGACAGCACGCGGGGATTGACCGTTTCCATTGCGCTCAGGATCGCCACGCGCACTTTCTCGTTGCCGAGGGCGCGCGCGAGGTCGATCGCGTTCTGGACGATGTCGACCTTGTCTTCGAGTGTGGGTGCGATGTTGACCGCGGCGTCGCTGATGATCAGGGCCTCGGGATGGCTCGGCACGTCCATGACGAAGCAGTGGCTGAGGCGTCGCGCCGTGCGGATGCCGGTGTCGCGCGCCACGACGGCGCCCATCAGCTCGTCGGTGTGCAGGCTGCCCTTCATCAGGGCCTCGGCGCGACCCGCCCGGACGAGTTCCACCGCCTTGGCCGCCGAATCGTGGCTGTGTAGCGACTCGACCAGTTCGAAGACGCTTATGTCGAGCCCGGCCTGGGCCGCCACGTCGAGGATGCGCGCCCGCGGCCCCACCAGGATCGGCTTCAGCAGGCCGAGGCGCGCCCCTTCGATCGCGCTTTCCAGCGAGACCGCATCGCAGGGGTGGGCGACTGCCGTCGTCATCGGCGGGTGCTTGCGCGCCACACCAATCAACCGATCGTACTTCTCGTGACCCCGTTCCGTGGACTTGGGCGGCACGTCAGGCATGCGAGGTCTCGCCAGTAGCGGCGCTACGGGCAGCAAGACCGAACAACTCCTCGATGCGCTTCAGCCGTTTCAGCCCTTCCTCGGGCAGGGCACCGCGGGCGCCCAACACCTCGATCAGCGCATCGAAGCCGGTGCGGCGCGTCTGCTCGCTCTCGGGCAGCAGGCGCGGGATGGCGCGCACGGCGCGCTCCTCGTCGAGGCGGACCAGCATGTATTGGTCGCGGAACAGCGTCTTCACCTCATCCATGCTGAGACGACGGTTGGCCGGCTGCAGACGACGGATGGCCTGCAGCATGGCGAAGCCGCGTTCGTCGACGCTGCGCTGAGGCAGCCGGATGTGGATCAACGCCCGTACGAGCGCCTCGGGCAGACCGCCGACTTCGAAGCGTGTCTCTAGCTCGACTCTCCACCGCGCCTCGATGGCCTCGCGGGCGAGGTCGCGGTCGATGCGGCGTCCGGCCGGCGCCGTCTCCGTCCCGAGTCCGGCCATGGCCTGGACAAGCGGCGAGCCGTAGGTGGCGAGGAAGGCCGCCTCGGTCATGGCATCGCGCATCAACCGATAGCCATCCAGCCAGGTGGAGATCCAGGTCGATGCCACATGCTCCATGGTCAGCAGCGGATTGTCCGAGGACACCGGCTTGCGGTCGGCGCGGACCGCCTCAGCCAGCGTCTTGACGGGCTTCATCGCCGGATTGCGGTCGGAGAAGGCGGCGAAGCGCAGCCGGTTGGGGTTCATCTGGCGCAGCGCCTCGGCGGACTGCTCGGTCGCCAGCGCCCGCACCGCAGGCTGCGCCAGCGCGCGATAAAGGCCAAGGTTGACGTCCGACAGCCGCGCCACGGCAGCGAAGCGCCGGTTGTCCTCGTCGCTGTTGCCGCCCAGCGCGCGGATGTCGTCGAGCGTACGCGTCTGCAGGCTGAACAGGTACTTGCCGTGGATCAGCTCGGGGTTCGTCGTGTCCTCGTTCACCTCGGTGATCACCGCCTCGTAGAGGCCGGGTGGCATGACATTGATCATCTCCATGCAGGCCGCGAACTCGGCGTGCTCCTTGGTCGCCACCTTGCCCGACACGAAGATGCCGAGATGGCCGATCGTCTGGTGCAGCGTGTAGACGATGGTCTGCCCGTTGGCGACGATCTCGTCCTCATGCGCGTAGAGGTCGGTGACCCAGCCCAGCGCCTGCTGCGGCGGCGTGATGTTGTCGCCCCAAGAGCACAACACGATGATCGGCGAGCGGATGTTGCGCAGGTCGACGCGGACGCCTGTCGAGGTGTGAATCTCACCGGAGGTCAGCTTGTTGCCGACGAAGAGATTGTCGGCGATCCACTGCATTTCGACCGCGTTCAGCAGCACGGGGTTGCCCCACCAGGTCTCGAAGTCGAGGAAGCGGTGGGCCTCGCTGTCGACCTTGGAATAGAGGTTGTAGCTCTTGTCCCAGTAGGTGTTGGCCGGGTTCAGAGATTCGAAGTTGGCCACGAGATTGGCGCCGTCGAACGTGCCGTTGCCGATATCGCCGGCCAACGCTGTCAGCCAGGTGCCGCCCAGCGTGCCTCCGGTGTAGCGCATCGGATTCTTCCCGCGCACACCCGCCCAGTACGACAGCGGTGAACCCGCCAGCAGGATCGGCCCGAACAATTCCGGCCGGATCGCAGCCGTCATCATGATCTGCCAGCCGGCCTGGCAGTTGCCGATGATCACCGGCTTGCCCTCTGCCTCGGGATGGCGAGACGCGACTTCCTCGACGAAAGCCGCCTCGGCCATGCACACGTCCTCGATGGTCTGGCCGGGCATGGGCTCGGGAAAGAAGCCGATGAAATAGCAGGGATGACCCGCAGCCATCGCGACGCCGATCTCGCTATCCTGCTTCATGCCGCCAATACCGGGGCCATGGCCGGCGCGCGGGTCGACAACGATGAAGGGAGGCTTGGCCGGATCGATCGCGGTACCCGGCGGCGGCACGATCTGAACGAGCACGTAGTTCACCGGCCGGGACAGCGTCCGCCCGTCACGCACGGGCTCGAAGGCGAAGCTCAGCACATGTGGCGCATTCTTGGCAGTTTGCTCGAAATAGGTGTTGCCGCGCTCACGGAGGGCATCCAGCGTCAGGATCGAGCGCTGCCAGGCATCCACCCAGTATTCCTGGAAGAAGTTTGCGCTCTGGGTCTGCGACATCGTGGTCTCCTGAAAGCGCGGAATGGGCCGGGCGGCACTTCACTGGATGCGGTGCAGCTTGCGCGCATTGATCCTGATCAACGCCCTTGTCAGTGGTATTACAATGGAGCGAAGCGTCAATTTTCCTGCCGGCAGCGCCCGGCGACAGGGGCCACAGCTCGCCATTTTGGCGCCGGTTTCCCGTGGGCACTCCAGAACTGGCCCCGTCACGCCGCGATCCTATGCCGGGATCGCGAACACAGTGATCGCCATCACCAGGTACATGGCGATGAGTTGCACCCCGGTGAACCAGGTCGACTTGCCGTCGACGATCAGGATCGAGGCGACGAACGTCGCCGCCAGGACCAGGAACACTTCGACGCCGGAAAAAGCCAGCGACATCGGCGCCGGCGCCATCACCAGGCTGAGCAGCACCAGGAGCGGCGCCACGAACAGCGCAATCTGCGTGCTGCTGCCGATGGCAATGCTGAGGGCCACTTCCATGCGATTGCGGATGGCGAAGAGCACGGCCGTGCTGTGCTCGGCGGCATTGCCCACCACGGCCACCACGACCACGCCGACGAACAGGCTCGAGAGGCCGAGTGCCGTCGAGGCGTGCTCGACGGTTCCGACCAGAATCTCGCTCATCCAGACGATCAGCAGCGTGACCACCGCCATGACACCGATGGCGAGCGACAGCGTCCACGGCGTGCCGTGCTCACCCTCCCCGCCGCCGTCGGCGGCCGGCTCGGGCCCACGGAACAGATGGGCGTGGGTGCCGAGGGTGAACACCAGGCTGAGTACATAGACCGCCAGCAGCACCACCGACACGACGACGCTGAAGGCCACCGACCGATCGACGAGTTCGCCCACCCCGGTGGCCACGAAGATCGACGGCACCAGGATGGCCAGCGCCGCCAGCGCCATCATGCCGACCTGCAGGCGCACGCCCACGGTAGCGAAGGTCTGGATCTTGTGGCGCAGGCCACCCGCCAGGAATGCCGCCCCCAGCACCAGCAGCAGGTTGCCGATGATCGAGCCCGTGAGCGAGGCCTTCACCATGTCGAGCATGCCGGCACGCAACGCCACCAGGGCGATGATCAGTTCGGCGGCATTGCCGAGCGTCGCGTTGAGGAAGCCACCGATGCCCTCGCCGACGCGCGCCGCCAGCTTCTCCGTGGCGAGCCCCAGCAGGCCCGCCAGCGGAATGATGGCGACGCAGGCCAGCACGAAGACCAGCAGCGGACTGTCGGGCCGGGAGTGATGCGCCCAGCCGGCCACCGGGACAGCGAACAGCAGCCATGCCAACGGCGCCTCGGCGAGCACATTGCGCAATGTCCGCATCACAGTCTCCTCCCAGGGCCGGCCGACAACGATCGAACGCCTTGTTCAAGTCCCATCGGGCGTCTTCTGCCGCGGATGGATGTAGTCCCTGAAATCGTCGAAGCCCTTCCAGGCGGGTTCGGGCGGCGTGTAGCCGGGTCGCGGCGCGTAGGTCGAGGGATCCGTGGCGCCAGGCGTCACGATGTAGCGTGGGCAATTGGGGAAGATCGCCCGCACCTTGACCCGCACGAGGAGCTGGGCGCCGGCGAAGCGCTGCATCAGCGGATCGTCGCGGCTGACACGGGCCTCGCCGTTCACGCGCAGGCGGCGGGGCTTCTCGCCCATGTCGATGAACAGCAGCCCGACCGCGGGATTCGCCACGACGTTGCCCAGGCTCTTGAACATGCCGTTGCCGTCGTAGTCGGGAAAGGCCAGTTCGTCGGCGCCGACGATCCGCACGAAGCCCGGCGTGCCGCCCTTGAAGGAGCAGTCCGGCTGGCCCGCGGCATCTGCCGTGGCGAGAAAGAAGAACATCGCGCCCTCGATGAAGGCGCGGTCCTGGTCGGTGAAGGCAAAGCGCGTCAGCTTCTCTTCGAGGCGGTCGGCGATGCGGCGGCTGTCGAAGTCGTCCTGCAGGCGGCGGTTGCCGTCGT
>CALFRN010000451.1 GCA_937919085.1 uncultured Reyranella sp.
TCGGCGCGCGACGAAGTGACCGAAGCACGGGAGCGGCTGATCCTGGCCATGGAGGCGATGGACGACGGCATCGCCTTCCTCGACAGCGAGGAGAAACTGATCCTGTGCAACGAGGCCTACCGGCGCTTCATGAATCACCTGCCGCAGATCGTGACGCCCGGCACCGGCCTCCAGGCTGCCATTCGTCATGCGGGCAAAGTCGTTTCGCCGCCGAACGAAGATCCCGTGGTTTGGGCCGACCGGCAGCTCGCCACGCTTCAGTCGGGGCGGCCGGCGTTGATTCCCTACGGCCCGCAGAAATGGGCCCGTGTTTCGATGCGCTACGAGGCCGACCGCCGTTCGGTCATCCTGGTCAGCGACGTGTCCGAGGAGCGCCGCCGCCAGCGGGAACTGGAACGGGCACTGGAGGCCGCCGAGAAATCGCGCGCCGACGCCGAAGCTGCCAACCAGGCCAAGTCGACCTTCCTCGCCACCATGAGCCACGAGATCAGGACGCCGATGAACGGCGTGCTCGGCATGCTGGAGGTGCTGGAGGCGGAGGGCGTGGCCGAGGACCAGGCTCCCACGGTGGCGACGATGCGCGAGTCGTCCCAGGCGCTGCTGCGCATCATCGACGACCTGCTCGATTTCTCCAAGATCGAGGCCGGCGCGCTCGATCTCGAGGAAACCCCGTTCTCGTTGACCGGCCTGGTCGATAGTGCGATCGCCACCTTCCGGCCGCAGGCCGAGCGCAAGGGCCTGTCGCTGGTCGCCGCCGTCGCACCGGGATCGACCGATGCGCTGGTCGGCGACCCGACGCGCGTCCGCCAGATCCTGTTCAATCTGCTCGGCAATGCGCTCAAGTTCACCGACCGCGGCGGCGCCATGATCCGCGCCCGCACCGAACCGCTGGGCGAAGGCCGCACGCGCGTCATGCTGGCGGTCAGCGACACCGGCATCGGCATGACCGAGGGACAGCAGTCCCGATTGTTCGTGCCGTTCTCGCAGGCCGACAGTTCGACCACGCGCCGCTTCGGCGGTACCGGGCTTGGCCTGTCGATCGTGCGGCGGCTGGCACAGCTCATGGGCGGCGACGTCGCGGTCGAGAGTTCGCCCGGTGCCGGCTCGACCTTCACCGTGACGCTGCGCCTGCTGGCGGCACCCGCCGATTCGCCCTTGGCCGACCTGCCCCCGATCGACCGGGCTCCGGGCGAGACAGCGCCCGCCGCCGCGCCGCCGAACCCTGCCGGCAACCGCGTGCTGGTGGTCGACGATCATCCCGTCAACCGCGAAGTCCTGGTCCGACAGCTTCGCACGCTGGGCATCGCCTCCGACGCCGCGGCCGATGGGCTGGCCGGCCTGCAGGCATGGCGCGGCGGCGCCTACGACATCGTCTTCGCCGATATCCACATGCCGCGGATGGACGGCTTCGAGATGACGGCGGAGATCCGCAAGGGCGAGAAGAACGATGGCCGCGCGCGCACGCCGATCGTGGCGGTCACGGCCAATGCGATGGCGGGCGAGGACGAGCGCTGCCGCGCCGCCGGCATGGACGGCTATCTGTCCAAGCCGGTGAGCCTCGCTCGCCTGCGCGCCACCCTGCAGCGCTGGCTGCGCGGCGAAGCCGGCGTCCGGCCGGCGATCGACCGCGCTGTGCTCGATCCGTGGATCCAGGACGACGAGGCCGCGCGGACCGACCTGCTGCGCAAGTTCGCCGCCACTGCCACCGAGTCGCGCCGCGACATCGAGGCGGCGATGACCGCGGGCGACCTGCCTGCCCTCGCCGCCGCTGCTCACCGGCTCAAAGGTAGCGCGCTTGCGGTTGGCGCGCGGGCGCTGGGCGACGCGGCCGGCACGCTGGAGCGGATGGCGAAGGCCGGCGACCGGGCGGCCTGCCAGGACAGTCTCGGGCCGCTGGCCGTCGAGGTGCAACGGGCTCGGGCCGAGATCGGCGCCTAGAATTTCAGCTTGATGAAAAGCGGCTCAACCGGAACCGCAGACGCGGAAACGGGAGCGAGACGAGGTCTAAGAAATCAGCGGAACTGGCCTACGATGACGACGCTACCTTGCGGGGCGTCGTGCTGGATTTCGCTAGCCTGGGCGGGCTTGGCCTTGACCACCCAGCCGAGCGTGGCGAGGGCGAAAAACAGGCCGTAGACGGGCGCCGCTGCGAGGGTGGCTATGACGGTGGCAAGGGCCAGGAAGGAACCGATGATCTGGAACATGACTATCCCCGGTGTCTCGAAGCGGCCGGAGCGGACTTGCCCTTGCCGGTGAGCTCTGTGTACCGGGCGCCCGTATCATCGAAGTATTGCCG
>CALFRN010000452.1 GCA_937919085.1 uncultured Reyranella sp.
TCTAGGCGAAGGGACGGATCACCGTCTCGCCGAAGCGCGCGAGGCTTTCTTCCAGGTTCGGCATGAACGCGCTGGACGGCAGCACGATGCGGCCGATACCCCGCGCGGCACGTTCCTTGATGGCCGCCTCGGCATCCTTGCCCGAGCCGGGCAGAAGATCGGGGCAGCCGGCCAGCATTTCGATCGCCGCGGGATCGCGGCCCGCCGCCTCGGCGGCGCGACGGGCGATGTCGATCAGCGGCATGGTGTCGGCGGGCCGGCCAATCGACGGAAAGAAGCCGTTGCCGAGCCGGCCGGCGCGCCGGGCGGCGGCTTCGGAGTGGCCGCCGACGATGATCGGCACGCTGCCGGCCACAGGCTTGGGGTTGCAGCTCACCTCGTGGAACTTCACGAACTCGCCGGCATAGCTCGCACCGTCGGCCGCCCACAGCGCGCGCATGGCGGCGATATATTCGTCGGCGCGCTTGCCGCGCTTCTCGAACGGCACGCCCAGCGCCTCGAACTCCTCCTTCAGCCAGCCGACGCCGATGCCGAGTTCGATGCGACCGCCGCTCAGATGGTCGAGCGTCGCCACCTGCTTGGCGAGCACCAGGGGATTGCGCTGCGGCAGGATCAGCACGCCGGTCATGAAGCGCAGCCGGGTCGTGACCGCCGCGACCGCTGCCATCCAGATCAGCGGATCGGGAATCGGTGCCGTGCGGTCGCCCGGCAACCGGCCGCTGGCGGCATAGGGATAGGTCGAGCTGTAGGTGTCCGGCAGGACGACGTGATCGACAGCGAAGACCGAATCGAACCCGGCCGCCTCGGCCAGACGTACCAGCCTGTGTGCGCTGGCGAGGTCGGGGAAGGTGTTGTTGCCGAAATGCAGGGCGAATTTCATGACAGCAGGTCCTTCACGGCGGCCCGATAGCGCGTGATCGCCTTCAGGTGGTCGTCATAGCTCTTGCCTTCGATGCGCTTGTGATGGGCACTTACATAGGAAGTGTGGGCGTTGACGTGGGTGACGCCGGCCTTCTTCCAGAAGCTGATTTCCTTGCGCCAGTCGTCCTCGCTTCCGATGCCAGGCGACACCCAGACTTCCAGCCCCACTGCCTTGGGATCGCGTCCCGCCGCCTTGACCATCGTGCGCAGCTTGTCGAAGGCCTTTAGCGCCTCGTCTCCCGCCGGATAGGCCAGCGGCATGAAACCGTCGCCATACTGAGCGGCCCGCCGGAACGTCGCCTCGGCGTGGCCGCCAAACCAGACCGGCACACGGCCGGATTTGGGGCGCGGATTGATGCCGCCGTCGTCGAGCCGGTGGAACTCGCCCTTGAAGGTGACATGCGGCTCCTTCCACAGTGCCTGCATATAGCGCACCTGCTCCTCGGAGCGCTTGCCGCGCGTCTTGAAATCCTCGCCCAGGCCCTGGAATTCGATTTCGTTCCAGCCGACGCCGACGCCGAGGCGAAAACGGCCGTCGGACAGTTCGTCGAGGCAGGCCGCCTGCTTGGCCACCAGCGCCGCCTGCCGCTGCGCCAGGATCAGCACCCCGGCGGCGAAGCCGATCTTTTTCGTGACGCCGGCCAGGAAGCCGAACAGCACGAACGGATCGTGATAGGCCGTGGCCGTGGTGCCGACGCGGCGCCCGCCATGATCGACCGCCGGATTTCCGCCCAGCACGTGATCGGGGGCAACGAGATAGTCGAAGCCGAGACCCTCGGCCGCCTGGGCATAATCGCGCAGGACGGCCGGGCCGGTGCCGATGTCGCCTATCGGCAGGGATGCACCCAGTTTCATGGCGTCCTCATTCTGCCGCGGCAGCTTTACGGGGTTTCAGGTCGGTCGAATACTTGAGGTGGACCGGCGCATTAGCCTCGAACGGACTCTTCAGGTCGAGGCTCTTGGCGATCTCGCGGATCGCCGGGAACACTTCCTGGCCGATCAGCTTGATGCAAGTGAGGGAATCTGCCTGGCTGACGCGGCCGTCGTTGCCCCACAGCGCCAGGATGCCCGGCCGCGTTTCCTCCAGGATGCGCTTCAGCTTGGCCACCACCGTCTTGGGCGTGCCGGCGATGATGCGCAGGTCGGCCATCTGCTGCTCGAAGCTGGTCTCGCCGCGCGGATTGCTGGCGCGACCCGAGGCGAACTCGACGAAGGCGCGGCGGGCCGACGGCGAGCCGTAGCCCGACGGCGTGCTCCACACCGGATGCGCAAGGCCAGTGAATTCGCCCTGCATCCAGCGGAACTGCCTGGCGTTCTCGATCGCCTTCTCCTCGTTGTCCGAGACATGGACCTGGATCAGGTAGCCGCGGTTCTCAGGCCCACCCACATAACCCACGTCGGCTGCCACGCTGTCGTAGAGCTCCCAGATCTTCTTGGTCTGCTCGATCGAGGTATTGAGCGCGATGTAGGGATAGCGCTGCTGCGCGGCCCAGATGATCGTCTCCTTGCTGATCACGCCTGGAATCCAGACGCGGGGATAGGGCTTCTGCAGTGGCACCGCCCATGGATTCACCACGCGGTGCTGATAGTGGTTGCCCTCGAAGCGGAACGGGCCCGTTTGCGTCCACGCCCTGGTAACCAGGTCGTGTGCTTCCTCGAAGCGTTCGCGGTTGAACGCCGGATTGACGCCGGTGGCGAGCTGCTCCTGGCCGCCGCCGCGCACAAAGCCCGACACCAGCCGGCCCTTGGAGATCATGTCGATCATCGCCAGCTCTTCGGCGAGCCTGATCGGGTTTTCCGCCAGCGGCAGCGGATTGCCGAGCATGACGATCTTCACCTTCTTGGTCATGCCGGCCAGAAGGGCAGCGAAGATGTTGGCCTTGGCCTGCATGCAGAACGGCGCGTTGTGGTGCTCGTTCAGCATGATGCCGTCGACGCCGACCTCCTCGGCCAGCATATATTGCTCGATGTAGTTGTTGTAGAGCCTGGAACCCTCGACCGGATCGAAATGCTTGTTGGAGAGCATCAGCGCCGTGGCGCCGAAATCGCGGCCGGCCTGCTCCGGGTAGGCCGACATCGGTTGTTCGGTGAAATACATCAGGTGCATGGCAACTACTCCCGACCGATGAAATCGACGATCAGCCTTGCAAGCGCGTCAGGCTGTTCCATGTCGACGCAATGACCGCTTGCCTTGACGACTTCCAGCTTCGCCTTGGGCAGGGCCTCGACGTATCGCGTCGCGGCGCTCTGCGGCACCACCCTGTCATCGTCGCCCCAGATTACCAGGGCCGGCGCGTGCACGGCGCCCAGCAGATGCGGCAGGGTCTGGTTGTACATGTAGGGTTTCCAGGCGATGCGGAAGCTCATCTCGCGGCAGATGTCCCACATCTCGAGCTGGTCGATTGACGGTTCAGCGCCGTAGACACGATCGAACACCTTCTGGTCATGGAAACCGGCGCGGGCGTAGTCGACGTAGCCGGTGATGGCGAGATCGAGAATGTCGCCCTGCGGCGGCTTGATGCCCATGGCGCCGACCAGAACCAGGTGGGAAAGATCGGCCGGCGCCATGCTGGCCATTTCCGCCGCGATCCAGCCGCCGAAGCCTAGGCCCACAAGGGCGGCATCCTTGATTTTCAACTCGCTCAGCAGTCCGCGATGGATCACGGCGATATCGCGCACACTGCGCATCCAGGTCGGCCGCTCCGACCGGCTGTAGCCGGGATGATGCGGCACCAGCACGTCGTAGTGCGCCGCCAGGGCATCGTAGAAGGGAAGACGATCCAGCGTACCGGTCTCATGGTGCAGCACCACGATGGTCCGCGCCTTCTTGGCCGTAGGACCGGCGCGCTTCAGGTGCAGTTTGATACCGCCTGCTTCGACCGTAGAATCGGTCCAGTCCACTCCCGCCATTCCGGGTTTCCTTCCCTATTGCCAAGGATCGTTGCAACCGGGATCAGGAGAGTCAAACTTTCGACTGGCGATCCAACCTTCCGGCGGCCGCCCGAAGCCCGGCAGGCGGTTGTTCGCCGGCTGCCGGTCGATTAAGACTCCACTCTCGCCACAGGGAAAGATCCAACCGTGCTCAAGCTCGGATACAAGGCGTCGGCCGAACAGTTCGCGCCGTCAAAGTTGCTCGACTTCGCATGCCTGGCGGAATCGGTCGGGTTCGAGTCGGTGTTCGTCAGCGATCACTTCCAGCCCTGGAAGCATATCGATGGCCACGCACCCTACTCCCTCGCCTGGCTGGGGGCGTTGGGCGCTCGGACCTCGCGGGTAGCAATCGGCACCAGTGTGCTGACACCCACATTCCGCTACCATCCCTCGATCGTGGCCCAAGCTTTCGGGACACTCGGCGCGATGTTTCCGGGGCGGGTGATCCTGGGCATCGGCACCGGCGAGTCGCTGAACGAAGTGCCCGCCACGGGATCGCCATGGCCCGAATTCAAAGAGCGTTTCGCACGTCTGCGCGAAGCGGTGACGCTGATCCGCACTCTGTGGCGCGAGGAGCGCGTCAGCTTCGAGGGCCAGTACTACCGTACCGACAAGGCAACCATTTACGACCGCCCCGACGTCGAAGTGCCGATTTATGTCGCCGCCGCCGGCGCCTTGGTCGCCAAGTATGCCGGGCGCTCGGGTGACGGCTTCATCTGCACCAGCGGCAAGAAGCGGGAACTTTACACCGAGACATTGCTGCCCAAGGTTGCCGAAGGATTGGCGTTGGCCGGCCAACGTGCCCAGCCCTACGATCACATGATCGAGGTCAAGGTCTCCTTCGATACCGATGCCGAGCGCGCGCTGCAGGACACCCGGCACTGGGCGGCACTGGCCCTGACACCGGAAGAAAAGATGACGGTCGAGGATCCCGTCGAAATGCAGCGGCTGGCCGACGCCCTACCGCTCGAACGGGCGGCCTCGCGCTGGATCGTATCGAGTGACCCGGATGAACATGTCGACAAGATCGGCGCCTATGTCGATCTCGGCTTCCGCCATCTTGTCTTCCATGCGCCCGGCCCCGACCAGGAGCGGTTCCTGCGGCTCTACGGCGAGCAGGTCCTGCCGCGGTTGCGCAAGCGTTTCGGATGATTAGCCCGTGAGCCGCACCGCCGCGGTGGAGATGCGGGCGGTACCCGGCATTCCCATTATCGAGCCAGGCGACGACCTGGCCACCCTCATTGCCGAAGGTCTTGCACGCGGAAACTTCACGCTGCGCGAAAGCGATGTGATCGTGATCGCCCAGAAGATCGTCTCCAAGGCGGAAGACCGCAGCGTCGATCTCGCCACTGTGGTGCCGTCGCCGCGCGCCATTGCGTTGGGCGGGGAGATCCAGAAGGATCCCCGCCTCGTCGAACTGATCCTGTCGGAATCGGTGCGCGTGGTCCGTTCCAGGCCCAACGTCCTGATCGTCGAGCACCGGCTGGGCTTCGTCATGGCGAATGCCGGGGTCGATCAATCCAACGTGGCCTCGCCGGACGGCGGCCAACGCGCGCTGCTGCTGCCGGTCGATCCCGACGGCAGTGCCGTAGCCCTGAGCGAACGTCTCGCCGACCTTTGTGGCATCACCCCCGCCGTCGTCATCACCGACAGCTTCGGCCGGGCGTGGCGGCGCGGCACGGCGGGCGTCGCTATCGGCGCCGCAGGCCTGCCGGCGCTGCTGGACCTGCGCGGCAATCCCGACCTGTTTGGCCGCGCCCTGCAGGTCAGCATCAGCGGCTTCGCCGACGAAATCGCCGCCGCCGCATCTCTGTTGATGGGCCAGGGCGACGAGGCGCAACCGGTCGTCCTGGTACGCGGCCTCACCTGGAGCATGCCCGCCAGCCCGGCCTCCGAACTCGTCCGCCCGGCGGCCGAAGACATGTTTCGATGAGCGACGGCCTGGTGATTGCCCTGTCCGGCGGCGTCGGCGGCGCCAAGCTCGCGCTTGGCCTCAGCCGCGTCCTGCCGCCGGATCAGTTGCTGGTCGTTGCCAATACCGGCGACGATTTCGAGCATCTTGGCCTCAGCATCTGCCCCGACATCGATACGCTCACCTACGTGCTGGCCGGGCTCGACAATCCAGCCACCGGCTGGGGCCGCCGCGACGAGACCTGGTCGTTCATGGAAACCATCGCCACGCTGGGCGGAGAAGACTGGTTCCGCCTCGGCGACCGCGACCTTGCACTCCATGTCGAGCGCACGCGGCGACTCGGCGCTGGCCAGAGCCTGTCGCAGATCACTGCCGACACGTGCCGACGGCTCGGCGTCCGACCGCGTGTGTTGCCGATGAGCGACGATCGGGTGCGCACCCGCGTGCGCAGCGATGCGGGTTGGATCGATTTCCAGGACTATTTCGTGCGCCAGCAGTGCCAGCCGGTGGTGCAAGCATTGGCCTTCGATGGCGCGGCTGCGGCGCGGCCCCAACCGGAGGTCGTCGAGGCACTGGCCGGCGGAAACGTCAGAGCGATGGTGATCTGCCCTTCAAACCCGTTCATCAGCATCGAGCCGATCCTCGCCGTCCCGGGACTGCGTGCGGCGATCGAGACCTGCGGCGCCCCGGTCGTGGCGGTATCGCCGATTGTCGGTGGCCGCGCGGTCAAGGGACCGACCGCAAAAATGATGCAGGAGCTCGGCCTGCCCGTGAGCGCCGCCGCGGTGGCCGGACACTATGGCAATCTTCTCGACGGTTACGTCGTTGACGCCGCCGATGCACAAGGTATCGGAGCCAAAGTGCACATCGCGCCGACGTTGATGACAACACTCGAGGACCGCGACGCCCTGGCGCGGACCGTTCTCGACTTCGCCGATCGCCTGAAGTGACAGGCCGCTCCGACATCTGGGCGGTCGTGCCCGTCAAGGAAATGGACGGTGCCAAGCAGCGTCTTGCCGGCCTGCTCTCGCCCGCCCAGCGACGGGCGCTGATCGAGGTGATGGTGGGCGAAGTGCTGGATGCAGTCGCCGGCGCCACCCGCCTTGCCGGCATCCTTGTCGTCACTCTCGACCCTGCGGCAACCGCGCTGGCCCACCGTCTCGGCGCACGCGTGGTGACCGATGGCGCCCGCGACGGCCACACCGGCAGCGTCGTGGCGGGGCGGCAGCTGCTGACCCGAGAAG
>CALFRN010000453.1 GCA_937919085.1 uncultured Reyranella sp.
TCCTGCGCCAGGATCGCCGCCGGCCCGCCGATCGAGCCGAGATAGAAGCCCTTGTGCTTCTTGCATGCATCGACGACCTGCTTGCTGCGGTTGCCCTTGGCCAGCATGACCATCGAGCCGCCGTTGGCCTGGAAGAGATCGACGTAGGAATCCATGCGGCCGGCCGTGGTCGGGCCGAACGAGCCGGAAGCCATGCCGGTCGGAGTCTTGGCAGGGCCGGCGTAGTAGACTGGGAACTGCTTGAAGTAGTCGGGCAGGCCCTCGCCGCGGTCGAGGCGCTCCTTCAGTTTCGCGTGCGCCGAATCGCGGGCCACGATCAGCGTGCCGCTGAGGTTCACGCGCGTCTTCACCGGGTACCTGGTCAGCACTGACAGCGTGTGCGCCATGCCCTTGTCGAGGTCGACGGAAACGACATCGCCCGAGAGCTGCTTCGGCTCGATCTCCGGCAGGTAGTGCGCCGGATTTTGCTCGAGCTGCTCGAGGAAAATGCCGTCCCTGGTGATCTTGCCCACCGCCTGGCGGTCGGCCGAGCAGGAAACGCCGATGCCGATCGGCACCGAGGCACCGTGGCGGGCGATGCGGATCACGCGGACGTCGTGGCAGAAATACTTGCCGCCGAACTGGGCGCCGATGCCCATCTGGCGGGTGAGTTCGAGTACCTTTTGCTCCATCTCGCGGTCGCGGATGGCCACGCCCTTGTTGTTGCCTTCGCTCGGCAGGTCGTCGAGGTAGCGGGTCGAGGCGAGCTTCACCGTCTTGAGGTTCATTTCGGCCGAGGTGCCGCCGACCACGATGGCGAGATGGTAGGGCGGGCAGGCCGCGGTGCCGAGGGTGCGGATCTGGGTGTCGAGAAACTTCAGCAGGGCAGCCTCGTTCAGGACCGCCGGTGTCTGCTGGTGCAGGTAGGTCTTGTTGGCCGAGCCGCCGCCCTTGGCGACGAACAGGAACTTGTAGGCATCGCCGTCGGTTGCATAGATGTCGATCTGCGCCGGCAGGTTGGTGCCGGTCTGCACTTCCTTGAACATCGACAGCGGTGAGACCTGCGAATAGCGCAGATTGGTCTCCGTGTAGGTCTTGTAGACTCCATTGGCGATCGCGGCCTCATCGCCGCCGCCAGTCCACACCGCCTGGCCCTTCTTGCCCATCACGATCGCGGTACCGGTGTCCTGGCACATCGGCAGCACACCGCCGGCGGAAATGTTGGCATTCTTCAGCAGTTCCAGCGCCACGTACCTGTCGTTGTCCGACGCCTCGCCGTCGTTGAGGATCGAACGGAGCTGGGCCAGGTGGCCCGGACGCAAGAGGTGGGCGATGTCCTTGAAGGCTTCGGCGGTGAGCAGGGTCAGGGCCGCCGGGTCGACGGTGAGCACGTTGTGGCCATTGAACTTCGCGGTCCCGACGAAATCGCTGCTGATCTTGCGATAAGGCGTGGTGTCCGGACCGCTGGGGAACATCTGCTGGAACTGGAAGTCGGGCATGGTCTCTCCTGGCGCTTTCCCCGCCGGAAGGCGCGTGCCTCCCTGCTGCAGCCGGGGCGCAGCGTCTATCTACTTCTTTCGGAAATTGTCGAGCTTGACGATCTTGGAGGCGTTGTCTTCGGGCTTGGCCTCTGCATTCTCGGCGACCTCGGGCTTGTCCTCCGCGCCGGCCGGGGCCGGCAGTGGTGCCGGGGCCGCGGCTGTCGCTGCAGGCTTGCCGCCCGCCGCCGACTTGTCGCGGTCGAATTGCAGCCCGAAGCGGACCGAAGGATCTACGAAGGCCGACAGCGCCGCATAGGGCACCTTTATATGCTCCTGCAGCTTGTTGAAGCTGACCGTGACCTCGAATGACTCCTCGCCGACGACGAGATCCCAGTACTGGTGCTGGAGGACGATCGTCATTTCTTCCGGATACTTGTCGCGCAGATAGTCGGGCATCTGCACGCCGGGATCGTGGCTGCGAAAGCTGATGTAGAAGTGGTGCGAGCCGGGCAGGCCGTTCTCCGCCACTTGCGTCAGCACGCGGCGCACGACGCTGCGCAGCGCATCGTCGACAAGAGCGTCATAGTGAAAACGATCGTTCATGGCCTGTCGGAATTCTATGCGGAGCATCGGTCCGCGTTTGAAGGGAGTCAACGCTGCCAATACGCGTCCGGGCAGCAAAAGGAAAGTGGGGGGCTTCTGTTGCCCGGTGCCCCCCGAACCGCGCTTACGTCCGCTGTTTAGGCGGCAGCAGCGAGTGTAACGGTGTTATCGTTAGCACTTGTGTGTGGTCCGTTACGGCGGAACCATACCGAGCAAAAACCGCGCCTTTACCACGCTCGTCGATCCTGTTTCGCCCCCCTCGACTCCGCGCCTGAGGGAACGGAGGTGAATGGTGGAGGCGCCGGGTACCGCCCCCGGGTCCGAAACGCTTATGTCACGCGGCGTTTATCGCCATAGTCGGTTTCCCGACGAACCCAATATAGGCGTTCCGTCCGGCATTTTGAAGGCGTCCTGTGGACCGTGTGATTTCCCGATGGAAGGGTCGGCCCGCCAGCCATAGAGTCCGCCGCCAACCAAGGACGAATGACAATGCCCCTCTCCACCGACCAGCAGGCTGAAATCGACCATGCCCGGGCCGGCGCGCAACCGACCCTTCGGCCGATCGCGCCAGCGCTGGAGGAGATTCTCTACCAGGCCCTGCCGGTGCTCGATCATGGCTTTGTCCGTGTCGTAGATTATATGGGCGATGACGCTGCGGTCGTGCAGGCGGCACGCGTTTCGTACGGGCGCGGTACCAAGAAGGTCAGCGAGGATCGCGGTCTGATCAATTATCTCATGCGGCACCGCCATACGACGCCGTTCGAGATGTGCGAAATCAAATACCATGTGAAGCTGCCGATTTTCGTGGCGCGCCAGTGGATTCGCCATCGCACCGCCAACGTGAACGAGTATTCGGCGCGTTACTCTATCCTCGACAACGAATTCTACATCCCGAGACCCGAACATCTCGCGGCGCAAAGCAAGGCCAACCGCCAGGGGCGCGACGCGGCGCTGACCGGCAAGGAGGCCGAGCGGGTGTTCACGCTGCTCCGCAAGGACTCGGAGCTGGTCTACGAGCACTACATGGAAATGCTGAACGAGGGCGAGGCCGGCGAGCCGCTAGATCCCGAGCGTTCGGGCCTGGCTCGCGAGCTCGCGCGCATGAATTTGTCGCTCGCCTTCTATACCCAGTGGTATTGGAAGGCGAACCTGCACAACCTCATGCATTTTTTGTCGCTGCGTGCCGACGCCCACGCCCAATACGAAATCCGCGTCTATGCCGACGTCATGATCGACACGCTGAAGCGGTGGTGTCCGATCAGCCACGACGCCTTCATGGAGTACCGCATGGGCGGCGCGCACCTGTCCAAGACGGGGCTCGCCATCGTCCAGAGGCTTCTGGCGGGCGAGAACGTCGAGCAGAAGACCAGCGGCCTCAGCGCGCGCGAATGGCGCGAGCTGATGGCCGCGCTGGGACTAGGGTAGGGGCGCGCGCATCGTCTGGCCGGCAATCCACCGCCAGCGGCCATCCTTCTTGCTGAACACGCAAAGAGACCGGTAGGTCCCGGATACCTCGCGCCCTTCGAGCTGGCTGAAGAATTGATCGTTCAGGAGCATCGTCGCCACAGCGACATGGTCGAACTGCCGGACCTCGAGCTCGCTCACCTCCTGCCGGCGAAATATGAGCCTGCCGGATATGCAGCCGACATCGATGTAGGCCGCCTTGTCGAGTTTTATGCCACCGGCATTGACGTAGACGAAGTCGGGATGGAGCAGCGCCTCCA
>CALFRN010000454.1 GCA_937919085.1 uncultured Reyranella sp.
CGAGATGAACAACGGCTGCATCTGCTGCACCGTGCGCGGCGACCTGATCCGCATCATCGAAGGCCTGATGAAGCGCAAGGACAAGTTCGACGGCATCCTGGTCGAGACCACGGGCCTGGCCGACCCCGGCCCGGTGGCGCAGACCTTCTTCACCGACGACGATGTGAAGGCCCGGACCCGGCTCGACGCCATCGTGACGGTGGTCGACGCCAAGCACTTCCTCGGCCAGCTCGGCCAGGGCTCCGAGGCCGAAGAACAGGTGGCGTTCGCCGACGTGATCCTGCTCAACAAGACCGATCTCGTGAGCACGGGCGATCTTGCCGCGGTCGAAAGCAAGATCCGCGCAATTAACCCCTACGCCCGCATCCACAAGACCCAGAAGAGCCAGATCGAACTCGCCGCCATCCTCGACAAGGGCGCGTTCGACCTCGCACGCATTCTCGAATTCGAGCCCGACTTCCTCACGCATGGCCACGATCACGACCACGAGGAAGAGGTGAAGAGCCTGTCGATCACCTCGGACCGTCCCGTCGATCCGGAAAAATTCCAGAAGTGGATGGGCGCACTGCTGCAGCTGCGCGGCGCCGACATATTCCGCAGCAAGGGCATCCTTGCCATCGACGGCGCCCCCCGGCGCTATGTCTACCAGGGCGTCCACATGATGATGGACAGCGACTGGGGATCACCCTGGAACGCGGACGAAAAGCGCGCCAGCAAATTGGTCTTCATCGGCCGCAATCTCGATGGCGACAACCTGAAGCGCGGCTTCGAAGACTGCCTGAAGTAGTCGCGTGAAGATCGATCTCGCCAATCCGGCCTGGCGCCAGACCCTGCCGCCGGCCCGCTCCATCGCGGCCGATGCACCGGTTGCGGCCCTGGCCTTCAGCCGCGACGGCAACTCTGTGGCCTTCGCCCTGGGCGACGGCTCGGTGCGCATCCTGCCCGCCGACATCGCCGCAGCCGCTACCGGCGCCGCGAACCCGGTACATGGCGGCGCCGCGCTGGCGCTGGTCGCCGACCCGGCAGGCGACGGCTTCGTGAGCGGTGGCGACGACGGCCGCCTGCTGCGGATCGGCGCCGACGGCACGGCCACTGAGCTCTTCAATCAGAAGGGCCAGTGGGTCGACCATCTCGTCGCCCACAAGACCACCGGCGCCATCGCCGCTTCGGTCGGCAAGAGCGCCTTCGTCGTGAAGGACGGCGACGTCCGTGAGTTCGGCCCGCACCAGAGCACCGTCGCCGACCTCGATTTCAGCAAGGACGGCGGCCGCATCGCCTGCGCCCATTACGGCGGCGTCACTGTATGGAGTATCGGCCAGGTCACTTTGCCGCCACGCCGTTTCGCCTGGCGCGGCAGCCATGTCGCGCTGCGCTGGAGCACCGACGGCAAGTTCATCGCCACCGGCACCCAGGAGAACGACATCCATGTCTGGCGCATGGCGCAGGCCACCGACATGCGCATGCAGGGCTATCCCGCCAAGGTGAAATCGTTGAGCTGGACTGCCGACGCGCGCTTTCTCTACACCTCCTCGCAACCGGTGTTCACCGCGTGGCCGTTCTCCGGCAAGGGACCGGAGGGCAAGCCGCCGCTGCAGTTCGGCGAGGAAGGTGCCGGCCTCCTGAGTGTGGTGGCCGCCCATCCCACCGCCGAGTTCGTGGCCGGCGGCTACGATTCCGGTGAGCTGCAGCTCGGCGACATCAAGACCAAGCGCTCCGTCGCCCTGAAGATAGCCGACGGCTCGGCC
>CALFRN010000455.1 GCA_937919085.1 uncultured Reyranella sp.
AGCGCAATGCCGGGCGCGGTGAGCGCCAGCGCGATGGCGGTCAGTTGCAGATGGTTGAGTCCGGTCATGTCGCCGCCCGGCACGGCGAAGGTCAGGCCGCCGATGCCGATCAGCAGGCGGCAGGGCAGGCCCGCCAGGCCGTCGGGCAGGCGCCCGACCCCGATGAGGTAGCCCTGCAGCGCGCCGCTCAGCAGGATCACGCCAAGAACCGCTGACGCGCAGACGATCAGTATTTCCTGCAGCGATCCCTGCAGCAGCAGGGCCGGGTTGTAGACGAAGAAGAACGGGATGAAATAGATGATCGTGCCCAGCCGCATCGCCTCGAAGCCGGTCGCCATCGGGTCGGCCTTGGCGACCGAGGCGCCGGCGAAGGCGGCCAGCGCCACCGGCGGCGTGATGAAGCTCAGCATGCCCCAGTAGAGCAGGAACATGTGCACCGGCAGCGGTTCCAGCCCGGCCTTGATCAGCGCCGGCGCCAGGATGATGGCGAGGAAGATGTAGGCGGCGGTGACGGTCATCCCCATGCCGAGGATGAAGCAGGTGAGCGCCCCCATCAGCAGCAGCACCAGCGTGTTGTTTCCGGCGAGGAAGACGAGATCGTTGGTGATGGTGCCGACCATGCCGGTGCTGACCAGGGCGCCGACGACCAGGCCGATGGCGGCCAGGATGCCGGCCAGCTCGGCCAGCAGGAAGCCGGTGGCGAAGACGAAGCGCAGCAGTTTCTCGCGCGTCAGCTTGTGCGCCGTGAACTGGTTGATGATCAGCAGCAGCGCCACGGCATAGAACGGCGCGCGCGCCTCCTGCTGCAGGTGGATCAGCATGAAGATCAGCAGCGCGAAGACGAAGAGGTAGACCCAGCCGGTCTTCACGACCAGCCAGACGCTCTGCAGCTCCTCCTTCGGCAGGCCTTTCATGCCGTGTCGCGCCGAATAGGCGTCGATCTGCATGAACAGGCCGAAGTAGTAGAGCAGCGACGGCACCACCGCGGCGATGGCGACCTCGACGTAGGAAATCTGCAGGAAGTTGGCCATCACGAAGGCGGTGGCGCCCATGATCGGCGGCATCAGCACGCCGCCGGTCGAGGCGCAGGCTTCCACGCCGCCGGCATACTTGGCCGAGAAACCCAGCCGCTTCATCGCCGGGATGGTGAGCGTGCCGGTGGTCAGCACGTTGGTGACCGGACCGCCCGACATCGAGCCGAACAGGCCGGAGGAGAACACTGCCACCTTGGCAGGGCCGCCACGGACATGGCCCAGCGTCGAGAAGGCGAGGTTGATGAAGAAGCTGCCGGCGCCGGTGTACTGCAGCGCGATGCCGAAGATGATGAAGCCGAATACCAGCGAGGCGAAGGCGCGCATCGGAATGCCGAGCAGGCTTTCGATGCTGTACATGTGGAACGCCGCCGTGTTGAGCGGCGTCTGCGACACGCCGGAGATCACTTCCGGCATCAGGTGGACATAGATCGGATAGGTCGAGAACACGAGCACGACGAAGAAGATCGGCCAGCCGCCGGTGCGCCGGCCGGCTTCCAGCACGAGGCCCCACATCACCAGCGCCACCAGCTTGCCGTGCAGCGGAGCTGCGTATTCCCAGGCCTGGTCGACGATGTCGTTGGAGAACCAGCAGGCATAGAGGCCGATCGCCAGCGAGACCACGAACATCAGCGCGTCGTACCAGGGCACTGCATTGCGGTCCTGACGGGCGTGGGCGGGGAAGACCACGAACACCATGGCGAACATGATCGCCACGACACCGTAGAGGAACTGTGCCTCGATCACCGTCCAGCCGATGAAGAATCGCAGGGCGAAGGTCTGGTTGATGACCAGCGCGACCGCCACCAGCGTGCCGATCGCCACGACCCACAGCCAGAACCGCGGCAGGTTGCGCGTGCGCGCCAGTTCGTAGTCGGGAATGTCCTCTTCCTTGACGACGTATTTCGGCGTGGCGGCAGGCTGGTCGGCCATGGCGGTCCTGGCGGGTCTGAGGGCGGGCAGCTGTTCAAATCTTGCCGGCGCGCGAGGCGACGACGCGAAGCGGCATGAACCGCTCCGCGTTGCCGGCGTCGAACGTCAACGTCGGGTCACCAGGTGTCGAAAACCACCGACATGTTCTTTGCCTTGAGAGCGTCGGCGCGGGCCTTGATCCAGCCCTGCTTGAACTGCTCCTTGTCGGCCGGCGCGTTCTTGATGTAGGCGGCCCAGGCATCGATCAGCGTCTTCTGTCGGGCGAGCGTCTGCGCCTGGATCGCGTCCTGCTCCTTCGGCCACACCCCGATCTCCTTGTAGTACCTGATGGCGCCGGGGTGATAGGGAACGAACTTGCTCCACTTCTGGCGGTTCATGGCCCAGCCATTGGCGCCCGGAGCGCTGGCCTTGTATTCGTCATAGAATTTGTCCATCGCCTTGGTGACATTGTAGACGACGTCGTCGCTGGTCTTGGCGTAGGTCACCAGCACCGGATAGGCGACACCGGCCATCTCCTGGCCGCCCTTTGTGATGCCGAGGCCCTCGGTGGCGACCAGCGGCTCGTACCAAGGCACGACGGCCTGCAGGCGCTTCCAGCCCTCGACGTCCTTGTGCGGCACCGGCGGGTAATAGATGCCCCGCGGCGAGGCGGCGATCTTCTGGTTGAGCGCCGAAAAGGTCGCGTTGTTGAAGGCGTCGACCTCGTTGTTGACGATACCGTCGACTGTCGGGCCGTGACCGCCGAATTCGACCTTCACGACGTCGTCCCAGCCGAGACCGGCGAAGGCCAGCATCGAGGTAACGGCCTGGTTGAGTGCCGGCGCGCCGCGCACCCAGGCCACCCGCTTACCCTTGACGTCCTGCAGGGTCTTGATATTGGCGTCGGCGGCGGTCGCCAGGGCCACTGCCGCGCCGTCGGCGTAGTTGAGCATCACCAGACGGATCGGCTGCGGCCCCCATTCCTTCTCGCCGAAGGTGAAGACGGCTTCCTGGGAATAGATATTGTCCGAGCCGGTGGCGGAGAACTGTCCCGTGCCCTCGCGTAGCGGCGCCAGACGCGACACGTCGTTCTTGCCGGGCAGCACGCGCAGATTGGTGCCGGCCTTGTTCTTCATGATCGAACCGATGCCGACCGCCTGGGCATAGCCCGAGGATCCGACATCGTAGGCCGTCCAGACCAATGTGTTCGGCAATTTGACATCGCTCGAGGTCTTCGACTGTGCCAGTGCGAGACCTGGTGCCAGCAGCGCGGCGCTGGCCAGGATCATGGCGCTTCGACGTTGGATCGACATGTCGTTTCCTCTTCGTGGTTTTATTTGTTGTGGGCTCCGCGCCCGGCAGCCGCCGACGGTTCACGCCTCCAGGTCGGTCGACGATTGAAGCGCGGGGA
>CALFRN010000456.1 GCA_937919085.1 uncultured Reyranella sp.
GCAACCGGTCATCGCCCGGCCGTCGGGATTGGGCGGGCGACGGCGGCGGCGCGGGCTTCGCGACCGGCGGCTTTGCGGCGGGCGGGACGGCCGGCGGAGGCGCGACCGCCACCTTCGGCGGCGCGGGCGCTTCGGGCGGCTTGCAGTCGGCGATGCGCCTGCGCAATTCCGCCTCGACCAGCGCCAGTTCGATCTGCAGGGCTTTGGCGCGCGAGGCTTCCGTGGCGAGCGAGATCTTCAGCACCGGTCTCGGATCGGGAGGTGCTGGCAGTGACGGCGGGGCGGGCGGTCCTTCGCGGGTGACGAGCGTCAGGGCGGGCTCGGCCGGAAGGCAGCCGCGCAACAGCCAGGCACCACCAAGAACGAGGACCAGAAGAGGCAGAGCGGCGGCGAGCGAACGCGCCCAAGGGATGGCAGCAATGGACGGTCGCACCGCCGGCAACGACGGTGGAGGCGGCGGCGGAGCCTGTTCGAGTACCGACCGGCGTTCGGGCGGCTGCGGCAGAGCGAGCGGCAGCAGGCTGCTGGCGGCCCCGGGTTCGTAGCCCCAGGCGACGATGACGGGCCGGTCGCCGACCAGGAAGATGAATGCGGGCGATGGCGCCCGGGCGGCGAGCTTGAGGGAGAGACCGATCACGCCCATGTCCTCGCGCGGACCGGCGGCGGCCAGGGCATCGCCCAGCCGGCGGATCTCGGCCAGTGTGCGTTCGATGCCGTCGAGAATTTCCTTGCGTTGTACCGGATCGAGATCGGTCACCGGCCGCACGACGCCCGGCCAGCCGGCATGCCAGTCGATCGCCTTGCCGTTCTCGTGCGATTGCGGATCGGCCAGCAGGTCGGCGGCTGCATCGCCCAGCCGGCGGCGCACGACACGTCGCAGCTGCGGCGCGGCGTTATGCAGCGGCTCGCCACGCACGCCGAGGGGGCGCACGCCGCTTCGCGTGGTCACGACAAGGGTGGAATCGCCTGGCATCGAAGCGGCGAAAATAACGCGGAGATTATGGCGGCGCGATGGTGCCTGCGGGAGGACGCATCAGATCGCCTTGGCCCATTCGCGCAGCACGAATTTCTGCACCTTGCCGGTCGAGGTCATGGGCAGGTCGCGGAACACCACATGGCGCGGGCACTTGAAGCGGGCGAGGTTGGCGCGGCAGTGCTCCATGATCTCCTCGGCGGTCGCGCGGGCGCCCGGCTTCAGCGTCACGAAGGCGCAGGGCGTCTCGCCCCACTTTTCATCCGGCTTGGCGACGACGGCTACGTTGGCTACCGCCGGATGTTCGATGATTGCCCCCTCGACCTCGATGGTGGAGATGTTCTCGCCGCCGGAGATGATGATGTCCTTGGAGCGGTCGCGCAGCTCAATGTAGCCGTCCTCGTGCAGCACGCCGAGATCGCCGGAATGAAACCAGCCGTTCTCGAAGGAATCCTTCGTTGCCGCGGGGTTCTTCAGGTAGCCCTTCATGACCAGATTGCCGCGGAACATCACCTCGCCCATGGTGGCCCCATCGCGCGGTACCTCCTTCATGGCGATCGGATCCATCACCGTGACGCCGTCCTCGGCGGTATAGCGCACGCCCTGGCGGGCCTTCAGTCGCGCCCGCTCATGCGAGGGCAGCGCATCCCAGGCTTCATGCCATGAGCAGATCGTCGCCGGGCCATAGACCTCGGTGAGGCCGTAAACATGAGTGACGCGGAAATTCTCCTTCTCCAGCGCCTCGAGCACGGCGGCCGGCGGCGGCGCGGCGGCGGTCATGAACTCGACCTTGAGCGAGAGCGGGCGGCGCTCCTCGGGCGTGGCGCCGATGATGAACTGCATGATGATCGGTGCGCCGCACATGTGCGTGACGCCGTGGTCGGCCAGCGCGTCGAAGATCGTCCCGGCGGCGGCGCGGCGCAGGCAGACGCTGGTCCCGGCCACCAGCGCCAGAGTCCACGGGAAGCACCAGCCGTTGCAGTGGAACATCGGCAGGGTCCAGAGATAGACCGGGTGGATGCCGATCGCCCATTGCGTGGCGTTGCCGTAGGCCGAGAGCGTGGCGCCACGATGGCTGAACACCACGCCCTTGGGATTGCCGGTGGTCCCCGAGGTGTAGTTGAGCGAGATCGCGTTCCATTCGTCGACGGGATAGGTCCAGGAATATTCGGCATTGCCCGTGGCGATGAATTCCTCCCAGGTCGTGTCGCCGATCTGGGCGCGGTCGTCGCACTGCGGATCGTCGATGTCGACGACCAGCGGCTGGACCTTGGCGATCGCCAGCGCCTCGGTCACGGTGCGATGGTATTCGCGGTCGACCAGCAGCACCTTGGTCTCGCTGTGGTCGAGGATGAAGGCCACCATCGCGGCATCGAGGCGGGTGTTGAGGGAATTCAGCACTGCGCCGGTCATCGGCACGCCGAAATGCGCCTCGTACATCTCGGGAATGTTGGGCGCCATGATTGCCACCGTGTCGCCGACACCGATGCCCACCTTCACCAGCGCCGAGGCGAGACGGCGGCAACGCGCATAGGTCTCGGCCCAGGTCTGGCGGCGCTCGCCGTGCACCAGGGCGATGTGATCGGGATAGACACTGGCGGTGCGTTCGATGAACTGCAGCGGCGTCAGTTGGGCGTAATTCGCCGAGGTCTTGTCGAGGTCGCGTTCGTAGATGTTGTGGGCGGCAAGTGCCGCCTTGTGAGACGCGGGGCGGGCCGACGGCATGCGGGTCACGGCGGCGCGGCCCTTGACCGAACGGCGCACTGAAATTCTGGCCAGCGGCTTGGGTGGCAGCGGCTTCTTCGGCGCGGGCTTCGCAATGCGCCGTGCCGGCTTTTTCACCTTCGCCGCGACCTTGCGCTTGACCGGCCGTTTGCTCCTGGCGGTCTTCTTCTTTCCCGATTTTCCCTTGGCCATGTTCGCTTCCCGTCAGAGGCCTTGTCAGTCGGCCAATCCTAGCGCATCAAACCGGCAAGCGACAGAAAGTGCGGAGGAAACTATGGCCGTGGGGGACAAGTATCGGGCGATGCATGCGCGCTCGCTCAGCGACCCGGAAGGTTTCTGGGCCGAACAGGCCGCGGCGATCGACTGGACGAAGCTCTGGGACAAGGTGCTGGACTCCTCGAACCCGCCTTTCTATCGCTGGTTCGCCGGCGCCGAACTCAACACCTGCTACAACGCACTCGATCGCCATGTCGAACGCGGCCGTGCCGACCAGGCGGCGCTGATCTACGATTCGCCGGTCACCGGCACGAAAAGGACCTTCACCTACCGCGAGCTGCGCGACCAGGTGGCGAGGATCGCCGGCATGATCGCGGCGCAAGGCGTCGCAAAGGGCGACCGCGTCATCCTCTACATGCCGATGATCCCCGAGGCGGCGATGGCGATGCTGGCCTGCGCTCGGCTGGGGGCGGTGCATTCGGTCGTGTTCGGCGGCTTCGCGGCCAAGGAACTTTCCAGCCGTATCGACGATTGCGAACCGAAGCTGATCCTCACCGCCTCGTGCGGCATCGAGCCCAACCGCATCGTGCAGTACAAGCCGTTGATCGACCAGGCAATCGAGCAGGCGGAACACAAGGTGCCGCGCGTGATCCTGCTGCAGCGGCCGCAGGCAGTGGCCGCGATGGTGGATGGCCGCGACCTCGACTGGAACGCCGCGCTTGCGGTCGCGGCGCCGGCGGCCTGCGTGCCGGTGAAGGCGACCGATCCGCTCTACATACTCTATACCTCCGGCACGACCGGCCAGCCCAAGGGTGTGGTGCGCGATGCCGGCGGCTACTGCGTGGCCCTGGCGTGGTCGATGAAAAACCTCTACGGCGTGGAACCTGGCGAAGTGTACTGGTGCGCCTCGGACGTGGGCTGGGTCGTGGGCCACAGCTACATCGTCTACGGGCCCCTGATCCATGGCGCCACCACCATCCTCTACGAGGGCAAGCCGGTGGGCACGCCCGATGCCGGCGCCTTCTGGCGCGTGATCTCCGAGCACAAGGCGATGGCGCTGTTCACCGCGCCGACCGCGTTCCGAGCGATCAAGCGCGAGGATCCGGACGGCAAGCTGCTCAAGCAATACGACCTCTCCAACTTCCGCACGCTCTTCCTTGCCGGCGAGCGCGGCGATCCGCCGACCGTCGAGTGGGCGCAGAAGCTTTTGGGCGTGCCGGTGGTCGATCACTGGTGGCAGACCGAGACCGGCTGGGCGATCTGCGGCAACTTCCAGGGCCTCGATCCCATGCCGGTGAAGCTGGGTTCGACGTCGGTGCCGTCGCCCGGCTGGCGTCTTGATGTGCTGGACGAGAACGGCAAGGCGATGAAGCCGGGCGAGGTCGGGGCGCTTGCCGGAAGGCTGCCGCTGCCGCCGGGCACCTTCCCGACACTGTGGAACGCCGACGACCGCTACAAGCAGAGCTACATGGCCGAATATCCCGGCTACTACAAAACCGGCGACGCGGGCTTCATCGATGCCGACGGCTATGTCTCGGTAATGACCAGGGTCGACGACGTGATCAACGTCGCCGGCCATCGCCTGTCCACCGGACAGATCGAGGAAGTGCTGGGCGCGCACAACGACGTTGCCGAATGCGCCGTGGTCGGTGTCGCCGACGAGTTGAAGGGGCAGGTGCCGCTGGGCTTCCTGGTTCTGAAGGCGGGCGTCAACCGCCCGGCACAGGAGATCACCGGCGAAGTCGTCCAGATGGTGCGCGACCGCATCGGCCCCGTCGCCTTCTTCAAGAGCGCGCTGGTCGTGCAGCGCCTGCCCAAGACACGCTCGGGCAAGATCCTGCGCGGCACCATGCAGAAGATGGCCGACAATCAACCGTGGACTTTGCCCGCCACCATAGAAGATCCCGCCGTGCTCGACGAAATCAACGACGGCCTGAAGACGGCCGGCTTTGCAGCGAAGAATTGACCCCCTCCGCCCCGTAAGACGGGGCACCTCCCCCGAGACCGGGGAGGAGTCCGATCCTTCTTCTCCGCCCCCGTCTCGGGGGAGGTGGCCGAAGGCCGGAGAGGGTGGAGAGACGACACAGAAGAAAAGAAGGAACGAAGAATGACTCTCGATATCAACCGCCCCGATCTCACCGTCGGCGTCGTCGGCACGGGCGCCATGGGCCGCGGCATCGCGCAGGTGACGGCGCAGGGTGGCATGAAGGCCCTCATGTTCGATGCCGCGCCCGGTGGGGCGGCCAAGGCGAAGGCCGCGATCCTCGAGACGCTGAAGGGGCTGGTCGCCAAGGGCCGGCTGACCGATGCCGATCTCGCCAAGGTCGACGCCAACCTCGGCGTCGCCGAGACCATGGCCGATCTCAAGCCCTGCCACATCGTCGTCGAGGCGGTGTTCGAGAATCTCGAGGTCAAGCAGAAGCTGTTCGGTGAACTGGAGGCGGTGCTGGCGCCCGATGCGATCCTGGCGTCGAACACATCCTCAATCCGCATCGCCTCGATCGCGCGCGCGCTGAAGAATCGCGACCGCGTCTGCGGCATGCATTATTTCAATCCCGTGCCGCTGATGAAGCTCGTGGAAGTCATCCGCGCCGCCGACACCTCGCAGGCCACGGTCGATGCCATGGTGGCCCTGGGCAAACGCCAGACCCGCGTGCCGGTGGTGGTGGGCGACACACCGGGCTTCCTGGTCAATCTCGGCGGCACCGCCATCGGCACCGAGGGCCTGCGCCTCATGCAGGAGGGCAGGGCCACGCCGTCCCAGGTCGACGCCGTGATGCGCGACAGTTGCGGCTTCCGCATGGGGCCGTTCGAACTGATGGACCTCACCGGCATCGACGTGAATTTTCCCGCGCGCAAGATCATCTACGAGGGCTTCTTTCACGACCGGCGCATGACGCCCAGCCCCTATCACGAGAGCCTCTATGCTGCGGGCCGTCTCGGCCGCAAGACCGGCGGCGGCTGGTACGCCTACGATGCCAAGGGTGCCAAGGTCGATCCCGGTGCCGACCATCCGACCTCGGTGGTGCCGGCATCAAGTGTCGTCATCATGGACACGCACAACAAGAAGCTGGTGGGGCTGATCGCCTCGGACGGCGCCAAGATGCTCGGTGCCGACGACGGCAAGAGCCCGATCCTGGTGGCGCCGGTCGGCAAGGATTGCACCACGACGGCAATCGAGCTCGGCCTCGATCCCAAGCGGACCATCGCCGTCGACCTCACCGGCGACGTTGCCAAGCGCATCACCGTCATGACCGCACCCGGCGCCGATGTGGCGGTCCGCGATGCTGCCGTGGCGCTGCTCGCCAAGTCGGGCGCCAAGGTGACGGTGATCAAGGACTCGCCGGGCTTTATCGCCCAGCGCATGTGCGCGATGATCGCCAACCTCGGCTGCGAGATGGCGATGATCGGCATCGCCTCGGCCGCCGACGTCGATACCGCCATGACGCTCGGCCTCAACTACCCGCGCGGGCCGTTGGCGCTTGCCGACTGGATGGGCGTGAAGGAATGTCACGAGATCCTGGTCCAGATGCAGGCCATCACCGGCGACGATCGCTATCGCCCGAGCCAGTGGTTGCGCCGCCGCGCGATGCTGGGGATGAGCGCGACGGCTGTGGAGTGAGGGATTACGTGACCGTCAACGCAGTCGACCTCCTCGCATTTGCTTTCGTTGCGATCAGGTGGGCCGCCAGCGCATTTGCCGCTGCCACCGGCCTTCTTGGAACAACGTTTGGCAGCTGGCAGCAATCGTTCGGCCTGTGACCATGCCGGGTTGACGTTTACGTAAAGGTAAACTACCTACCCTGTGCTGGCGGACCAACCGCCAGCGGCCCACAGTCCCGCTAAAGAAGACTGATCATCGACGATCGTTGGAGGACGATGCTAGTGACTGCCCTGGCCGCGCATACCACGCCCGAACACGAGATGTTCCGCGACACCTGCCGGCGGTTCTTCGAGAAGGAAGTCGTGCCCTTCCACATGAAGTGGGAGGAAGAGGGCGTCGTGCCGCGCGAACTTTGGCGCAAGGCCGGCGCGCAGGGGCTTTTGGGCATGACCATGCCCGAGGAATACGGCGGTGCCGGTTGTGATTTTCTCTACAGCGCCATCCTGATCGAGGAGCAGGGCCGGGCGCTCGCCTCGGGCCCCGCCTTCTCGCTGCACAACGACATCGTCGTGCCCTACCTGCTGCACTACGGAAGCGAGGAGCAGAAGAAGAAATGGATCCCCAGGGCCTGCGCCGGCGAACTGGTGACGGCCATCGCCATGACCGAACCGGGCACCGGCTCGGATCTGCAGTCGGTGAAGACCACGGCGGTGATGGACGGCAACCACTGGGTCATCAACGGCTCGAAAACTTTCATTTCCAACGGCCAGCTCGCCGACCTGGTGATCGTGGTCGCCAAGACCGATGCCAAACTGGGGGCGAAGGGCACGTCGCTGATCGCCGTCGAGACGACGAGCGAAGGTTTCAAGCGCGGCCGCAATCTCGAGAAGATCGGCATGAAGGCGCAGGACACATCGGAGCTGTTCTTCCAGGACGTGCGCGTGCCCGCCGACAATCTGCTGGGCGGTCCCGGCATGGGATTCGCGCAACTGATGCAGCAGCTGCCGCAGGAGCGACTGGTGATTGCCATCCAGGCGATTGCCGCCATCGAGGCGGCGATGACGCACACCATCGCCTACGTGAAAGAGCGCAAGGCCTTTGGCAAGGCGATCGTCGATTTCCAGAACACCCGTTTCAAGCTTGCGGAACTCAAGACCAAGACCCATGTCGCGAGAGTGTTCGTCGACGATTGCGTGGCGCGTCATCTCAAGGGCGAGCTCGATGTCGCCACGGCCGCCATGGCCAAGTACTGGACCACCGACCTGCAGTGCGAAGTCGTAGACGAATGCCTGCAGTTCTTCGGCGGCTACGGCTACATGTGGGAGTACCCGATCGCGCGCCTCTATGCCGACGCGCGCGTACAGAAGATCTACGGCGGCACCAACGAGATCATGAAAGAGCTGATAGGAAGAACGCTTTAAGCCAGTACCATGACCGTCAACGTTGTCATCCTGAGCGTAGCGAAGGATCTCGCGCCAGCCCCACAGGACACCTCTGCGGCTGGCCTTGGGTCCTTCGCTACGCTCAGGGCGACAAGAGAGCAGGAGAATGATCATGACCGACGCATACATTTTCGACGCCGTCCGCACGCCGCGCGGCAAGGGCCGCAAGGATGGCTCGCTGCATGAAGTGACGCCGGTGCGTCTGGCGGTCACCGCGCTGCAGGCGCTGCGCGACCGCAACGAACTCAACACGCACCTGGTCGACGACGTCGTGCTCGGCTGCGTCATGCCGGTCGGCGAGCAGGGCGCCGACATTGCCCGTACCGCCGCCGTCATGGCGGGCTACGCCGAGACCGTGTCGGGCGTGCAGGTCAACCGCTTCTGCGCCTCGGGCCTCGAAGCCACCAACATGGCGGCAGCGCAGGTCATGTCCGGCCAGAGCCAGGCCGCCATCGGCGGCGGCGTCGAGGCGATGTCGCGCGTGCCGATGGGCTCCGATGGCGGTGCCTGGCCGGTCGATCCGGCGGTCGCCATTCCGATGTACTTCGTGCCGCAGGGCATCTCGGCCGACCTGATCGCCACCAAGTATGGCCTCAGCCGCGACGACGTCGATGCCTATGCCGTCGAATCGCAGAAGCGCGCCAAGGCCGCCTGGGACAACGGCTACTTCAAGAAGTCGATCGTGCCGGTGAAGGACCAGAACGGCATCGAACTTCTGGGTCACGACGAGCTGATGCGGCCGCAGACGACCATGCAGACGCTGGCGGCGCTCGAGCCCAGCTTCAGGATGCAGGGCGAGATGATGCCGGGCTTCGACGCGGTGGCGCTGCAGCGCTATCCCGAGGTCGAGAAAATGAACCACGTCCATCATGCCGGCAATTCTTCCGGCATCGTCGATGGCGCCGCCGCCATCCTGATCGGCAGCAAGGCCTTCGGCAAGAAGGCCGGCCTCAAGCCGCGGGCGCGCATCCGCTCCTTCGCCTCGATCGGATCGGAGCCGGCGATCATGCTGACCGGTCCGGCGCCCGCCTCCGAGAAGGCGCTCAAGCGCGCCGGCATGTCGGTCCAGGACATCGACCTGTTCGAACTCAACGAGGCCTTCGCCGCCGTCGTGCTGCGCTACATGCAGATACTGAAGATGCCGCACGACAAGATGAACGTGAACGGCGGCGCCATCGCCATGGGCCATCCGCTGGGTGCCACCGGCGCGATGATCCTGGGCACCTTGCTCGACGAGCTCGAGCGGCGCGATCTCTCGACCGGCCTCGCCACGCTCTGCGTCGGCGGCGGCATGGGCACCGCCACCATCATCGAGCGCGT
>CALFRN010000457.1 GCA_937919085.1 uncultured Reyranella sp.
CGTAAAAGTCGGCCACCTATTTATCCTTCTGTGACGAATGCAGGAGGGCTAGGGGTAACAGGGGCAAAAGGCCGGGCGCTTTAGACAGGCCTGGCTGGCTGAGCGACAATTAGCGGGAGATGCGGGACGGCTTTTGCGCCGGTGATGGCGAGCCTGTCACCGAGATACTCCCAGAAGCGGATGCCGAGCTTGTCGCATGTCTTGAGCAGCGACAGGAAGGTGTCGCGGGCGTCGCGTCCGTTGTCGCTGCGTGTGCCGCCGCTGATCTTTCGCTTGATGACCTGGCAGCGGATGTCGTTCTCGGAGCCGTTGGTATGGAGCGGGATCTCCGGATGGTCGAGGACCATCAGCAGCTCGTTCTTGTTGGCGAGCAGCCGGGCGAGCAGGCGATCGAGGGTCGCGAAGCCGGTTCGGCGTCGGAAGATGCGGTCGAAGCGGGCTCGCAAGGCGGCCTTGCGTTGCAGGGTAGGATCGCGTCGATAGGCCTTGAGGTCGTCGTAGAACCACCAGATGAGGCTGCGTATTCGCTGCTGGGCGGCGCGTTTGTCGTCGGTGAAGGTCTCGAGCTTGTGGACCAGCCGCTCGGCATGGACCCAGCACAGCGCGTGCCGGCCGACATTGAACTGGCCGGCGTCGTCGCTGACGATCACCGTGTCGGGCAGCAGGCCGTGCGCCTTGATGCTGCCCCACAGCGCGCCTTCCGTGGCGATCTGCACGGGATCGGGCAGAACCTCGAGAGCCGTGATGCCGAGCTGTTCGAGATGGGCCTGCCAGGCGGCCCGATCCGCGAAGCGCTGGTCGCCGTGCTCGGCGAGCTGGCGGATGATCGGGCCGGCGAGCGAGCGGCTGCGCATATAGGCGAGTGCGGCGGCATTGACGACGTAGTCGCCATGGCCGGCGCGCAGCAGCTCCAGGAAGTTGAGCCGGCTCTTCGAACCGGTGGTGGCGAACCAGGCGAAGCGGTCGTTGCCGATCTGGGTGCAGTAGCCGTTCTGCGTCTTGTGGCGTGCGCCGGTGTCGTCGACCGTCACCCATGCCGCGGTTTCCAGCCCCGCGCGCAGCACCGCACGGGCCTCCGCGACGAAGCGATCCTGATCCTCGATCAGCAGCCGCACCACCTGCCGCTTGGAGATCTCGATGCCGATGGCCTGGAGCAGTTCTACCAGCCGCGCCACGGTGACCTGCCCCTGGTGGTACTGCGCCAGCACGAAGCGCCGCAGCTCCGGCCCGAAATGGCCGTCGATCCCGCTCGGCAGCGGTGCCACCACGGTCAGGCCATCGGGCGTCACCCAGCGCTCGCGGCGGAACCGGGTCGCCGACGCGCGGACAACCAGATCCTGAACGACGAACGTCTCGTAGCCCTTGAAGCGCGAGCCCGGCGGAACCGAAGCCTTCACCACCCGATCCTCGACCACGACACGCGACAGCTTCTTGGCGCCGCGACCACGGCGCTTGCCGCGCCCACCAGGCGGCGCCTTGGCTGCGCTCGCCTGCTCCATGCCGCTCGGCTTCAGCTTCGGACGTGCCGTCAGCCCCTTCAGTCGCGCGATCTCATCGCGCTGCTCGGTGACTGTCTCCTTCAGCTTCGACACCTCGCCCAGAAGCCGCTCCACCAGAGCCTTCAGCTCGGCGTGCGACAGACCATCGAGAGCGGTGGGCGGCAGCATTCCCCATCGGATCCGATATCCCACGACTTGGGAATCCCGACCGAGCACGCCGAGTCAATCTGACGCACCGATCCGCCCGGGGTTTTGCCCCTGTTACCGAGTTCGGGCCAGAGGGAGCCAAGATCACCAAGGAACTACTGCCCTCATGGAAGGACTGAGTTGGCCGCCATCCTGTAACGATTGCTTACACGTTGCCGGCAGCGCACGCCGCCGCCATGGCGCTGTCGAGCACGAACAGCCCCCGGGCCGTTTTGGGCGTGTCGGCCAGGCTGGGGCGGATCGCATGCTCGCGGTAGGTCCGACACCCGGCGTCAATCACGACGATAGAAGTCGTCTGGCACCCCGTGAGCGTCAACATGCTCGCCAGCACGCACAGCAGCACGGTTCGCATCGTCGACCCTCCGTTGCTCTTCCGCCGACATGCGGGAGACGGCCTTCGCCTCGCCCGCGTCGATAAGCTGCCGGTTGTTGATGTAGGTCATGACGAGGCCAGCGAGATTCGCCAGCCCGGCCAGGAGGGACGCCCAGACTGTCACGCCG
>CALFRN010000458.1 GCA_937919085.1 uncultured Reyranella sp.
GGGCGGCCTCGACGATTTCGTCGACAAGGTCGTGCCCGAGCTGCAGCGCCGCGGCATCTTCCGCACGGAATACGAAGGCAGGACGTTGCGCGAAAATCTCGGCCTGCCGCGGCCGGAGAATCGGTTCTTCCCGGCCGATCGCCGCAAGGCCGCGGAGTAGTCTCTCCTCCTCCCCATCCATGTGCAGGGGCGTCCGGGGAAAGCGGCGCATCATGTTGGGTACGGACAAACTGTCATCTCGGGCGGGGAAACCCCCGTCCGAGCGCCTGAACGAATTGGCAACTTTGATATTGCCAAAATGGAAATTACTTGCTATATTAGAAATTCGGCTGGCAACTCGTTCTATGCATCGTCTGGTTTCTTCGAGGGGTGCGGGCTCGCGCGAGGCCGTCCGCGGCAAACTCCGTCTGGATTGGCCATCCGGGCGGGGCGGGGATCCCGGCGGCTCGGATCCGCCCGCGCCTCTCGGAGTTTTTTGAAGCCCCGCCCATCCGGGCGGCCGCAAAGAAGGCGCTTCTCGGGACTGCGGACAGGCTGCTGGAGGATCGGGCGAAATACGGAAACGCCTCCGATTTCTTCTCTGCCTCCGCGTAACGGGTCGCGGCCATGGCGACGGCCCGAGACGGGGGAGAGGAGTTTCGATGTTGCCCCTACAGCGATGCCGTCGTCGCACTGGGACGCTGAATCGGCTAGCGTTGCGGCATGAGTTTCGAAATCCACATAGCGGGCGCCGACGACGTCGCCCGCATGGCCGAGTGGGCGGCCGACGAAGGCTGGAACCCCGGCAACACCGATGCGCTGGCCTTTCATGCCGCCGATCCCGGCGGGTTCCTGATCGGCCGCCTCGACGGCAGGCCGGTCGCCTGCATCTCGGTCGTGCGCTACGCCGCAGACTTCGGTTTTCTCGGTTTCTACATCGCCCGGCCGGAGGCCCGCGGGAAGGGCTACGGCATCCAGATTTGGAACGCCGGCATGGCCCGGCTGGAAGGTCGCAACGTCGGCCTCGACGGCGTGGTGGCCCAGCAGCACAACTACAAGAAGTCGGGCTTCCGCTCGGCCTGGAACAACATCCGCCACGAAGGCGCGCCGCCGGCCGCCGCGCCGCCGGCCGGCATCGCCCTGGTCGATGCCCGCAGCGTGCCGTTCGACCTGATCGCCGCTTACGACCGCCGCTTCTTCCCGGAAGCCCGCGATTCCTTCCTGGCGCCATGGATCGGCCTGCCGGAACGGGCCGGGCTGGTCGCCATGAAGGACGGCGCGCTGCAGGGAATGGCGGTGATCCGCACCTGCCACGCCGCCGCGCGCATCGGGCCGCTCTATGCCGCCTCGCCGGACATCGCTGGTGCCTTGGTGAGCGCGCTGGCGGCGAAGACCGGTGCCACCGCCGTGGCCATCGACGTCCCCGACCGCAACAGGGCCGCCGTCAGGCTGGCCGAACAGATGGGCCTGGAACCGGCGTTCGAGACGGCGCGCATGTACACCGGCACCGATCCCGCGGTCGACTACGCCGGCCTGTTCGGGGTGACCAGCCTCGAATTGGGGTGACGCCGCCCTCCGGCTTCAGCGGATGGCCATCAGTATCCAGTCGAGCATCTCGGCGCCGAAGAAAATCAGTGCGGCCGTCCAGGCGAGCGCGACCAGACTGAGGCCGAGGGCCACCAGGATCGCTGCGCCATCGCGTTCCATGAAGCCCACGGCGAACACCGTAAGGGCGATCGCTGGAAGGCCGTTGCCCAGGGGGATCGGCAGCGCGAGCGCCAGGGCCATGAGGAGAAGGGGCGCCGCCAGCGCGACGCGCGCCACGCGCCCGGTCAGCGGCAGCCACCGTCGCGGTGTCGAAAAGCGCTCGGCCCAGCGCAAGGGGGCCGCGAACCGGCGAATGGCGACGGCCACCGGTGCCGGTGGAATGGTGCGGGCTGCCAGGTAGCGCGGCAGACGCAACCTGGTTTGACCGGTCATCACCTGGATTGCGATCACCGCGATCATCGCGCCCAACACGATGCCGAACGGCCCGGGCAGTGGGATCAGCGCCAGCAGCGCCGGTATCATCAGCCCGAGCCCCAACGCCGCGCGGCCCAGCCCCTCCAGCAGATCGCCGATGCTGACCCGGTCGGTTCGGCCGGCAAGCTGCTCGCTCATGATCAGGAGGCGTGCCGAGGCTCCCGCCGATCGACCGTTCGAGGCCGTTGACATGACCGATCAACCGGTCGACGGCAGCCGGGCGACGCGGGTCCGCCACAGGCTGTAGCCGAAGCCGCCGGCGAGCAGCGCCACCGTCACGCCGAGTGAGATGCTGGCCGGAAACTTCGCCCATCCCGCGAACCCGGCCACGAAGACCTTCGAGCCGATGAACACCAGGATCAGCGCCAGCGCCACCTTGAGATATCTGAAGCGATGGATCACCGCCGCCAGGGCGAAGTAGAGTGCCCGCAGGCCGAGAATGGCGAAGATGTTCGAGGTGTAGACGATGTAGGGATCGGTCGTGATGGCGAAGATCGCCGGCACGCTGTCGACCGCGAAGATCAGGTCGACGATCTCGATCAGCACGAGGGCCACGAACAGCGGCGTCACCCACAGCACGGTGCGACCCGTCGTCGGGTCCGGTTGCCGCACGAAGAAGCGCTCCCGGTGCAGCTCGGGCGTGATGCGCAAGATCCGGCGCAGCAGCCGCAGGATGGGATTTCTCTCGATATCCGGCATCTTGTCGCCCAGCAGCAGCATCTTCACGCCGGTGGCGATCAGGAACAGGGCGAAGACGTAGAGCATCCAGCTGAACTCGGCGACCAGGGTCGCTCCCAGCCCGATCATGATGGCGCGCAGTACGATCACGCCCAGGATGCCCCAGAACAGGACACGATACTGGTAGATCGGCGGCACGGCGAAGTAGGTGAAGATCAGCAAGATCAGGAAGACGTTGTCCATCGCCAGCGTCTTCTCGACCAGGAAGCCCGTAAGGTATTCCTCGCCGCTCTCTTCGCCCAGCTCGTACCACACCCAGGCGCCGAACATCAGCGCGATGCCAATGTAGAAGGCGCTCATCCAAAGGCTCTCGCCGGCGCCGATCTCGCGCACCTTGCGATGAAGCACGCCGAGATCGAGCACCAGCAGGGCGACCGCGACGCCCAGGAAGACGCCCCACATCCACACCGGCTTGCCCATCACGGAGCTATCCAGGAAATCCATCTTCTTCCCCCGAGCTGCAGCGCCTCTTAGCTGAAGAAATCCATCAGTCGGGAGAGCCTGGACCCGCGCGGCCTGTCGTCGGCGTCGAGCGAGGCCACGACTTCCTCGAGTTCACCGCGATCCAGCCAGACGCCGCGGCACTCCATACAGTCGAGCACTGTCATGGCTCAGGCCCTCGCGAACGCGAGGGAAATCTTCGGCATTGGCGGACGCGACAGCGCGCTTAGCCGGCTCTTCAGGCGCAGACGCAACAGCTTGAGGCGCAGCAGCATGATCCAGTCGGGTGCGGGCCGAACGCGCTCGCGTTCGATCTTCGACTGGATGAGAGCGGACTTGATCAGCAGGGCATGAAACTTGCGGGACATTAAGCCACCTCCATCGACGATGTTGGAGGCATGTCCCGGGGCCAACGCAAACGAGCAGCACCGGGACATGCCCGATGCGGTACGACATCACGACCCAATCGGTCGCCAGAGGGGCCCGTCCCGCTATCTAGTGCCTAGATGGGATGCGCGGCGCTTTCGTCAAGGGCCTGACCGTCATGCCGTGCCGACGTCCTCCAGGGATCGCACGATGTGCTCGTGCAGCCGCTGCGCCGGCGCCGACAGCTTGCGCGCCGACAGCAGCGCGATCTCGGTGTCGTGCAGATCGGGCAGGCCCTCGCGACGCTCGATGGCGGCCAGTCCCGCCGGCACCATGTCCTTGGGCAGCACGGTCATGCCAAGCCCGGCTTTCACGGCGGCATGCTGGCCGGCCAGGGAGGCGCAGCTGTAGGCGACGCGCCACGGCCGCCGCGCGGCATTGAGCGAATCGGTGGCGCGCTTGCGATAGACGCAGGGCGGCGGCGACAGCACTAGCGGCAGCGGCCCTTGCCCCTGAAAGGTGAGCCGCTCGGCAGCGACCCAGACCAGCGGTTCCCGCCAGACGCGGACGCCGCGATCGGAGCGCTCCGGTTCACGTTTGACGAGGACCAGATCGAAATCGCCCCGCCGGAACCGCGTCATCAGGTTCAGCGTCAGGTCGCAGGTGACTTCGAGCTGGACACCCGGATGGGCCTGCGCGAAGCGGGCCAGCACGTTCGGCAGGTGGGTGGTGGCGAAATCCTCCGGGGTGCCCAGGCGCACGTTGCCGGCCAGCGCCGGTTCGTTGAGGCGGGCCACGATCCGGTCGTTGAGGTCCAGCATCTGCCGGACGTGGGGCAGCAGCGCCTCGCCCTCGGCGGTCAGGCGCACGCGACGCGAGGACCGTTCGAGCAGGCGATGGCCGAGCGCGTCTTCCAGGCGTTTGATCTGCAGGCTGAGGGTCGACTGGCGGCGCAGCAGGATATCCGCCGCCCGCGTGAAGCCGCCGACGTCGGCCACCGTCGCGAAGGCGCGCAGCAGGTCGATGTCGAGATTGTGCAGCCTGGGCATGACTTCGAGATACATCAATTATATAAATGGTTAAATCGAGAACTATCAATTTTCAACGAGTCGTCGGACCCTGTATCGCCCTGCCCGGCCAATGCCGGGAGTGTGCGCCGTGTCCCTGTTCGATCTTGCTTCGCAGAATCTGCTGTCGCCGATGGTCCTGTTCTTCGTGCTCGGCCTGCTGGCGGCCCTGGCGCGCTCGGACCTGTCGATTCCCGAAGCCGTTGCCAAGCTGCTCGCCCTTTACCTGATGATGTCGATCGGCTTTCGTGGCGGCGCGGAGGTCGGTCATTACGGCCTGAGCGCCACGCTGGGCGCCACCATTGCCGCCGGCATTGCCCTGTCGTTCGCCACGCCGGTGCTGGCCTTCTGGTTGCTGCGTCTCGTGAGCCGGCTCGGCACCGTCGATGCGGCGGCGGTCGCCGCCCACTACGGCTCGATCTCGGCCGTGACGCTGGTCGCGGTCACGGGCGTCCTCGCCCAGATGGGCGTGCCCTTCGAAGGCTATCTGATCGCGGTGGCGGCGGCGATGGAGACGCCGGCGATCCTGTCGGCACTGCTGCTGGCGCGGCGGGGCGGCGGCTCCAGTGGGCAGAAGACATCTGACCTGGTGCGCGAGATCGGCCTCAACGGGTCCGTCGTCATGCTGCTGGGCGCTTTCGTGATCGGCGCGATCACCGGCACGCGGGGCATGTCGATGCTGAAGCCTTTCCTGGTCGATCCCTTCGCCGGCTTCCTCTGCCTGTTCCTGCTCGACATGGGGCTGGTGGCCGGCCGTGGCCTGAAGCCCGGCCTGAAGCATCTGTCGGGCAGCCTGGTGGCGTTCGCGATCGTCATGCCGCTGATCGGCGGCAGCGTCGCCGCGTTGCTGGCGATGGCGATCGGCCTGTCGCCGGGCGGCATGGCCGTGTTCATGACCCTGGCCGCATCGGCCTCCTACATCGCCGTGCCGGCGGCGCTCCGGCTGGCGCTGCCGGAGGCCAATCCGGCGATATCGCTGACTCTCTCCCTCGGGGTCACGTTTCCCTTCAACCTCGTCCTGGGCATCCCGCTCTACGTGGCGGCTGCCACCTGGCTCACCGGGAGATAGTTATGCAGATGCATCCGAAGAAGCGGGTGGAGATCTACATCGAAGCGCCGCTGATGCGCCGCATTGCCGACCGGCTCGATCGCGCCGGCGTTACGGGATATTCGATCCTGCCGGTGATCGCCGGGGCCGGCCGCGGTGGCGCCTGGTCGACCGACGGACAGGTGAGCGACGCGACGCGCCAGTTGGCGATCGTCTGCATTCTGGATGCCGCGCGCCTGCCGGACGTTCTCGAGTCGGTGTACGAGGTCGTGTCGCATCAGATCGGCCTGGTCATCGTGTCGGATGTCGAGGTCGTGCGACCGGGACGGTTCTGACGGACCGCCGGCCTGTTGGGCGTGATGAGCCTGGTGGTGGGCTAGCCCTCATTCTCCTTCCCTTGCGAAGCAAGGGGAGGTGGCACCGTCTTACGGTGACGGAGGGGTCAAGCGACGCGACTGGGGCTTCTGACCCCTCCGTCGGCCTATGAGGCCGCCACCTTGTGTCTTGTGATTGGTGCAGAGTGCCAATTGCCAGAGGGTCGGCCACAACCCGTCCCTCTGGCACCGGCAGGTGAGCTCGCGT
>CALFRN010000459.1 GCA_937919085.1 uncultured Reyranella sp.
CGATAGTAACGCACTATGCTGAGGGCACGCCGGATAGATGCTACGTATCGTGACCGTGCGTTTTCGCAATGCAATGAAAGAGGGCGAACATGGGAAGGCCAGATGGCGGAAGGCTGAGCGGCAAGATTGCGGCGGTGACGGGCGGGGCCTCCGGGATCGGTGAGGCGACGGTCAGGCGTTTCGCGGCCGAAGGCGCGAGTGTGGCGTTCTGCGATCGGGACGGCGAGCGCGGCCAGCGCGTGGCGGCCGAGCTCGAGGCCGCCGGCGCCAAGGTCGCCTTCACGCAGGCCGACGTCGGTACCGAGTCCGCATGCCTCGCATTCGTCAACGGGGCCGCGCAGCAGTTCGGGCGCCTCGACATCCTCGTCAACAATGCCGGCATCCGCAAATACGAGAAGATCGACGAGGCGAGTGCCGCGAGCTGGAACGAGATCCTCAACGTCAACCTGATGAGCTACGCCTTCTGCGCCAAGGCGGCCGTTCCGCTGATGCGCCGTAACAAGGCTGGCGCCATCGTCAACGTCGCCTCCGTCCGTTCCGTCGTCGCAGGCGGCGGCAATCTGCAGTATGACACCACCAAGGCCGCGATCGCGGGCCTGACGCGGGCGCTTGCCGCCGACCACTCGTCGGAGGGCATTCGTGTGAACGCCGTCGGCCCTGGCCCGATCTTCACGCCGTTCCATCAACGCCGCATTGCGGCGGCCGGTGAGACAGTCGAGCAATACAACGCCAGCGCCGCGAAAGGCACCATGATGAAGCGTCCGGGCAGGGCCGAGGAGGTCGCCGCCGCGATTCTGTTCCTGGCCTCCGACGATGCCTCCTACGTCACCGGCGCCCTGCTGTTCGTGGACGGCGGTATGACGGCGCTGTGAAGAATGTTCAGCCGGCGCTCCCATGACGCCCGCTTTGTCGCGTGCGGCTCGGTGATCCGGGTTGGCTTCCTCGCCATTGTTTTGTATCGATGGACGCGCACCCGACCTCTCCAAGGAAAAGCCATATGCCACTGACCCGCCGCGTCCTGATCGCGACCGCAACTCTCGCCGCTGCCCATCCGGCTGTCGCGCAAACCAAAGGAAAAGCCATGACGACCCCGACCGGCCTGCAAATCATCGATACGACCGTCGGTACGGGCGCCAGCCCCAAGACCGGCCAGACCTGTGTCATGCACTACACCGGTTGGCTCTACGAAGGCGGGGCGAAAGGCAAAAAATTCGATTCGTCCGTGGACCGCGGCCAGCCCTTCGAATTTCCCATCGGCATGAAGCGCGTCATTTCCGGCTGGGACGAGGGCGTCTCCACCATGAAGGTCGGCGGCAAGCGCACCCTGATCATTCCGCCGCAACTCGGCTATGGAGAGCGCGGCGCCGGCGGAGTCATCCCGCCCAACGCGACGCTGATTTTCGACGTCGAGCTGCTGGCGATCAAGTAAGCCCGATTTTGCGGGAGTGGAGAACGTTGGATATCAGGTCCTAACGCTCCTCAATTGCTGCTCGCGAAGACTCCGTTCGGCCTCAGGCGCGGCCCCCGACACCGGCGCAGATCCTGGC
>CALFRN010000460.1 GCA_937919085.1 uncultured Reyranella sp.
TCGGCCTTGGACTTGGTCCAGATCTCCTTCATCGCCTCGATGCGCTCGCGCGCCAGCTTGTGGCGGGAGGCGAAGACAGTGCCGTGGTTCTCCATCTCGTCGCTGTTCCAGCCGTTGCCGACGCCGAACAGGAAACGCCCACCGGAAATCTGGTCGAGCGAAGCGACCTGCTTGGCGGTATGGATCGGGTCGCGCTGGGCGATCAGGCAGATGCCGGTCCCGACCTTCAACGTCTTGGTGACGGCCGCCGCGGCGGTGAGCGCCACGAACGGATCCATCGCATCGTAGTATTTCTTCGGCAGCTCACCGCCGCTCGGGAAGGGCGATTTGCGCGACAACGGAATGTGCGAGTGCTCGGGCGCCCACAGCGATTCGAAGCCGCGCTCTTCCGCCGCCATGGCGAGTTCGCCGGGGGCCATGGAATAGTCCGTGAAGAACATCGCCACGCCGATTTTCATCGCGTTCCCCTCACGCCGCCTTGGGCCACTTGGCGCCGACCCGCGGCAGCACCTTTTCGATGAGCAGCCGGGTCTGGGCCAACACACTGGCGCCGTCGCCCACCGGCCGCAGGATGAACTTCTGGACGCCGACATCGACATACTCGGCGATCCTGTCGAGGATCGCCGTCTCGTCACCGATCGCGAAATAGCGCGCGGGATCGCGGTTGGTGCGTTTGGCGTAGGCCGCCATGGCGCCTGAAACGACACCGTCGGCGGCCTTGCCGAAATAGAACGGAAAAGCCGCGCCATAGTGATCGTCATCGATCGAGCGGCCAGCCTCGGCGGCGGCCAGTTTTATGGCGGCGACGACCCGGCCCGCCTCGGCCGGACCCTCGGCGCCACCCTGCCAGCCGGTGCCGTAGCGCGCCGTCCGCCGGATGGCCGCGTCCGACGAACCGCCGATCCACATCGGCAGGTCCGCCTGCACCGGCCGCGGCGAGACCGAGGCACCCGAGAGACGATAGTGCTTGCCCGCGAAGTCGACACTCTCCTCGCGCCAAAGGCGGGCGATGATTTCGAGGCTTTCGTCGGTGCGACGGCCCCGCGTCCTGGTATCGATATCGAGCGCCTGCCACTCCGGCCCGAGTGGGCTACCGATGCCGAAGGCCGGCAGCAGGCGGCCTTCCGAGAGAACGTCGATCGTGGCGCACTGCTTGGCCAGCAACACCGGATCGCGCAGGGCCAGGGAAACGACGTTCATGCCGAAGCGCAGCCGCCGTGTGCGTCCGGCGAGCGCCGCCATGGTCGTCATGCATTCGAGGATCGGCTGGCGACTGACCAGCCGGTCGGTCTGCCACAACGAATCGACGCCGCCCGTCTCGCAGAGGTCGACCCAACGCCAATAGTCGTCCGCCCCGGCAAATGGAAACTTCATCAAGCCGAGGCCGACGGCGACTTTCATGCGTGGGCTTTCGCCAGCGGCGCGATCGTATCGAGATGGCGCAAGATCTCGTCGCGGCTGAGATCGGGGATCGCCAACAGTGCGTTTGGAATCCCGGCTTTTTCGTAAGCAGCTAGGGCGGCGGCTTCCGGCGGCGCGCCAAACACGGTGATCGTGAGCGTAGAGGGATCACGCTTCACCGACTCCGCCATACGCTTCAAACGATCTACCGCGGTGGATGCCTCGAAGCCGCTGCGCGGGCGCGGGAACCAGCCATCGCAGTACTCGACCACACGCCTCAGCGTGTGGTCGGTTTCGCCCCCCAGCAGGATCGGCGGATGCGGTCGCTGCGCCGGCTTGGGCCACGACCATGCGGGATCGAAATTCACGAATTCACCGTGGAAGGACCCAGCCTCTTCGGTCCACAGCGCCTTCATGGCCAGCACATGCTCGCGCATCTGCTTGTAACGGGTGACGTAACGCACACCGTGATTCTCCATCTCGTCCTGATTCCAGCCGGCCCCGATGCCGAAGATGAAGCGGCCGCCCGACAGCTGGTCTAGCGAGGCGATGGCCTTGGCCGTAGCAATCGGCTCGTGCTGCGGTACCAGCAGGATGCCGGTGCCGATCTTGAGCTTCTTGGTCGCAGCCGCCGCAAAGGCCAACGCGACGAAAGGATCGTGGGTA
>CALFRN010000461.1 GCA_937919085.1 uncultured Reyranella sp.
GAGGCCGCGCCCGGGGTGAAGCCCGGGACGCCAGTGCGTGACGGTTCCCGGCATCGGCCTAGTTCAGCGATTCGAGAACGTACTGCTGAAGCTGTACCTGGTTGCCGGCGTCATTGACGGAGAAGCCGGCCCAGAAATCGACCTGTTGCGCGGCGGTACTGTCGAAGCCTGTTCCCACCGCTGGCGCCGTATCGGGGGCCAGCAGCATGGTGTGGGTTTCGTCACTGTCGGCAACCGCCGTCGCCACCACGCACTGGCTCTGCATGACGGCTTGGCCCATGAGAGTGGCCGATGTGCCCGCCCCCACCGAGCGGCATGTCAGCAGCACGTCGAGCATGAAGGGCAGCGTGGTATGCGCCGTGGCACTGAGTTGCATCGCCCCCGTTGAGAAAGCGATGACGGAGCCGAGCATGACCTGAAACGTGATCGTTCCCGGCGTTGTAACGATATTGGAAATGCTCCCGGCAACGGTGAGGCGTAGCGCCCGCCCGATGGAAAAGTAGTTTGCCGGGAGGGTAAACAGCGCCGATGCCGGGAGGACCGTCTTTGCCGTCGTGTAGGTATTGAACGCCGTGCCGGCAACATACTGCGCGACAAACGTTTCCTGCCATGACTGAAGGCTCATTGTGGGCTCCTTGACGCGCGGGGGACTACTGTGGCGTGGCTCCAAAAGCCGGGGTGAAGCCACCCGTGGTTGTGCTATGCTCGGTGCCCGAAAGAGGGGGGTCTGATGGACGAAACAATGCGCGGTGACAGCCGGCCCATGGCCAACTGGCAGAAGGATCAGCCGGGGCTGCAACGACAACTCAGGGGCGCGCCGTCGGCAGCGCGCCGATCTCCAGCACGAACGTTCCCGCCAGAGCGTTAAACCAGCGCGCCGTATTGAGGCCCGTGATCGTGGGGATGTCTACGGCTCGGATGGCTGTCCCCGATGTCGTCAGAATCGGGGACGTGACGATGCCCCCGGCTTCGACTTGCGCGAAGTCGACCTCCACAGCATCGCCGGAGGTCACGATACGGACACCGACGTCCAGTCTCGGGCATACAATGCGAGGTTCGTTGCCGACGCCTCGATCAGGAAACCGCCGCTCGGCCCATCCTGTAGACGGGCATCGTTGACGCCGAACAGGACAAGCGGTGTGCTGGTGAGATAGGCGGCGCTCCCCCGCAAGAACGTGATCGGCTGATTGCCGACGACGCAGGCCCGCGAGAGAGAGCCGCCTGTCGTCGTGAAGTTGCAGGACAGGGACGGCGCATTGCCCGGCGCGCCGGACGACGCATAGCCCTGCTATTCATCGAGCCCGCGCCAATCGGGCCAGCGCAGCATCGGCTACGCCTGTGCCTGGATGTTGGCGACCTTCTGCCCAGCGACCACGCTGTACGGTCGCGGGAAGGCTCCCGGGAGATACCCGCTGGTGGAAACGGCGCTCGGGTTCGTGCCGAATGCGATCTGGCACGGAATGTCGGCCGTGGCGATGATGAAGATGGTTGTGGCGCCGAAGGCGGCGGACTGCACGGACGATGCTCAGATGGCGACGCGCTGTGTCGTCACCGCCGGGCGCGGCAGTCCGGTGAGACCGTCCACCGCCGCATACTCTTCGATGTAGAGGAAAGCCACGGCAGCCTCCGCCCTAGTTCGGGGTGATCAGCGGGCGCGCCGAATGCGCCGGGTAGCCACCGCGCGCCAGCTTCGTCATCGGCTTGCCGGGGTGCAGCGTCTTTTCGTGCTTGTGCACGGCCTTCGCGGATGCCCCCTTGTCCTGTGCGGCATCCTCGCTCAGGGCGCCCCCCTTGGCCTTCTTCGCCGGCCGACGGGCTTCCGACAACGCGATGGCGACGGCCTGCTTCGGCTTCGTCACCTTCGGGCCATCGCCGGAACCGGAGTGAAGATCCCCGGCATCGAACTCGCGCATGACTTTCTCGACCTTCGACGGCTTGAAGGTCTTGCCGCCACGGGCGTAACCCCGGACGTGCTGGATGCCGGCCGAACCGTGAAAGCCGGCATCGGCTGGAAACTCGAAATCCTTGACGTATTTCGGGCCGGGCATACCGCGCGCTCCTATGCCGTCGACTGCTGCGTGATCGTGGCCAGCAACGTGCCGGACCCTGCGGTCTGGACAAACCGCACCGCCCGCATAACCGCCACGGACTGCACGGTCTGGCTGGCCGTGGCACCAAGAACGGCACCGTCCGGGTGCGGCTGCGCCAGTTGCGCAATCGAGCGGTCGAACGGGTCTTCGTTGGTGTACTGGACCGAATAGGTGATGGCCCCGCTCACCGTCGCGGAAATCGCCGTCGCCTGGTTCGGCGTATAGATGTCGAGCGGAATCCAGTCCGTGTAACCGGATTGCGCCGTGCCAACTTCGACAACCGTCGCCACCGCCCCGGACACCGCGACCTGCGTCACGGTTTCGAAAGCCAGCGTCGATGTTGCCGCAGCACCGCTGGCGCCAGTCACGGCCTCGGTCTGCGCCGAACCACCGGGCCGCGTGCCCGTGATCGTGAAGGTGAGGCCGGTATCGTCGCCGCCGGACGTGATCGTCACCAGAAGCCCGTAACGGGGCTTCGCAGACGAGGATGTCAGGGTGGCGACCCCACCGGATGCAAAGACCCCGGCGATGACGAGATTGCCGGCGTCCGCCAGCGCCTGCGACAGGCAGATTCCGTTGGGGTCTGCCGACGCAAGCGCCGTGGTCGTGAACGTGATCGGCCGCATGGCCGTTCTCCCGTTGTGTCGGGACTACGCGGCAGCCACGACGCGACTGGCCGGGGACAGCGGGATATAGCTGAGATACCACGCGATCACACCCGCCCGCGCCGCATCGCTGTTGAACATGATGGTCCCGATGGGCGCGAGAAACGTCGTGTCGTTGGTCGCGAACGAGTTCGCCTCCAGCACGAAACCGGCACTGACAGGCGTGAACACTGAAGTCGTGTTGATCGAGCGATACGACGTACCAGCCGCATCGGCGTCGATGTCCACGGCGCCGGCATTCATCTGCACCGTTGCCGCCGGGGTGGTCGTGTCGAGTTCCAGCTTCACGCTGGTGGTGCCGGCACCGATCCCTGTCGTCACGATACCGGTAATCGACAGAATCTTGACCGGGCCGTCAGTGATCGTGAAGAGCGGATCATCACCGAGCAACACGGCACCGTCGAGCTTCTCCACACTGCGGGGAAGTGCCCACATCTGGCTGACGAGGCCCTTGACATAGGCCGCGACCGAGTCGGTGGTGCCGACCTCGGTAATCAGGGCATCGGCCTTGTTGCCGACAACATCGCGCTCCAGCACGTTCGCCGTGCTGTCCGGCGAGGGAACGGCCTGATTGGCGACGACCGCCGCGTAGTCGTTGCCCCCCACCGGGGAGCCGGAACCGCCGGAGAACGACATACCAGCCGCCGCATCCCAGCCCTGCACGCCCCAGGTCGAGCCGGTGACGGTATCGACCACGTTCTTGGAGAAGTCCGTGGTTCCGGAGACGTAGAACGTGCCGTAGACCTCGATGTTGGTGCAGGCCGTGGTCAGGAACTCGACCACCGCCGTGGTCAGGACGCCGTAGTAATCGACGTTGATCCGACCATTGTTGCAGCCGACAAGCCGGATGGCGTTGACGACGGCGTTGCCGGCGGTGAAGCCCTTGTAGACGAGATTGCAAGTGAAATTGTCCGCTGCCGCCGTGGTCAGGACGGCACGCAGGGCTTCGACCGAGGCGGAGGCATCCTGCCATTCGATGTCAAGTTCGCAGTTCGCGGCGGCGACACTGAACGGCGCCACGACGCTGTCGATGCTCGGGACACCGATGATGTTCCGCACCACCGTATTCGCGGCGGTGATCAGGAACGTCGATGCCGTCGCACTGAACGTGAACGTCGGGCGGTTGGCCCCTTCGCCGAGACCGACGATATAGAGGCCGGCCTTGTCGACCGTGAGGCCGCCGGCCGTGGCAATCGTCTCGGTATAGCCCGGCATGAGAACGATGACATCGTTGTTGTTCGCCGTGGCCCGCGAGATCGCCCCCGCCAGCGTCTGGAGCGGCGAGTCGAAACCGCCGACATTGCCGTTGGCGCCCGTCGCGAGGTCGACAAACCAGTAGTTGCCGCCGACCGGCAGATCGCTGCCGCCGGGCCCGAGGAGCGGAATACCGAAACTCGTCAGGCCGTTGGGGAAGTTGGTGAGTGTCATCGCCGTACTCCTGCGCCGTCTCCCCAAACCGGGGGACGGCAGCGTTCACATGATGGCGGGGGTTCCGGAGGCCATGAGGATGCGGGATCAGACGCCGGCGGTGCCCCAGGCACCGCGCCAGTCCGTCCAGCCCACATCGTAGCGTTCGGTCGACTTGTAGCGCATGGAGTCGGTATCGAAGTCGCCCTCCATGCTCTTCTCCAGACCGCGACGCATCATCAGCTTCAGGCCCTCCGGCGCGTCGGTCTCGATCCACCACGCCGTGGTCGAAGTCAGGCGCGAGAGGTTGGCCTGTCCGCCGCTGAACAGCTTCATCGACACCAGCGGGTTGATGTCGTTGTTGGCGTTGCCGCTGCGCAGGACCGACTTCAGGATCACTTCGCCCTGAAAGACGTTGCTCGGCGACAGGACCAGCTTCTTCGGCTCCAGACGGATGCGCTTGCCGTTGTTGTCGACCGCGTTCCGGATCTGGATGCAGAGCTGTTCGACCGAGGTCTGCGACAGCACCGCCGCCGTGGTGAGCTGGTTCGATGCCGTCCCGTTGACGATGGGATGCGCGGTCGAAACCAGGGAGACACCGTCGCCGCCGGGGTAGCTGCCGTTGAACGCGCGATTCAGCACGTTCGCGGCCAGCGTTTCCTTCGTCTCGATCAGCGACTGCGCCAGATGGCGTGCGTAGACCGAGCCGATGCGGATGTGGTCGCCGTCTTCCACCAGCACCTTCGTGAGTGCGAATGCGAGGCCGTAGACCTTGTAGACGTACCGCTTGAGGAACAGGACGCCACCGGACTGGTAGGTGACCGCCGCTCCATCGGGGAGTTCCGGCGCGGCGCCGAAGCCGAACAGGACGGGCTCCTCGTGGTAGTTGCGCGCAATGCCCTTCTGCTCGCGGAAGACCTGCTTCCACTCATCGGCACGCTGGGTATAGATGCCGTCGAACTCCTCATTGAGGATCGGCTCGACGATGCTGCGGAAGTCTGTACTCCGCATCGGAACGGCCATAGCACTGTCCTTTCAGTGGCATCCGCGCTACGGCGGAGCGAGAGGCGCCTGTATCGGGGTGTGGTTTCGATACCGGCCGGCCAAATCGGGCCCGCCTCTGCCGGAGCACCCTGCGCCACGTCGCCAGCCCTGAAGGCTCGGCGGAAAGGCGGGGGCCCGGTACCGGTGGCCGCGTCGGTGCGCTGGCCAGTGTCGCGTCGGGAACCGGTGGCCCGACGCCTCGTCACATCACAGGGGCGGACTAGCCGCCGTAGGCGTTGATCGCCGCGACATCCTGATGCAGCGAAATCTCGACGATCACGTTGGTGAAGGCGTCGCCGATGGCGTTGTTCGGCTCGCGGCCGAAGTCGACGATGCGGAGCTGGGCCTGCCCGGAATTGGTGAGCGTGCCCTGATTGAGCGTCGCCGTGCTGAGGCCGGTCGTGGTCGAGCCGGCGGTCACGTCCGACATGTGGGCCTGGTTGCCGAGATTGGCCTGCGTGATCGCCCCGCTGGCCTGAATCTCGTACCGGATCAGCGGGTCACGGGTGTAGTACGCCACCGGCGTGGTGCCGGCGAGCACGGGCGTGCTGGCGATCCACTCGTTGGCGACGATGGGGCGACCGTCCACGGCGGTGTACTCGACACCTTCGAAGACGCCGACGAAAACGCCGGTCGTGGCCGCCGCCTGCAACGTGCCGTCCGTGCCGATGAGCACGGGCTGGTACTGCAGCAGGTTGGCGTTGTACACGGCGCCGATGGTGCCGGCTTCCACCCGGATCGTGCCCGAGGGATGATAGACCGGCTTGAGCCCGAAGGGCGAGGCAGTGGCAGGCATTGTCTGGTGACTCCTTGTGTTCAGCCCTGAAACGCCGGGGCCGGCGGACCGCGCCGTTCCCGCAACTCGCGGGTGCCGTCACCCTCGATGAGCCGGCCGCCGAGACGTTCGGCGTCTTCATGCATGCTTTCCAACGCGGCACGAAGTTTCTCGTCCTCGCGGTTCGGCGCGTCGTGATGCGCCTCGCGCATGTACATCTGGTAGAGGTCCATCGGCAGCTTGTAGGCCAGCATCTCGTTGATGCCGATATGCCCGGCCCATTCGCCGCTCTTCAGGACCGCATGATCCCAGCCCGGAATGTCGGCCAGTGTCACGGGGACATAGCCCAGCCGCACCCGCCACTGGATGCTGTCTCCCTGGTTGGTCGTCGACAGCCAGCAGAGATGCCAGCCCGGGATGTTCGGGAGGTCAGGCAGGCGCGCCTGCATGAACGAGTTCCGCATCATCGTGAGGCGGTCTTCGTCCGAAATCGTGCGCTCGGTCGCGGCGTCGTGACGCTCTTCACGCTCCGGCCTCACGGCATCGGAGCGGAGACGGACATCCTCGCGGCCATCGTTCTCGGTATGGAGTGCCATGTCGGGCTCTTCCTCGTTCAGCGTGCCGGGGCCGCGTTGTCGCGGTCCCACGCCTGATAGCTCTTGAGATAACGCTGGCGTGCTGCGGGGTCGTCCCACACGCCGAGTTCGATCATCGCCGCCTTGCGGTCCGCCGAGACATAGACCTCGCGGCGACCGTTCGGCGTCTGCTGGCTGCGCCCGTTGGAAAGACGGGGGCCACGCGGGCCGCCATCCCTGCGGGGGCGGCCATTGCCACGGTCGTCATCGCCGGCCTCGAAACGATGCGGCAGCGCGTCTTCCATGCGCCGCGCCAGTTCGGCCCAATACGCCGGGGTGTTGGCCTTGTAGCCATCGGCGGCGACGGCGGCATCGAGGCGCAGCACGACGCGGCTGTCGGCGTCGCTGCCCTTCGGGTTGTACCAGTCGTGATCCTCGCGGAACTGGCGGATGTTCTCCTGCACCGCAGGATCGGGCCGGCCGGCCACCGGAGCCTCGCGCCCTCTTGCCACATTGGCCGTGGCACGCTGCTTGGCATCCTCCAGCGAACGGGCCTCGTAGATCGCGGCGTCACGTATTCCCAGCGCCTTGACGAGGCTGTCACCGTCGCTGTTCTTCGCCGCTTCGGCCAGCAGGACGGCGGCCTCTTCGGCGCGCATCTTCGCCGCCGCGATGCGACCGTCGATGTCCGTCAGGTTGCGGCGGATGCCGTCGTCGTGAATCGCGGCGACCTGCTGCGCCAGCATGGCGTTCTGCGCCCGCAGCTCGGCCAGTTCGACAAGCGTGCGTTCGCGGGCGTCCTTCTGGAGCCGACGACGGTCGCGTGACGCCAGACGCTTGCGCGGCTTGTCCGCGTCATCGTCATGGGCCGCGTCGTCGTCATCCTCGTCTTCGCCGTCCTTCGCCGCGACGCGACGGTCGGCATCATCGCCGCCCTTCGCCGCAGCCGGCGGCGCGTCTTCGCGGACGATCAGTTCCTCGTCACCAGCATCCTTGCCGGCAACATCGGCATCGTCGTCCTCGATGAGCGCGGTGTCGTCCTTGTCTTTTGCCACTGTCCTGCTCTCCCGAGCTAGATGAAGGCTTTGATGTCGCGGGGGTCGACGGTGACCACCCCGATGATTTCGAGATCGTTGAAGATCACGAACAGCGCCTGCTCACGCCCCTCGGCGTCCAGCGCACGTTCCCAGCGGTCGCCGCCGTACTTCGGCACACGGACGAAGTCGCCGGGCTTGACCCAGTCGCCTTCCGGCCACGGGTCCAGGGTGTTCCGATTCCGGAATGCCACGGGGCCCGCCGCGACGACACGACCGACCTGCTGGTTCCATTTCTCGGTTTCGGTGGTGTCGGCGGCCAGAATGATGCCGCCGCGCGTCCGCGTCTTCGGTGACCGGATCTGCACCAGCACACGGGAGCCCGTGGGGCGGATGCCGGGGTCACACTTCGGGAACGCCTGATCGATGGGCTGTTCGCGGTCCAGCAGGCTGGCGAGGTCGGTGACCTCTGCGGCGGCGCCGAGACGCGCAATCGGGACAGCGCTGCTCATAGCGCGGCGTCCTTTGCATCCTGATCGCGGACATGTGCGAGGAACAAGTCGAGAGCCTTCTGCAAACCAGCGTAGTAACCGTGGACTCGCCCGTACTCGAAGGCGTCCCGATACTGCGGCTTTGCAGCGCCCTGTTCGGCCCACTGAACCAGAGTGGCCCTTAGCGCGCTCTCGTAACCATCCAACGCCATAGCATGTTCTCCGCTTCGGGAAAAGGGATTATTTCGTGCGACGCGTCGATTTCGGCGCCGGCCGTGCTTCGGACTCCGAAGTACTCGACGGTCCCGAGACGCGAACGGTCGGGTTCAGACCCATCGCGACTTCCTTGTGCTGGGGCATCGGCCCCTTCGGCGTTGCCATGATCGGTTTCCTTTCCGTGATCCCCCGGAGTTACACGCCGGGATTGATACCGCTGCCGGTCGACACAGCGACGTGCTCGCCCGTGGCAACCTCCAGCATTGCGAGTTCGGTCGCCGTCTCGTTGTCGGCATCGTTCATGGCGATGCGCGCAGCGATCTCGGCGGCGGTGCGGGCGTCTTCCGACTCCTGCTGCAACCGCTCCCGCTCCATATCGGCCGCGCGGTCAGCCGCCGCCTTGACGGCATCTGCCTCCAGCTTCGCGGCGGCGGTTTCCGCCTTGCGCTGATCGGCCAGACCGCGACGCTCGGTTTCCGCCTGTGCCGCACCGGCCGCCGCTGCCGTCGCGGGATCAGCAGGAGGCGGCGGCGCCATGGACTGCAGCAACTGGATGGCCTTTTCGACCACCGGCGGGAGACCCTTGAAGACCTCCATGGAATCGCGGAGCACGGCGGTGGACGCAGCAGCGAGCAACTGGTCCAGACCTCGCGAGGTCTCCGGGCTGTCGGGCGAAAACAGGGTTTCCGGCGCCACCCCGGTTGCCTGCGCCACGGTGTCGTACACCGCGACGACGTACCACATCGCGACGTGTTCCTTCAGGTGGCCGAGCAGTACGGGGAGTGCAGTCGTAGCCAGTACCGGCCCCAACGGAATCACCAGCTTGTCGATGAAGTCGAGATGCGCCTGAAGGTGCGCGAGATGGTCCTGTTCCGGGAATGCCGCGACTGGCCTTCCCCCTGTCGCTGCCAGGTTCTCTGCCACAGCCGACATCGGCTCCGGGTCGGCAGGCTTGACCAGCAGTGCCTCGTAGTCCGGCACCCGCAACTGCTCCAGCAGCCGCTTCTCCACCGCCAGCCCGTTGTATAGTTCGGGCTTGGCGTCGGACCGCTGGACCACGGCCTGCATGCGGGCGAAACGCTGGACATCAGAGGAAATCGACGGGTCCGAAACCGGCACCACGTCGATGGCGCCCTGATAGTCCTCCCGGCGCGCCAGCATCTCGCCGGCATCGTCCAGGAGTTCGTCGTCGTCGAGATACATCGCATTGACGCGATGCAGTACCTGCAGCAGCCGCTGCATCGCGGCATGCAGGCGCCCGTGAATGGCATTGAAGACCGTGAGGCCCTGATCGATGAGCGCCGCCGTGGTGCCCACCGGCATATCGCCGCGACCTTCGCTCAGTTTCTCGAACGTGGTCTGCACGACGCCCTTGCCGGCTTCGACGAGGAAGCCCAGCAACTGGTACAGCACCACCGAGGGCGGGTTGAACGGCAGCGCCATGATGGTCTTGCGGATATCGTCTGACGCCAGCGAGCCATCAATCTCGTTGACCTGCGTCGGATTGATCTGCTGGTTCTGCCCTCCGGAACTGCCCCCCTTGAGTTTCACGGCGCCGGGGAAATTGTTGATCAGCGCGGTGTCCAGAAGGGCACGAAGCGCACCGGTCGCGGCTCCGGAGAGACCGCCGATGAGATGCGTCAGACCGATAGGATAGGCGCCCCGCCACGGCACGAACGGGAACTCGATGATCCAGTCCAGTTCGGTCTTCGTGGAGTCATCGGGCAACCAGTTCCGGTAGACCGCGAGCACCGCCTGCGTCGATTGGTCGATGGAAACGATGTACGGCGCCTGATCGTCGTCGCCTTCAAGCTCACCGAGCAACGCGGTCTCGAAAACCGTTCGCAGGCCATCCTCGTTGTAGGCGCTGGACTGGCGCCCCTCGATCTTGTCGTTGGCCTTTTCGGCGGCGGATTGTTCGGGCTCCGCACTCGGTGAGGGAAGGTCGACATCACGGTACATGCCGGAACGGACGCGTCGGTCATACTCCTGCCGCGTGATCTGCTGGGCATGCGTCTTGCGCTCGGCGCCGTAGAAGCCGGAAGCCGCGAACGGCAGATAGAGGTCGTCGATCCAGACCGCATTGAACGTCGGGCGGCGGCGCCCTTCATCCCAGCCGACCTTGATGTACTGCGCGCCGCCAAGGGGAACCTGCGACAGCGCCTGCTCCAGTTCGGAGCGGAAGTCCGGGCACTGCACCGTCAACTGCCAGTTCATGTGCGCGACCTTGCGGCGCGCTTTTTCGACCTTCTCCTTGGTCGGCGTTCCCGGGATGAAATCCTTGGCCGGCCCGGAGGGGGGGAGGAGTTCCTTCATCGCCCGGGCCGCGAAGTCGACGCTGGCCTCGATCAGCAGCGGGTGCACGACACGGGATGCGCCTTCGAACTGCGCACCACCCGGAGCATCGTTGCCGAGGCCGGTACGGCGCAGCCCTTCCTCGTACAGCTTGTCGCGCTGCTCCCGGCTTTTCTTATCCTGTTCGACAAGGTCCAGCAGTTCCGATGCGAACTGCTTCAGTATGGCCGGGTCGAGTTCGTCAGCCAGGTTGGCGAAATGCTCGGATGTCTCGGAACCGGGACCGTCTTCATCGAGCACGATGATGGCGCTGCCGTCGTCATTCTCGATGACGGACGGCTTCTCCTCCGTGATCTCGATAGCCTCGCCGGTGTCGGTCATGCGGCTATCTCCACGGCACCGAGGGCGCCGAGCTTGTGCACGAACAGCTCGCCGCCGGTGTAGAGGTCGTAGGCAGCAGCGGCCTGCAGCAAGCGGTACAGCACGGCGTCGGGGGCCATGTCGGGACACTCCCGAAGCAACGCGTGACCGGCGCCCAGCGCGAACGCTGCTCCTGAGCCTCGAGCCCACAGAACGCCGTCATCGATACGGTCGACGGAAAAGGCGCTGTCGATGTCCCATACGCCCATCGGGGATGCGTAGATGAACGAGTTATCGTAACTGGGCGCGCCCGTCTCGCCGGACTTTGGCTGGTAGCCCGCGCCAAGCAGCAGGTGACGAATCCAGCCGGCAACGGCATTGGCGTCGTCATCGTCGGGAAAAGCGCCGCCTCCCGTGAGCACTGCGTATGTGCGGCTCTCGCCACTGAAGCCGATGGCACGGGTGCGGTCAGGCGACCAGACCCATTTGCGCGCCGTTGTCGCCAGCCGGAAGCCGCTGCCCGTAGCAGCGCGGCTATCGGCGCCGATCCATGTCCCGGCCGGCGTGTGCATCGCCACGATGGTGGTCATCCCGCCTCGTTTCAGGTCGCGTAGGGGTTGTTGATGCGCGGGGCGCCGTAGCCACGCTGCCGTATCACCGCCGCATGCACGTCTTCCTGCAGCGGCGGTGCCGTCACCGTGAGAAGGTGGCGATCTAGGAAGTAGCGGACCGCCTGCGTCGCGGCGTCGACGTGATCGTCGTGCTCGATGCTGCCCCCGCCACGGAAGGAGCAAAGCTGCTCCAGCATGGGGTCGTACCAGGCCTTCGGCTGGCCTGTCCGCGCCGGATGTTCGCTCCCGACAAGCCACACCATGCGCTGCTGGAAGACGTGGCTGACGAGGTGGAGACGCAGCAGCTTGTCGGCCTTCCCCGGATTGTAGGGGTAGGAGTGAATGCCTTCACGAGCCAAGGTCTGGCGCAGCGAGATGCCGGAGCCCTTGTCCTCGATCAGCAGAAGGTCGGGCCGGCGTCCCATCGACGGGATCGTGTCCCATGCGGCGGGAATCATCGGCCGGATCAGCGGTTCATCTTTCGGCGCGCCGTACGCCGTCTTCATCTCCCTGCGGGCGCGCTCGATCAGTTCGGGGAAGCCGAGATGCTCGGCCCAGCAATCCAGCACCATGAGCGCCGGGCGACGCTCGTACTTGAACAGCCCCCAGACCTGACACGCGGTCGGGTCGCCACCCTCGGTCCCGGTCTGCGTCCGTTCCGTGAATGCGGTATCGAGCGAGACGACGATGGCCTCGAATGTCGGCAGGGAGCGGTCATGCGGCCAGATTCGAAACGACGACCGCTTGACGATGCCGCCCTCTTCGGGGTCCAGCAGTTCGGCGTGGATTTCCTGCCGTCCGATCTGCGTCCCTTCATAGGCGAGGATGGTTTCCTCGAACCATCTCGGGTCGAGATTGGCGCGGTTTTCGTAGCTGGACCCGACAACTTCGACGGTCCCGGGCAGCCGGGCGATTTCACGGAAGATCGGATCGGGCGTCGGTGTCGTCGTGATCAGGCGGCGCGGCCGGTCGTTGCTGGCCTCGCGCATGCCGAATTGGAGGCCATCCCATACCGCGCGCTTGCGTGGATACTTGGCCATTTCATCCAGCCACGCGGTATCGCCGCTAAAGCCGCGCAACTGGTCCGGCTCCTCGGCCGAGTAGATCGTCGCCCATGAGCCGTTGGGCCATGTCAGGCGGCGTTTCGACGGTTCGAAGAGCGGCCTGTGCTGCGGCGCCACGTTGCGCCCGGCGCGGTCCAGCAAGCCGCCCGGGCCCTCGATCATGAGGTCGCGGACATCGGCCGGGGTGGCGCCGACGAGGGCAATCCAGCGGCCGGCATGCGCCATGGCGCGGGACTGTACCCAGCCCGAGCCCGAGCGCGTCTTCCCGAATCCGCGCCCCGCCCGTAGCAGCCACGTCGACCAGTCTCCCTTCGGGGCCAATTGCTTCGGCCGCCCCCAGAAGGTCCAGTCGTATTTCAGATCTTCAAGCTGCGCCTCGGTATAGGACGCGAGTATCTTCGCCCTTGTCGCTTCGTCCTGTACCGCGAGCTGTTCGGCCGTGCTCATGTCCTCCCACCGTCTGGCGGTGGACGGGCCGAGCGAGCCTTCAGGCATCAGGTGGCGGCGTCTGTGCGGCGGCCTTCAGACGGGCGCGACGGTCGCGCTGACGCTGGGCGGCCGACGATGCGCGGTCACCTTTCGGCGGACGGCCACCGCGTCGTTTGATGGGCGCTGGCGGGGGCGCGTCGATGGCATCGTCGAGAACCGAGGGCGGAAGGTCGGTCTTGCACAGAACGGTCGTGAGTTCGGCCGGGAGCGGCAGCACTGGCGCGGTTTCACGGGAAACGGCGCGGTGCCCGACACTGGCGCCAGACAGCCTGCCGCCACATTGCCATGCGGCGTGAACGCCACCGCAGTTTGCACAGGCCATCAGGCGGCGACTTTGGGCGTCGGACGCCTCGGGCACCCCTTCCACTCGCAGGCGGATTCTTCGCCCGGCGCACAGACGCAGGCGGCGGCGTGGCTGGCCATACGCGCCACACGTTCGTCGGCGGCTGCCGCCTCGGCCGGGAACGCGGTGCTGACCTCCGCAATCTGCGCCGACAGGCCCGTGATAGTGGCCCGGGCGGCGGATGCGCCGATCTCTGCGTTACGCAACTGGCCCCGCGCATCAACAACCCGCATCAGAGCGTCGGCGATGCTCGCGACCATCATACGATTCAGATTTGGCTCGCTCGTCTCACTCACAGCCCAGCTCCTTTCAGCCTGGCGCGTTGTCGACGCATGTAGTCCCGCATGTACGCGGCATGCGCCTCGGGGTTCTTCTGTCGCCACTTCGCCGTCCGTTCCCCGGAGGTCATGGCTGGGCCACGCGGCCGGTCGACAGGCGCCTCCGCACAGACGATGCCGGGCGGAAATTCGTTAGGTGACGATACCTGTCTGTTAGGTGACGTGTTAGGTGACGGCGCTGTAGCGTTCCGCGCTCCGAACCCGGCGGCAGCCGCGCGCCCGCACGGCATGCACAGCGCGCCTAAGCCAACAATATCCGTCCCGCAGCCCGCGCACGCCTTAGCCATCCTTGCGCCCCGTGCCGTCTTCCACGACGACACGCTCCGTCACCCGCTCCAGCGTCACCCTGGTTCCCATCGCCAGCAGACGGCGCGCGATGTCCAAAGCCGCAGGAGCGCCGGAAACCTCAACCGGGCCGCCATTCTCGCCGGTGTGCTC
>CALFRN010000462.1 GCA_937919085.1 uncultured Reyranella sp.
GTCCCTGATGCGGATCTCGTACTTCTCCGAATCGAGATATTCCTCGCGCCCTGGAAGGGGCGCCGCCTCGCAGATCTCGAAGCCCGAGTAGACTCCCCACAATCCCGACAGTGTTGCTGCCAGGGCGGCACGGATCAGAAAGCCCGGTCGCCCCGAGGTCTGGAGGAAAACCGGATTGATGTCGGGCGTATTGACGAAGAAGTGCGGACGGAAGTACTCGGCCGCCTCGGTCGTCGTAAGCTCGGTCAGATAGTCGGTGAGTTCCTGCTTGGAGTTGCGCCAGGTGAAGTAGGTGTAGGACTGCGAGAATCCCACCTTGGCCAGGCGCAGCATCATCTTCGGCCGGGTAAAGGCCTCTGAGAGGAACAGCACGTCCGGATGGCGGGCGCGAATATCGCCGATCATCCACTGCCAGAACGGCAATGGCTTGGTGTGCGGGTTGTCGACGCGGAAGGTGCGCACGCCTTCGCCCACCCAGTGCAGGATCGAATCGCGGAGCGCGAGCCACAGACCGGGAACCGCGTCGTCGGCATGGAAGTCGACGTTGACGATATCTTCATACTTCTTCGGCGGATTCTCGGCGTACTTGATCGAGCCGTCCGGACGATGGCGGAACCAGCCGGGATGGTCGCGGAGCCACGGATGATCGAGTGAGCACTGGATGGCGAAATCGAGCGCGATCTCCATCCCGTGATCGCGCGCCGCCGCAACCAAGCGCCGGAACTCCTCGGCCGTGCCGAGCAGCGGGTGCAACGCGTCGTGCCCGCCCTCCTTGCCGCCGATCGCATAGGGGCTTCCGAAATCCTCGGGCCCGGGATTGAGCGAGTTGTTGCGACCCTTGCGGTTCTTGATGCCGATCGGGTGGATGGGCGGAAAGTAGAGGACATCGAAACCCATGTCCCGGATCCGCGGCAACTGCCCGATCACGTCGGTAAAGGTGCCGTGGCGCGCCGGATCGTCGGTCTGCGAGCGCGGGAACAGTTCGTACCAGGCGGCATGTTCGGCCTGCGGCCGGTCGATTTCGAGCGAAATCGGCTCGGGGCAGACAGCGAAGGCGCGCCCCTCGGCAGCGGCTTCGGCTGCAGCAAAGGCATCGCGCGCGGCGCGCGCCGTCAGCGACTTGACGCTCGATGCTGCATCTCCGCGGGACAGAACCGCAAGCGTCTTGGAAAAAACCCTGCCATGTTTGGGTACCGCGTGCGCCGCGACGCGCTCGATGAGCGCGGCCGCTTCGGCCAGATCCAGAGTGATGTCGACGCCAGCTTGGTGCTTCAGTTCGATGCCGTGGCAGAGCGAGGCGTATTCGTCACGCCAGGCTTCGACGGTGAACAGGTGCCGCCCGATACGCGTCGGCGTCATCCGGCCCTGCCATCGGTCGTTGCCGAGCGGTATGAGCGGCGCGCGCTGCCATTCTTTTTGGTCTGCCGCCCGCCACAGCAGTTCTGCAGCGAGAATGTCGTGGCCATCGGCGAATATGTCCGCCTCGACGACGATGGCGCGGCCGACGATACGCTTGGCGGGAAACGCTCCGCCATCCAGGCATGGCGTGACGCGATCGACGACGATCGGCGATTGCTTGGCAGCGGCGCTCGCCGCGCGACGGTCATTGGGTACCGCTGCCCGGACGGCCGGCATACGCGACAGCACGGCAACGCGAACCTCGCCTGGTGCCAGACCTGGTGTGGCATCGTCGCCCAGTTCGAACCTTGGATTGCCGAGCAGCGCACCAGCTGCCGGATCGAGCGGATTCAGACTCACAGGAATGGGATGTGACCGCGTCATGTCGGCGTTGACGAGTACAACCAGCCCCTTCTCGGCGGTTCGCCCGTCCGCCGTGTCCATGACAGCCAGTGCCGTCACCACGCCGCCAGGCTCGGTCAGGCAGCGCATCGCACCCGATACGCCCACCTTTGCCAACCGATCGATCAGGCCATTCGATTCCGCGATCGCCGCCGAGAGATCGCCTTCGGCCTCGCGCAGGGCGTCAGCCATGTCCTCGGGCGCGGAGTGACGCTGTTCCATCGCGCGCCGGGCCAGATATTCGAAGCCCATGGGCACGATCATGCCGCCTCCCGTCGCCGCGGCGATCCGCAGGGTGCGCAGGCCGAGAGCGGCAGCGCCGGCGGCGCTATCGGCCCGGCTCGCCACTCGGTCGGCAAATGGCGCCTCGGCCACGCCGATCACCGGCCCAACGCGGCACAGCAGGTCGTGCTCTTCGGCATACCAACCCGCACGGCCATCCCACCACGGCGTCGAAGCGAATACACCGTCGAGAGACGCGCTCTCGAATTCGCGCAGCCGCTCCCGACTGAGGCCGGGCGTCCAGCCGAGAAAGAGACAATCGACCTCCCGACGCGTGGCGTCGGTGATCTGCCGCAGCATCAGCGCCGGCACGCGCTCAAGGCCCAGCAGTCGAAAGCCAGCTGCGCCGGCCTGCGTCAGGCGCGCCAGGCGACTGGCCCACCACTTCACCACCTGCGGCGCGGCCTCGGGCGAGTCGAAGCGAGTCATGGCGCCATGCACATCCGCGAGGCGCCCGCGCGGATCGATCACGCCAGTCGCAGCGTCGCTGTATTCGCGGGCGAACAGCCCGGTATTCTGGCGCGCGGTAACGCCGTCGGCGGCCACCCGGTCCAGTACGATGTCGAGGAGGAGCCGCAACCCATGGCTTGAGCACAAGCTGGCCAGCGCCGAGACGAACGCGTCTGCGCGCTTGCCGCCTTCCAGGACGGGATCGGCAGCTTCGTGATCATCGACAAGAAAGACGTCATCGCTGCGATGCGGCAGAAATACCGGCGAAACGCAGACATGGTTGAAGCCCATGGTCGCCGCACGCTCGAGCAGACGCGGCCAGGCGCTCATGGGTCCGGCGAGGCGGGTATGAATGTAGTAGATGCGGATCGGGTTGGCGGGGCGAGGCACCTGCGATGATTTGTGTGCACCAACGGTTGGATTACCGACCAAAAAATACCCCCCTATTGGTGGTTGTACCGATGCTTGTGGCGCAGCGGCCTGCAAACCCCGGTGCCGGAAATTGACCTGTTCCGGCCGCCGAGCTGCAAAGCCGGTAGCTCCGTTGCCGCCGAGGGCAGCGCGAACGTTCGTAGTCCATTGTTCTGGGAGAAACGCGGATACAGGCAAAAAGTGTCCGCGGTGGATATCGCCGCCTACGACGGGATGCCCAATCTCATGAATTGTGTATCCGACTCAATTGCGGCTTTTCCGCGACGTCACCCGATTCTGTTCACCGTTGACACCACATGTTGTCGTTCTCTGCTTCAGGCATACTTCAACTTGGAGGAAGCGGTTGTGTGGCCGGCACGATCTAATCATCGGCACCGGCGTCGCGGTCTTCCTCTGGGGACCCTTCCCTGCCTCGTCCCGACCTGGAGGGTATGCAAGCGTCGTCATGAGCGCGAACTGGGCGCACCGCCATGACCGGGCAAGACCATCGACGTCTTTTGCCCGATCGCGCCGTTCTGACCCCATTCAGGTTCCGCGCCATGGCGCTTGCCGCAACAGGGCGGCAGGCAACAACAGCACCGCCGGCAGCAGCGGATACGCCATCCAGTGCCAGGCCAGGGCGCCGATCATTACGCCGCCGAGGTAGGCGAGCCATATTTCGGCAATCGCGCCGGCACCGACAGTCGCCGACGCGGGCGCTGTGGACGACCGCTCGAACCGTTCGAGGAAAGCCTGCATCATCTTCTGCAGGTTGCCCGTCAGCACTACGGTGTTCAGGCTTGCTCCGCCAAATCGCGTCATGGCCGCATTCTGAAGTCCCATGGCAAAGGCGAGTGTGGGCGCGGCGAACACCGGCGCGATCAACGCAGCCGTGACGATAGCTGCCGCTTCAATTGCGAATATCGATGCCAGAGGAATCCGTCGACGGAGGACGGCTCCCGCGGTAACCCCCACCAGGAATGATGCAATGACAATCGCGCTCCGCAGGGCGTCTTCGAAATTCGCACCGGCCACCGCGATTCCGAGCAGCACTGTGTTGCCGGTCATAGCGCCAGCGAAAGCACCGAAGGTCATGAAGCCGACGGCGTCGGCGTAGCCGGCGACGACGGACAGAACGGTGGCCTGCCAGGTGGTGTTGTCGGACGTCGCTCGATCATTGGACACGGTGTGCGTCGTTCCCCGGTTTCTTGCTAGTTGATCAGGCCCATACTACGGTCGTCTACATATAGCCTGAGGTGGCGAGGGACGCGCTCCCCAAGCCCGTCGATGGCGAAGCGAAGGATGGCGAGATGATCCGATGCGTGCGGATTTGGACCGGCGAAGACGAGAACTCCCACTTCGAGGAAGGCTGGATCGACCTGGGGCCCGGCGCGCACGGTGACCTTCTCAGCGGCAAGCTGAACGTCACAACGGCATCGTTCCAGGAAACCGGCCCCGGCGGCAAGCTTGCGTGGCACACCGCGCCGGTCCGTCAGCTCGTTATCACGCTAAGTGGAACACTGGATTTCCAGACGCGCGGCGGTCAGCACTTCGTACTGGCGCCTGGCGACATCTTGTTGGCCGAAGACACCGCCGGTGGCGGCCATACCTGGAGGCTGGTCGACGATCAGCCCTGGCGGCGCGTCTATGTCGTGCTCGGGCATGGAGCGGTTGTGCCTTTCAAACCGGCCAAATAGAGAACGTCACATCCGCGGAGACCTCCATGACAGACAAAGCCCCCGCCGCCGAAGTGGATGTGGTTCTGGTTGGCGCCGGCATCATGAGCACCACGCTCGCGGTGTTCCTGAAGGAGCTGCAGCCTCACCTTAGGCTCGAAATCATCGAAAGAATGCCCGGCGAAGCCCAGGAAAGCTCCAACGCCTGGAACAACGCCGGCACCGGCCATGCCGCCAACTGCGAGCTCAACTACACACCGATGCGGCCCGACGGCAGCGTCGATATCGCCAAGGCACTCGAGGTCAATGTCGAGTTCGACCTGTCGCGACAGTTCTGGTCGTATCTCATCCGGAAGGGCGCCATCGCCTCGCCCGACAATTTCATCCACCCCGTGCCGCATATGAGTTTCGTGATCGGCGCCGACCGCCAGGCTTTCCTCAAGAAGCGGCATGCCGCGATGAGCGCCCATCACTGCTATCACGGCATGGATTATTCCGAGGACCATGCCAGGATCGCCGAATGGGCCCCGCTGGTCATGGAAGGGCGCGATCCCAAGCAAGCCGTTGCCGCCACCCGTATCGTGAGCGGCGCCGACGTGAACTACGGCGCCTTGACCAGCAACCTGATGGGCTACCTCAAGCGGCAAGACCGTTTCGCAGTGCATTTTTCGCAGGCCGTGACCCATCTGCACCGGCGGCCGGGCGGAGGCTGGCGGATCGATGTGAAGGACGAGATCTCCGGCGCAAAGCGGTCGATCGACACCCGTTATGTGTTCCTGGGCGCCGGCGGCGCCGCGCTGACGCTCCTGCAAAAATCCGGCATCCCCGAGGCCAAGGGATTCGCAGGCTTCCCGGTGAGCGGCATCTGGCTGCGTTGCGGCAAGACGGAGGTCGTCGAGCGCCATACCGCCAAGGTGTACGGCATGGCGGCCTCCGGTTCACCGCCGATGTCGGTGCCCCATCTCGACACACGCATCGTCGACGGCAAGCGCTCGCTGCTGTTTGGGCCCTACGCCGGCTTCTCGACCAAGTTCCTCAAGCACGGCTCGCTGCTCGACCTGCCACTGTCGTTGCGGCCCGACAACATCCTGCCGCTGCTGGCCGTGGCGCGGGACAATTTTCCGCTGACCGAATACCTCGTCGGCCAGGTACTGCAGAGTTCGGCCCATCGCTTCAAGGCATTGCGCGAGTTCTATCCGACGGTGAAGGAGTCCGACTGGGAACTCGACGTTGCCGGCCAGCGCGTGCAGATCATCAAGGCGGACCGCAAGCACACCGGCGTCCTGGAATTCGGCACCGAGATCGTGGCATCCGCCGACTCGTCGGTCGTGGCACTGCTCGGCGCTTCGCCTGGTGCCTCGACGGCGGTTTGGATCATGGTGCACATGCTGGAGAACTGCTTCCACGAACAGCTCGTAGGCCATTGGGTGCCCAAGCTGAAGGAGATGATCCCCTCCTACGGCCACGACCTGAAGACCGACGCCGCGCTTACCGAACGGATTCGCAAGGAGACGGCTGAAGTGCTGGGACTGCACACGGCTTGAGCACCGTCCGGGAAGCGCTCGACGTCCTGCTGCGCTTCGGCCGACTGATGATGCAGGCGGGCGACACCGCATTCCGCGTGCGCGAGTCGATGGGAACTCTGTCCAACCGCCTCGGCATCGAGGCGCTCGCGGTACAGATCTCACTCAACGGCTTGACGGCCAGCGCACGGCAGGGTGGCGACCTGGTGACGATCACCTGCGAAGTCGGCCCGCCGGGCATCAACGCCTGGCGCATCGCGACCCTGGAAAGGCTCGCCCACGAGGGCAGCGGCCGCCTTACGCCCGACGCCCTCGCCAGGGAACTCGATGCCATAGAGGCGGTGCCCGCGCTGCGGTCGATCGCGACGGTGGCGATCGCCATCGGTCTCGCCTCCGGCGCCTTCTCCTACCTGAACGGCGGCGACACGCTGGGTACCGCGATGGCCGTCGTCGCCGGTGGCTTCGGCCAGTCACTGCGAGCCCTGCTGTTGCGGCATCGCGGCAACCAGTACGCCGTGACCGCGCTCGTGACCGTCGTCACGGCCAGCCTCTACTGCATCGGCATCGCCACACTCGGCGCGAGCGGCTTCGGGCCGGGCCATGCGGCGGGGTTCATTTTCTCCGTGCTGTTCCTGGTACCCGGGTTCCCGCTCGTGGCCTCGTTGCTCGACGCCGTTCAGCACCAACCGATCGCGGCACTGAGCCGCCTATTCTACGCGACCATGATCCTGCTGGCCGCCGCCATCGGCCTGTCCGCGGTGGCCGCCATCGCCGGCCTTGCCGCGACCGTAGCACCCGCGACGCCGCCCGGCGTGGACCCCCTCACACTGGCCTTGCGCGCGCTGGCGAGCCTGCTCGCCGGCTTCGGCTTCGCCGCGCTCTACAACAGTTCGACGCGCGTCGTGCTGGCCGTCGGCGTCCTGTCGCTGCTGGGCAATGAGCTGCGTCTTGCGCTCCACGATCTCGGCATGCCGCTGCCGCCCGCAACTTTCCTCGGCGCTCTGCTGGTCGGGCTGCTGGCCTCGCTGGTGGAGGCGCGCCTGCACGAGCCGCGCATCGCCGTGACGGTGCCCAGCATCATCATCATGACTCCGGGCCTGTTCGCCTTCCAGACCATCGTCATGCTCAACCAGGGTCAGGTGCTGACCGCCCTGCAGGCCGGCGCCAACTTCTGCTTCGTTGTCGGCGCCATGGCCATGGGCCTCGCCACCGCGCGATTCATGACCGAGCGGCGCTGGCTGGCCGAAAGCTAGCCCCTACTCTGTGGCGACGTAAGGCCTCACCATCTTTGTCGGGTCGACGACCTTGTCGAACTCGGCTTCGGTCACGAAGCCCAGCTTCAAAGCGGCGGCCTTCAGTGTCAGGTCGTTGTCCATGGCGTAGTGTGCGATCTTCGAGGCCTTGTCGTAGCCGATCACCGGAGCGAGCGCCGTCACGAGCATCAGGGAGCGATCCACGTATTCCTTGATCTTCTTCAGATTGGGCTTGGTGCCCTCGACAAGGAATTTTCGGAAGTTGGTGCAGCCGTCGGTCATCAGGGTGATCGAGTGCGTGATGTTGTAGATCATCAGCGGCTTGTAGACGTTCATCTCGAGGTAGCCGCCCGCGCCGCCCATGCCCACGGCTACGTCGTTGGCCATCACCTGGACCGCCAGCATCGTCAGCGCTTCGCACTGGGTGGGATTGACCTTGCCCGGCATGATCGAGGAGCCGGGCTCGTTCTCGGGTATCTCGAGTTCGGCGAAGCCGGCGCGCGGGCCGCACGACATCAGGCGGATGTCGTTGGCAATCTTGTACAGTGAAACCGCGAGTGTCCGCAGCGTGCCCGAGAGCTGGACCAGCGCGTCGTGCGCACCCTGCACTGTGAACTTGTTGGGCGCGGATACGAACGGCAATTTGGTTAGCTTGGCGATCTCGGCCGCCGCCGCTTCGGCGAAGCCAGGTGCCGCGTTGATGCCGGTGCCGACCGCTGTGCCGCCCAGGGCGAGGCGATAGACGCCCTTCAGCGCATCCTGCAGGCGATCGAGGTCGTCGGCCAGCATGCCGGCGTAGCCCGACCATTCCTGGCCCAGCGTGATCGGCGTCGCATCCTGCATGTGGGTACGGCCGATCTTGACGATATCGTCCCATTCCTTCGCCTTGGCTGCGATCGAATCGTGCAGCGCCTTGACTGACGGCACCAACCGCCCGGTCACGTTGACTGCCGCCGCGACGTACATCACCGACGGGAATGTGTCGTTGGACGACTGGGACATGTTGACGTGATCGTTGGGATGAACCGGCTTCTTGCTGCCGAGCGGCGTACCGGCAATCTGGCAACAACGGTTCGATATGACCTCGTTCACGTTCATGTTGAACTGGGTGCCGCTGCCGGTCATCCAGACGTGCAACGGGAACATCTCGTGGTGCTGGCCGGCCAGAATTTCATCGCATACCTGCACGATCAGCCTGTGGGCTTCGTCGTCGAGCCGCTTGCCGTCGTGGTTGGCGTTGGCCGCCGCCTTCTTCAGGGTGGCGTAGCCGGTGACCATCTCGCGCGGGATCAGGTCCTTGCCGATGCTGAAGTGCTCGAGCGAGCGCTGGGTCTGCGCGCCCCAGAGCTTGTCCGCCGGAACGCTCACTTCGCCGAGACTGTCGGTTTCCTTGCGGACATCTGCCACGTGTCACCTCATTCCGTTGTCGGCGCGACAGTAGCACACCCCTAGTCGTCCGCGCGCTTCCTTCGCAGCGACTTGACGGCGCCGTGATGCTTCTTGTCGTCGACGCGGCGGCGCTTGGCTGCCTTGCTGACTCTCGTCTTCTTGCGGAAGGTCGGCGGCCGGGCCGCCTCCCGGACCAGGGCGACCAGGCGGTCGAGTGCCTCCTCGCGATTGCGCTTCTGGCTGCGCTGACCTTGCGCCACCAGCACGATGACACCGTCGCGCGTCAGGCGGCGCCCCGCCAGACGTTCCAGCCTGTGGCGCACGTCGTCCGTCAGTGACGGCGAATGGCGCACGTCGAAGCGGAGCTGCACCGCCGTCGATGTCGTGTTGACGTGCTGACCGCCCGGTCCCGCGGCGCGCACGAAACTCTCCTCGATCTCGGATGGATCGAGCGTCAGCGCCCCCGTGACCCAGATCGGCGCGGCTTTGGCCGCCGACGTCATTTGGGTCCGCGCGTTTCCTGGTAGCGCGTCTCGATGCGATCCCAGATCTGGGCCTCCAGCGACACGTCGTCGAACCGGTTGATCTGCTGCAGACCCGTCGGCGAGGTGACGTTGATTTCCGTGAGGTAATCGCCGATCACGTCGATGCCGACGAAGATCAGGCCAAGCCTGGCAAGCTCAGGCCCGATGATCTCGCAAAGTTCGATGTCGCGCTTGGTGAGTGCTGCCTTCACCGCGACGCCGCCGACGTGCATGTTGGATCGCGCCTCGCCCGCGGCCGGCACGCGGTCGATCGCGCCTACCGGCTTGCCGTCGATCAGGATGATGCGCTTGTCGCCCTTGCGTACCTCGGGAAGGTAACGCTGGGCGATCACCGGTTCACGGCTGCGCTGCGAGAACATTTCCAGCAGCGAATTGAAATTCTCGTCGTCGGGCTTCACGCGGAACACGCCGGCGCCGCCGTTGCCGAACAGCGGCTTCAGGATGATGTCCTTGTGCTCGTCGCGGAAGGCCCGCAGCGCGCGCGCGTCGGCGGTGATCAGCGTCGGCGGCATCACATTGTCGAAGTGCGTGACGAACAGTTTCTCAGGTGCATTGCGCACGCTGGCCGGATCGTTGACCACCAGCGTCTTGGGATGGATGTGCTCAAGAACATGCGTGGTGGTGATGTACGACATGTCGAACGGCGGATCCTGGCGCAGCAGGATCACGTCGATCTTCGACAAATCGAGCATCTCCGCCTCGCCCAGGGTGAAATGGTTTCCCTTCGCGCGCCTCAGATTCATCGGCTGGGCCCGCGCCAGCACCTTGCGGTCGCGGAAGACCAGATCCGGCGGCGTATAGTGCCACAGAGAATATCCCCGCCGTTCAGCTTCGAGTCCCAGGACGAACGTCGAGTCGCCGTCGATGTCGATGGTCGAGACGTGGTCCATCTGGATGGCGACATTGAGCTTCATGGGAATTTCCTGGACTGATAGGCGGATCGGGGGTGGACGCCGGGATCAGTTAAGCCCGCGGCGCAATTCCTGCAACAGGGCGGTGGCCCGCTGGCGCAGTTCGGGGTCGCCACGACCGTCGTCGACCGTGAGAAAACGTTCGAACGCGACGATCGCGGCCCGCCGCTTGTCCAGCCGGGCATTGATCTGCCCGGCTTCGAACAGCAGCTCCGACCGGTCCGGGGCGATCGCCAGCATGCGGTCGAGCGACTGCGCGGCGGCATCCCATTCCTCGCGCCTCGCCAGCCGGAGGCGGACATTGTTTTCGAGTCGCAGCAGCACCTCGCGATCGGACACGGGATCGAAATGGGCGGGAAGCAGCTCGGCCGTCGGACCCAGCACCTGGCGCAGGAGACTGCGCAGGTCGGCGGCATCGCGCGCGCAGCCGTCGTGAAACGGATCGATCACATGCCGCGCGCCATCTATTTCGACACGGATCAGGAAATGACCGGGAAACGCCAGGCCTTCGGCCTGCCAACCCTGGGCCCGGGCGACATGGAGATAGAGGATCGACAGCGCCACCGGCAATCCCTTGCGCCGCTCGATCACCCGCGCGAGGTCGGCGTTCTGCAGGTCGTCGTAGGTCTCGTTGTCGCCGCGGTAGGCATATGACCGGGCGATGACTTCGGCCAGCACGTCGGGTGTGGCGCCACGCCGGTGCACGAGATCGGCGAGGTCGGTCGACATCGCCGCCACGTGCTGGCGAAACGGCGCCAGATCGACGGCCTCGCCGCTTCGGAGCGTGCTCAGCTCCAGCGCCACGTCGAGAAGCTCCAGACGCTCGCCATCGCCGGCGCACAGGGCGCGCAGGCGGGCGAGTTTCTTGTGGGTTTCCTGCTCGACGTTCGACAAACGCTACTCCGGCGGCCGCCAGACGTCGGGCAAATGGTGCGGCCACAATCGCCGCCAAGGCGAGCCACTCACCAGAACCGCGTCGAAGCGCACCGTACTGTCGGCATAGCGCGGATGACGGGCGAGGAACAGGCTGGCGGCGCGCGACACCCGGCCGAACTGGCGATCCCCCAGGGCATCGGCGGCCGTCACCATATCGGCCCGCGCCTTGACCTCGATGAAGGCCAGCACCCCGCCGCGCCGCGCGACGATATCGATCTCGCCGAGCCGGGTCCTGTAGCGCCGGGCGAGGATCGAATAGCCGGCCAGGCGCAAACGCCAGACCGCGCGCCATTCGGCGCCGTGTCCCAGCCGATGTGCCTTCTGGCGCGCTTCGAACGTCACGACGAGCCCTGGCGCTTCAGTTCCAGCGCGCGGGCATAGACGTCGCGGCGCTTGAGCCCGAAGCGGGCCGCCACTTCCGCGGCCGCATCCTTGACCGATGCGCCGCCGTCCGTCGCCGCGCGCAGGGCTTCGTCGAGCACGGCGGCGGCGGGCGCGGCGGCCTCGCCGGGCGGCCCGATCACGATCACGATCTCGCCCTTCACGTCGGGATGCGCGGCGTAGTGGGCCGCAAGTTCGGGCAGCGACGCGCGGCGCACTTCCTCGAACAGCTTGGTCAGTTCGCGCGCGACCGCGGCGGGGCGGTCTCCCAGAAGATCGGCGAGATCGACCAGCGAGACACCCAGCCGGTGCGGCGCCTCGAAGAACACCAGGGTTGCCGGCATGGCGGCCGCGGCCCCGATGGCGCGGCGGCGGTCGCCTTCGCGGGCCGGCAGGAAGCCGCCGAAGTAGAAGCGGTCGGTCGGCAGGCCCGACAGCGCCAGTGCCATCGGCACCGCCGAGGGACCGGGCGCCGAGGTGACGGCATGGCCGCCGGCCAGCGCCGCCTGCACGAGCCGGTAGCCGGGATCGGAGATCAGCGGCATGCCGGCATCGGACACCAGCGCCACGCGCTTGCCGGCGGCCAGGGCGCGCACGATGCGCGGCTCGGCGAGATCCTGCGTCGCATCGCTGTAGGCCACCGTCGGCACCGAGATGCCAAAGTGGCTGGCCAGCTTGGCGAAGACGCGCGTGTCCTCGCAGGCGACCAGGTCGGCGTCGCGCAGCACGTCGAGGGCCCTGAGCGTAATGTCGCGCAGATTGCCGATCGGTGTGGCGACAATGTGCAGACCCGGTGCCAGCGGTGGTTTACGCGGGCTCTGGCCCCCGTTAGCTTGGCCCCCGCTAGCCTGGCCTTCACCTGCCTGTGACTTCTCGTCCACGTTCATTTGAATCCGTTCGCCGGAGATCCGCGCCGATGCGTCCGTCCTTTTTCGCACTCCTTGCCGCCACTGTCCTGCTGGCGGGTGGCTGCGCCGCGCCGACCAAGACTAGCACGCCCGCTCCACCGCCCACGACACCGGCGAAGGCATCGCCGCTCACGGCCGCCGGCAAGGCGCGCATTGCGCTCTTGCTGCCCCTGTCGGGCGGCGCCGCGCCGATCGGCAAGGCGATGCAGCAGGCCGCCGAAATGGCGTTGTTCGACACCGGCGCCCGGGAACTCTCGCTGTCGGTCTACGACAGCGGCGACGGCACGGCGACCGCGGTCGAGGCCTACAACAAGGCGCGCACCGCCGGCACCGCGCTGGTGCTGGGGCCGCTGTTCGGCACCTCGGCCACGGCGCTGGCGCCGCTGGTGGCGCAGGGCGGGGCCAATGTCGTGGCCTTTTCCAACGACGAGGCCGCCGCCCAGCCCGGCGTCTGGGTGATGGGCATCGCCGCCCCGCCGCAGGTCCGCCGCGTCGTCGACCACGCCGTCGACAAGGGCATCAAGCGCTTCGCCGTGTTCGCCCCGCAGTCCGCCTATGGCGAGCAGATGGCGCGCACGCTGGAGAGCCACGTCGCGGTGCGCGGCGGCACCGTCGTCTCGGTCGAACTCTACGATCCCAACAGCCGCAACCTCATCGTGCCCGCCCAGCGGCTGGCTTCGGTGGTCAAGGGCGACGACAAGGTGGCCGTGCTGGTGCCGGTGGCGCCGCCGCGCCTGTCGCCCGCCCTGTCGGCGCTGGGCGCCGCCGGCATCGACAACACCACGGTGCAGTTCATCGGCACCGGCGTTTGGGACATCGCCGGCATCGGCGGCGACGTCATGCTGCGCGGCGCCTGGTACGCCGCCCCCGATCCGGCGCGGCGCGCCGATTTCGAGCGCCGCTTCACCTCGACCTACGGCCGCCCGCCGCATCGCCTGGCCACCCTGGCCTACGACGCCATCGGACTTGCCGGCCATCTCATGCGCATCAGGCCGGGCGGCGATTTCTCGGCCGAGGCGATCACCAATCCCAACGGCTGGTCGGGCGTCGACGGCATCTTCCGGTTCCTGCCCGACGGCCGTTCGGAACGCGCGCTGGCGGTGATCGAGGTCCAGGCCGACCGCAACGTCGTGGTGAGCCCCGCCCCGACCAGCTTCGCGCGCCCGGTGAACTAGGTGGCGGCACTGCCGAAGGCCATCCTGTTCGACCTCGACGACACGCTGATCCGCGCCTACGCCCAGCCCGAGGAGGCGTGGACGCGCCTGCTGGGCAGCTTCGCGGCCGAGCTCGATGCCCACGATGCCGCCGCGATCGAATGCGTGCGCGTCGCGGTGATGGCCGAGGCCCGCGCCTTCTGGAGCACGCCCGGCGCCGCCGCCAGGTGGCGGCTGGACATTGCCGGGGCGCGGCGGCTGTCGATGCAGCGCTGCCTGGAAAAGCTCGGCCGGCCGGACGCCGCGCTGGCCGATTGCATCGCCGATGCCTTCACCGAGATGCGGCGCAACGAATACCGGCTCTATCCCGACGCCCATGCCACGGTCGACGCCCTGCGCGACGCCGGCGTCAAGCTGGCGCTGGTGACCAACGGCGCCTCGCAGACCCAGCGCGCCAAGATCGAGCGCTTCGAGCTTAGCCACCGCTTCCAGCACATCCAGATCGAGGGCGAGTTCGGCCAAGGCAAGCCCGAGCTGGCGGTCTACCGCCACGCGCTCGAGCGGCTGGAGGTCGAGGCCGCCGACGCCTGGATGGTGGGCGACAA
>CALFRN010000463.1 GCA_937919085.1 uncultured Reyranella sp.
CTCGAGCCCGCTGCAGGCGGCGGTCGGCATGGCCGTGATCGACGTCATCGAGCGCGAGGGCCTGGCCGCCAACGTCGCCGCAGTGGGAGAGTTCCTGAAAGCGGCGCTGGCCGAGCGCAAGGCGCGCTTTGCCTCCATCGCCGATGTTCGCGGTCACGGGTTGTTTGTCGGTGTCGAGATCACCAAGACCGACGCGGCACGAAGTCCCGACTCCGACAAGGCGATCGAGATCATCAATCGACTGAAGGACAAGGGATTCCTGTCGAGCAATGCGGGTGCCTTCAGGAACGTCGTAAAGATCCGACCGCCACTGGTCTTCGCGCAAAGCCATGCCGAGGAGTTCCTGGTTGCCTTCGACGCGACGATGGCGGAACTCGCATGATAGACTCGATGGACAATGATACAGTCGACCAGACGTTCACGCCGGCCGCCCGCGCCGCGCTGGACTTCTTTCCGATCGATGCGGAAGAGCTCACGCTCGTGTCGCTCTCCGAGAACGTCACGTTCAAGGTCGTCGACAAGCACGATGGCCAGGCCGCCTACGTCTTGCGTCTGCATCGGCCGGGCTATCACACGCTCGAGGAACTGGATTCCGAGCGCGTCTGGATCCGCGCTCTGGCCGAGGCCGGTGTCGACGTCCCGACGGCGGTGCCCGCGCGCGATGGCCGGTACTACGTCCCGGTCACGATTGCGGCCACGGGTGAGCAGCGGTTCGCCGGCCTCGCTCTTTGGACCGAAGGCCGGCTGCTTTCCGACGTTCTGGCCGAAACGGCGGACCAAACGGTGGTCGAGCATTCCTTCCGTCAGCTCGGCGCCGTCACGGCGGCAATGCACAATCAGGCGAGCGCCTGGCGGCCGCCGCCGGGATTCAAGCGCCACGCGCTCGACAGCGACGGCTTGATGGGCGCTGCGCCGCACTGGGGTCCGTTCTGGGAGCACAGGTCGTTGTCGCCCGCCGAGCGCGGTCTTCTTCTCGAAATGCGGGGACGGATGCACGAGACGCTGGCACGGCTTTCCCGCGCCCCCTCCGTCTACAGCCTGATCCACGCCGACATGCATCCGGACAACATCCTGGTGGACGGCGACCGGCTAACCGTTATCGACTTCGATGACACCGGTTTCGGTTGGCATCAGTACGACATCGCCACTGCTCTCACGGGCTGGCAGACCAAGCCGAACGCGGCAGAGATCGAGCGGGCTTTTCTCTCGGGCTATCGCGCCGCCCGGCCCGTGCCCGACGAGGCCTTGAGCCTGATCCCCACGTTCCGGCTGATCCGCTGGATGGCTACCATCGGCTGGTTCCACCAGCGCCCCGAGCTCAACCGCCCCTCGGAGGTGTTCGAGGAGAGAAAGGCCTGGGTCCTCAAGCAATGCGCCCCCTTCCAGGGCGGCTAGCGTTCACGCGAAGTCGCAGGCGATCAGGTGGTCGCCGGCCTTGCTCGACAACTCAGGCGCCTTCTCCGAGCAGGCCGGGAATATTGCCATCGGACAGCGTGCGGCTAACGGGCGCCGCCTTCAGTGGCTTCGGCATTCGTCACTTCGACGCCGGACCGCGTTGGCAGAAGTTTTTACCCAGGAATGGCGCGCCGGAGTGGTCAAAAGAGAGAACTGGCGCGTGACCCTCCGACGACCCCGAACATTGACCGGATAACGCATTGATTCCAATGGTTAGGTCCGTTTTGGGTCATGCGCTGCCGATTCAAGCCTTTCGGGCCATGTCCGATTTACCCCCAGTAGCGGCTGAACTGCGGACATCCCGGATCGGCAGCTTGGGGCCACAAACAGACATTCGCCAACGCAAAGGTAGGTCTTTTTAGGGCCACATCCTGCAGATCGCCATCGACGCCAGGCGGCAGCATTTCCCGCAGGAGCGCACCTACGCCTATCGCCCGCTGGCCGGCCGCGAGGATGAAAACCGGTGGAGCGAGACGACACGCCAGACCGTGCTAAAAACTATAACCAGCGCGACATGCTCTTCTAGAACTGGCGGCGCCTCCCATCGTCGTCCGGTTCGCTGTCGTCCCAAACGAACACCGGGACCTCGCGGTCCCGGTGTCATCGCAAAGAGTAGACTGTCATTCGATCAGGATGATGAAAGCAAATAGCGAGTTGTCGCCACCGGCCGTGACTCGATTTTCTCCGCGTTGCAGGGAAGCGGAGTCTTGTGCGAAGTGCGAGCCGATTGGCTTTCCATTCACAATGGTCCCCAAAGCGCTGTCGAGGTCGGATACGCTGAACCCCGATCGCATCTTTTGGATTGCGAAGTGACCCCGCGAAAGCCTGAAGGGCACATAATCCCGGATTTGGAGATCGGGACTGCGCCGAGGATCGACTTCGTTTTGCAATGGCACTCGGCCTATTACGAAGGGGAAGTGTGTGATGCGGATGCGTTCGGCGCCGATCCGGGAACGCAACTCTGAATTTTGCGGGATTAGCGTAATCGCTGTTTGCTCGATCGTGGCGGCGCTTTCTTCGCCCTGATTGGGACGTCGAGCGACAGGCTCCGCTTTCGCCGAGATGCGGTCGCCCATCATTCTCAGCCTGGCGCTGAGCCGCAAAATCAGCTCTCTCGCAAGTGTGCTATCGCCGCTAACCCGGTCCAGGAATTGATGCGCCGTCAAGATCTCTGCGCCGACGTCCGTCGCTGCACGGGCTGTCGCGCTGTGGCTGCGATTCTCGAAAACAGCCATCTCACCGAGCCACTCGCCTTCGCGAACGTGTCCAAGCACGACGGTGTCGTCGTTGATTTCTCTTACCACCTCCACTTCGCCGGAGCGGACCCGCAGTACGTTGAGACATGGATCACCTCGCCGAAAGAGCACATCTCCCTTCTTGAAGGTGCTAAGTGGAGCCACAATTCGCTGTTACTGCGCTGCTCCTGAGATCGCCGTCGCTCTAGCACTCGGCGCACAGCTTCAGATCCGACATGGCGTCATCGTCCCAACTGACGACAAAGTTCGCATCTTCGGGACGTTTATCAGGGACTGCCTCGATAGACGATCTCAGCATCCCAAGAAGTCCCTAGACGGTCTGTTCTGGAAGGAGATCGCCAACTCGACCTACGGCAAGACGGCACAGGGACTTCGTGAGAAGCGTGTTTTCGACATGCGTGATCGAGATATGAAACAATTGCCACCAAGCAGGATCACGAATCCCTTCTTCGCTTCGTACATAACGTCGTTTGTGCGCGCAGTGCTAGGCGAGATCATCAACGCAATTCCCGCCGACAAGATGGTGTTCAGCGCCACGACCGACGGCTTCATCACGGACGCCACTGAACGAAATATTAAGGAGGCGGAGAGCGGACCCCTTGGCGAGCTGTTCGCCATAGGAAGAAGGACGCTGACGGGCAAGCCGACTGTTTTAGAGAAGAAACATGCGGTACGTGTCCCGCTTGGATGGCGCACCAGAGGACAGGCGACGCTCGTAGAGGGACCAAAGAACGAGACCGATCCTTCGTACTCGTTCGTGCTTGCCAGAGGCGGCATCTCTATCGATGAGGATTTGCAGACGCCAAAGCAGCAAAGCGCGCATGTCGCAAAGCTTTTCTTCAAGAGGACGCCGTCTGACACTGTCATCAGTTCGTCATTCACGGGTATCAGAGACATGATATTCTACGACGCGGACCTCGTGAACGTCTCCGTAATCAAGCGTCTCAGCATGGAATTCGACTGGAAAAGGCGCCCTCACGCCTTAGGTAATCATGCGGGCTACTACGGACACCTAGTATTCAGCACGGCAGCATGGAAGACCGTCCAGGAATTTCAGCAGGTACGTGAGCTGTGGACTGAGTTTCAGAAGAGGAAGCCGACTTGTCTCAAGTCGAAGGATGACTTTGAGACGTTCTCCGCGTTCGCCGACAGCGTCCTAATGACATCGCCGAACAACAAGAAGTATCTCGCTACAAAGGATGCTGATCTCAAGCGACTGAGGCAGTCGCTGTGTAGTGCTTGGAAGAGTCGTTCGGTCGGCTTGACGGCAGGGGCGTTCTACAAATTGAAATCAGAGAATAGTCCCCGGGTCATTCTCTCTGAACAGGATTTTGCCAGCTTCCTGACTGCTTGTGGTCTTTCTACGAGACGGTCAGATGTTACGAACGGTGCCCGTAAGCCTTTTGCTTACAATAGCTGTCCGCCGACAAAGCGATGCCGAGATCTCGCTGACGTCGTGAAGTTTGCATTTCCAAAACTAGAGATCGAAAGCCTATTTTATAATGGTGGTCTAACGGCATCGTTGGCGCCGTCAACATCGGCTAGTTGCCAGTTCGTTGATCGACTGCCGTCCCTGCCATGAAGGCAGTCAATAGGAACCAAGACTGACGGCGAAAGTTCGCATGTACCCAATGTCGGTTCCGCCTAGACCATAAATGCACATAGTCTCCCGTTGATGCCGGAGGGCGAGACGATGGAGCCCGTGTCTATCCCCCAGCTCTCTAGATATGAATGCATGAGCAAGAGGGCACAATGGATACAATCTACATTCAATTGGAAGATAACGGGAACTGGCTCACCATCACAAGCATGCCGAGTGGCAGCCCGCAGTCGATGTCCATGGAAATGCGTACTCTCAAGAGAACGCATCCAGATCGCCGTGTGCGAGCAGTTGACGGCGAAGGACGACTTCTAGACCTCATGCCGTAGGCGGTTGATCCGACCACGCGCATAGAGACATTCCTCGGCACGTGAACTGATGATGAAATAGCAAAAATATCATCAGTTGCCGCAAAACGTTGACCTGCAACACTTTCCTGTGTTGACGCTGTGTACGATCCTGCCGGACTGGTTATGATTAGGCTCCAGATTGCCCCATCATCATCAGTCTGGAGTCGGTCATGTCCCTCAGCAAGCAAGCCAAGGTTTTATCGAAGGGACAGGTCGACGCCGTCCTCGGCTTCGTATCCGGCACGCGCCACGTTGCTAGAAACCGCGTCATACTGTTGCTCTCGGTAAGAGCTGGGCTATCGTTGCTTGCTCACGATGGCACGCCCAGCCCGCCATTGTGACGAATCCCGG
>CALFRN010000464.1 GCA_937919085.1 uncultured Reyranella sp.
TAGGTCGGCGCCTTCAGCGGAAACGTCACACCCGAATCGTGCAGGTGGCACGAGGCGAGGTGGCCGGGCATCACCTCGCGCAACGCCGGCACGTCGACGCGGCAGCGTGGCATGGCGTAGGGGCAGCGGGTGTGGAAGTGGCAGCCCGGCGGCGGATTGATCGGGCTCGGCACGTCGCCGGTCAGGATCACGCGCTTGCGGCCGCGTGCACTCGACCTCGGGATCGGCACCGCCGACAACAACGCTTCGGTGTAGGGATGCAACGGCATCTCGAACAGCGTCTTCTTGTCGGTGAGCTCGACGATGCGGCCGAGATACATCACCGCGACGCGATGGCTGATGTGCTCGACCACGGCGAGGTCGTGGGCGACGAACAGGTAGGAGAGTTTCAGTTCCTCCTGCAGGTCCATCAGCAGGTTGATGATCTGCGCCTGGATCGACACGTCGAGCGCCGATACCGGCTCGTCGCCGACGATCAGGTCGGGGCTGAGGGCGAGCGCACGGGCGATGCCGATGCGCTGGCGCTGGCCGCCGGAGAATTCGTGCGGGTAGGAGCGCATCGCGGCAGGCCTGAGGCCGACTCGCTCGAACAGGGCGGCGGTCCGTTCCTGGCGCTCGGCCGGCGTGCCTTCCTCGTGGATGATCATCGGCTCGCTCACGATCTCGCCGGCCGTCATGCGCGGGTTCAGCGAGGCGTAGGGATCCTGGTAGATCATCTGCATGCGCCGCCGGTAGGGCAGCATGGCGGCACGGTCGAGATGGGTGATGTCCTGGCCGTCGACCCGGATGGTGCCGTCGGTGGGCTCCAGCAGTTTCAGCAGCGTGCGGCCCACCGTCGACTTGCCGCAGCCGCTTTCGCCGACCAGGCCCAGCGTCTCGCCGCGCCTGATGGTGAACGACACACCGTCGACGGCATAGACATGGCCCGAAACACGGCTGAACACGCCCTTGTGGATCGGAAAGTGCTTCTTGAGGTCGCTGACCTCGAGGAGAGTCTCGGTCATGCGGCGCCGCTCAGCAGGCGATCGGCATGCCAGCACGCGACCCAGTGAGCGGGTCGCAGTTCGGCCAGGGCCGGCATCTCGGCGCGGCAGCGGTCGGTGGCGAAGCCGCAGCGCGGCGCGAAGCTGCAGCCCGGCGGCAGGTCGAACAGCGACGGCACCATGCCCTTGATCTCGTTGAGGCGCGCCCGGCTGCCGTCGCTCTGCGCCGCGGTGTCGAGATGCGGGATCGAGCCCAGCAGGCCGCGGGTGTAGGGGTGGCCGGGGTTGTCGAACAGGTCGGCGGCGGGAGCCTCCTCGACCTTGCGGCCGGCGTACATCACCACGACGCGGTCGGCGTTCTCGGCGACCACGCCCATGTCGTGGGTGATCAGCACGATGGCGGTGCCGAAGGTCTTCTGCAGTTCACGCATCAGGTCGAGGATCTGCGCCTGGATGGTGACGTCGAGCGCCGTCGTCGGTTCGTCGGCGATCAGCACCTTGGGATTGCACGACAGCGCCATGGCGATCATCACGCGCTGGCGCATGCCGCCGGAAAGCTGGTGCGGATAGGCGTGCACGCGGCGTTCGGGCTCGGGGATATAGACCTGGCGCAGCATCTCGACCGCGCGGCCCATGGCCTCGCGTCGCGACAGGCCCTGATGCAGGGCGATCGCCTCGCTGACCTGCCGGCCGACCGTGAACAGCGGGTTGAGCGAGGTCATCGGCTCCTGGAAGATCATCGAGATCTCGTTGCCGCGGATCCGCTCCATTTCGGTCTCGCTGACCTCGAGCAGGTTCCTGCCCTCGAACGCGATGCTGCCGCCGACGATGCGGCCGGGCGGATTGGCGACCAGGCGCAAGATCGACAGCGCCGACACGCTCTTGCCGCAACCCGACTCGCCCACCACGCCCAGCGTCTCGCCGGCCTTGAGGGCGTAGGACACGCCATCGACGGCCCGTACGGTGCCGACCGCGGTGAAGAAGTGGGTCTGGAGATCGTCGACCTGAAGGATTGTCCGTGCCGCCATCGACTCCCTGGATTTTATCGTGTTAGCCTTGGCCCACAGAAGAAGATGGACAAGCCATCAGAGCATACTGTGCTCGGTCTGCAAAAGACCAAATGGGAGGAATTGCTATGCAGGATTCAACTTCCGGGCGTTCCCGCGTAAACCGTCGAAACTTCGTCAAGGGCGCCGCGGCGCTGGGTGCCGCCAGCGGTGCCGGCTCCTTCGGTCTGCCATGGGCCGCTTGGGCACAGGACGTGCCCTACCAGTACGACGGCTCGAAGTTCCAGCTCAAGGCGCCGGAGCCCAATGCCAAGTCCGGCGGCGTGTTGAAATACGGCATCACCATGCGGCCGCCGCATTTCGACTTCCATCAGTCGGGCACGATCAACAGCCTCGGTAGCCAGGGCTGCATGTTCGACAACCTGATCCGACGCGACCCGCGCGACAGCGGCAAGACCATCATTCCCGATCTTGCTCATAGCTGGGACATCGCCAAGGACGGCAAGACCTATACCTTCATGTTGCGCAAGGGCGTGCAGTTCCATGACGGTGCCGAGATGACCTCGGATGACGTGAAGGCGACCTTCGACCGGATTGCCAAGCCGCCGCAAGGCATCAACATCCCGCGCAGCACGCTGTTCGCGGCGGTGAGCGAGATCACCACGCCGGACAAGAACACCGTGCAGTTCAAGCTCGCGGAGGCGCGGCCACCCGAATTCATCATGGGTGCGCTCGCCAGCGGCTGGAACGGCATCGTGCGCCGCAAGACGCTGGAGGACAACGGCTACAACCTCCGCCGCGTCCTCGATATTCCCGGCACCGGTCCGTTCAAGAGCCAGCGCCGCGTCGAGAACGAAGTTTGGGTGATGGAGAAGTTCAAGGACTACTGGAACAAGGGCCTGCCCTATCTCGACGGCATCGAATTCTATCACGCCCTGCCGTTCTCGCCCGAACTGGGCTCGGCCCTGCTGTCGGGTCGTGTCGATTATGCCCGCCTGCTCGATCCCGGTTCGCTGCGCAAGGTCAAGGCGACGAAAGGCATGTCCGGCACCGACTTCTACCAGAGCGTCATCCAGGCGACCTGGATGAACAACAAGAAGAAGCCGCTCGACGATCCGCGGGTCCGCCGTGCCTTCCACCTCGTGCTCGACAAGCCGGTGCTGGTCGATGTGGTGAAGGACATCGCGCCGATGATGGTGGGCGGCTTCATCTATCCGTTCTCCGATTTCGCCACGCCGAAGGCCGAACTCGGCAAACGGCTCGGTTATCAGGCCGACACGACCGCCTCGATCAATGAGGCCAAGGCGCTGATGAAGGCGGCGGGCTATGAGAAGGGAATTACCGGGCTCGACTACCTCGTGCGCGAGGTCGCGAGCTTCAAGC
>CALFRN010000465.1 GCA_937919085.1 uncultured Reyranella sp.
TGATCCGCACATAGTCCGGCTGCTGCTGGCTCAGCCGGAAATGGATGTCGACGAAAACGCGCTCGTGAGCGACGCCGCCTTCGGCGAGCGCGAGGCGCGCGATCATCGAATAGTAGGACGACGGCGTTTGATAGAGGCGGGGTTTTGTTCCGGAGAGCTTAGCGGACTCTGTCATGGCCGATCATCACGGACGAAGGAGCGTTGGACTGTGCAGGATGCAAACGTTGCGCACAACGGGCGCGGCGAGGCATAGCGCGTCGACGGGTTTGCACCACACTCCCTTGTGGTGCGCCCGATTCAATCCTCGTTTTCCGGCCAATCCACCGGAAAGCCATTTAAACCGCGCATGCGGGCTTGCGCGCCCGGGCAGAAAATTCGTCTCACGAAGCGTGGTGGTCGCATCACGCGGAGAGGAGCCGAAAGGTTCCTCGCGGTGGCGAAAGCTGCTGATGGGTTCTCGGAATGCCCTGCGAACTCGTCCGACGGGACGATGCGCGCCCCTCGCGAGGGACAGCGCTGGCAGGAAAAGGCAGCCGGGGATTCGTTGCGGAAGGTCCATGCGCATGGACGGTCCGCACCCGAGGATGGTGGTGGCGAGCGGGGATCTCGCAGTTTCACTAGCCCTTCGTGGTCCTTCTAGGGCTACGTTGGACCGCGCCCCGCGAAGGAACGTGACGAGCGTTCTTTCAGGGACGTATGAAGCGGCGAAGTCGGGCAACCGGCTTCGCCGTTTTCCTTTGGGCCCGTTTTCCTTTTGCGCTGGCCGCCGCTAATCTCAGGCCATGACCCGCTACACTCCCGATCTTCTGGCCGCCGACCTGGCCGACCTCACCGCCATCCGCCGCGACATCCATCGCCATCCCGAGACGGCGTTCGAGGAGCAGCGGACCGCGCAGATCGTGGCCGACAAACTCACCTCCTGGGGCATCGAGATCCATCGCGGGCTCGCCACGACCGGCGTCGTCGGCACGCTTAAGGGCAACCGAGCGGGCCAGAAGACGATCGGCCTGCGCGCCGACATGGACGCGCTGCATCTGCAGGAGAAGAACGACTTCGACTACACCTCGCAGGTCCCGAACAAAATGCATGCCTGTGGCCATGACGGCCACACGACGATGCTGCTGGGTGCAGCCAAGCGGCTCGCGGCGGCGCCAGACTTCGCCGGCACGGTGCATTTCATCTTTCAGCCCGCCGAAGAAGGGCTGGGCGGCGCCCGGGTGATGATGGAGGAGGGGCTGTTCGACAAGTTTCCCTGCGATGTCGTCTACGGCATGCACAACATGCCGGGCTTCCCGGTCGGCCACTTCGCCATCCGTCCCGGCGCGATGCTGGCCTCATCGGACACCTGGGAGGTCACCTTCAAGGGCACCGGCGGCCATGGCGCCATGCCCGACCGCGGCACCGACCCGACCTTTGTCGCCGCGCAGTTCATCGTCGCGGTGCAGGGCATCATCGGCCGCAACGTGTCGTCCAGCCAGGCGGCGGTGCTGAGCGTCGGCCATATCGCGGCGGGCACCGCGGGTTCGCCCAATGTCATCCCGTCGGAGGTGTTGATCCGCGGCACGGCGCGCAGCTTCTCTCCGGCCGTACGTTCATTGCTCGAGCGTCGTCTGGCCGAAGTTGCGGCAGGCATTGCCCAGGCCGGCGGCTGCGAGGCGGTGAGCAAGTATCACCGTCGCTATCCCGCTCTGATCAATGCCGCCGAGCAGACATCGATTGCTGTAGAAGCCGCGGCGGCGACGGTCGGCCGCGAAAATGTCGAACCCAACACGCAGCCGATCGCCGGCGCCGAGGATTTCGCGTTCATGCTGGAGAAGAAGCCGGGCGCCTACATCATGATCGGCAACGGCGGCGCGGTGGAGGGTGGCTGCCACAACGTGCATTCGCCGCTCTACGACTTCAACGACGAGATACTGACGACGGGCGCGGCCTACTGGATGAACCTCGTCCAGCTCGAGCTGGGCGACGCGGCCTGATTTCCGGACCCGGCCGGCGAACGGCCGGCCGCCGTCACCGCAGCGTAACGGGCTCCACGGCGAGCTCGCTGCCGCGCTTCTCGATCGTCCGTTCGATCGCCGCGCGGCCGAGCCGGGTCTTGTCGTCGCCTTCGATCAGCCAGGCGACGCCGCCGGCCTGGCCGACCTGACGGGCGCGGCGCAGCGCATCGTCCAGCATCTCGTAGGCCGCCGGCAGCAGGCGGTGCTTGGCGGCGAGAAATTCCTTCTCGGAAGTGCAGACGTAACCCACGGTCCACCAAAGTCTGTAGGTCATGCGAAATCCCTGTGTCTGCGGCCCCCTGTGGACCGGCGAATACCCTTACGCCTTTTGGCCGGCCGTCGATACGCGCCCACCGCCGCAGGAGCGCGCAGGGCGGCATCGTCCGCGTGCGTCGTACACCACCTGTCCCGTGCATAGGTGCCGCGAGATGGCCGCCGAAAGCCAGCCTTGCCGAACTGGCAAGTTCAGCAGTTCTGGGCTTTGTTTTCCGGCATGATGGGGTGCTTCAGGCCTGTCGATGCAGACGCCCGCGGATCACAGGGTGGAGTTTACTCCGCCCGACTCGCCGGGCGTTTTTCTTGCCCGAACAGGACACTCACATGACCAAACTCACTTTGCCGTGGACGCGGCAGGGCCGCTTTCTGCGCGCGCTCGCCAAGACGGACAAAATCGCTTCAGCCTGCCGCGCCGCCAGTCTCGACCGGCGCCTGGCCTACCGATGGCGCGTCCGCGATCCCGAATTCGCCCATCGCTGGAAGCAGGCGGCCGCCCGGGGGGCCGATCTGGCCGAGCGCCTGCGGGAGGCGGAGGTACGGGTCGCCCGCACCTTCGCCGAAATCGGCGTCACGCCCTCAGACACGCATTCCGAAAAGTGAAGTCGTGGATTCCGTGGCAAGCGTGTCGTCGATTCGGGTGTTGCCTCAATGACTTGAGGTCGAACGGCATACACCGACGCCAGACAAACAAGACGCCTTCAGCGGAGGCAGCCAATGGTCCACTCAGGTGCTGTAGTCGAAGCCCCAGTCGTTGCCGGAAAGGTCCCAGCTGCTGCCATCGTGCAAATGCACCGCCGCAGCAGAGCCGATACCGACATCGAAATGCGCCACCATCCCGGGCTCACCGGATGGCGCGGCGAGCACATTGGCATCCTGGGGCACGCCAACCCCGGCCGGAGGTTCGGCGGCGGGCACGATCAGCCCGTCGGAAAGGCCGGCCAGGACGACCAGCGGATCGTCGGCAAGCACGGTCGCGGTCGCCGCGTGCTGCCCGCTGCTGAAGGCGCCGGTTAAGTGGATTTCACCCACGTGGATTTCACCGGGCTCGCCGAACAGCCGGTCGAGCGGTGCGCCATGGCTGCTGGCGTCGAGGCCGGCGTCCGCCCAGCGCGAATCCAGTGTGGCGTAGATGGGCAGATCGTGGCGATCGAACTCGACCAGGTCGGTACCGACGATGAACGTCGCATCGACGGCCGAACTCCCGGAGGGAACCGATGAATTCATGAAAATATGACTTTCATTCTAAAATACTGCTTCAAGTGTACTAAGTAAGCACCTGAGAATAAAGCAGGAGCATCGGCTGGATGCCTGCATCCTGGAATTCGCGGGTAATCGCAATGGCTTGGCCGCGGCCAACAGCTTACGGTGCCGCCACCTAAATTTCAGCGTGCGGGGGATGCGTCAATGAACGGAGCGGAAAGTCTGGTACGGACCTTGGTGAAGGGCGGCGTCGAGGTTTGCTTCGCCAATCCCGGCACATCGGAAATGCACTTTGTCGGCGCGCTCGACCGCGTCGAGGGCATGCGCTGCGTGCTCGGCCTGTTCGAAGGCGTGTGCAGCGGCGCGGCCGACGGCTACTACCGCATGACCGACAAGCCGGCTTCGACCCTGCTTCACCTCGGGCCCGGCCTCGCCAATGCGGCGGCCAACCTGCACAACGCCAAGAAGGCCGGATCGGGCGTCGTCAACATCGTGGGTGAGCACGCGCTCTATCACATCAAGTACGACACGCCGCTCACCGCCGACATCGAAGGCATCGCGCGGCCCTTCTCGCATTGGGTGAAGACCTCGCCCACGTCGAAGACCGTCGCCGGCGACGGCGCGCTTGCCATCCAGGCTGCGCGCGTGGCGCCCGGCCAGATCGCCACCCTGATCCTGCCGGCCGACACCGCCTGGGGCGAGGCCGACGGCATGGCCGAGACACCGGCGACGCCGGCACCGGACAAGCCCGCCAGCGAGGTCGTGGTGGCCGCTGCCAAGGCGCTCAAGATGCCGGGCGCGATGCTGTTCATCGGCGGCAGGGCGTTGCGCGCCAGGGGCCTCGAGCTCGCCGGCAAGATCGCCGCCAAGACCGGCTGCAAGGTACAGGGCGCGGGCGGCACGGCACGCATCGAGCGCGGCGCCGGCCGCGTGCCGGTGCTGCGGCTGCACTTCGTGATCGAGAATGCCCAGGCACAATTGAAGGGCACCAAGCAGATGGTGCTGTGCGGCGCCAAGGCGCCGTTCGCCTTCTTCGCCTATCCCGGCAAGCCGTCGGTGCTGTCGCCGGACGGTTGCGAGATCAGCACGCTTTGCCCGGTCGAAGGCGATCCCATTGCCTCGCTGGAAGCACTGGCCGCCGAACTCGGTGCGCTCAACGAGAAGGTAGCGGACGTTGCCCAGCCGAGCCGCCCCGACCGTCCGACCGGCAAGTTCACGCTCGATGGTCTCGGCCAGGCCTTGGGTGCCACCATGCCGGAAGGCGCCATCGTGGTCGACGAGTCGGTGACGACCGGCCGCGGCTTCTTCCCGTTCAGCGCCGGCGCACCGCCGCACGACTGGCTGAACAACATGGGCGGCTCGATCGGCTTCGGCGGACCGGTGGCGGTGGGTGCCGCCGTGGCCTGCCCCGACCGCAAGGTCATCTGCATGATCGGCGACGGCTCGGCGATGTACACGATCCAGTCGCTGTGGACGATGGCGCGCGAGAATCTCGACGTCTGCGTGATGATCTTCTCGAACCGTTCCTACAACATCCTCTACAGCCAGCTTGCCGACGTCGGTGCCGCCAACCCCGGCCCACGGGCCATCGACATGCTGACCCTCGACCGGCCGACGCTCGATTTCTCGATGATGTCGAAGAGCATGGGCGTGCCGGGCGGCAAGGCGCACAATCTCGAGGAGCTGACCAAGCAGCTCACCTACGCCATGTCGCAAAAAGGCCCGTATCTCATCGACGTGATCATGTAAGTCGGCGATGGAAGAAGCCCGCCGACGCACGCTGCACGGTCGTCGTCGGGGCAAGAAGTTGCGCGCCGGGCAGCAATCGCTGCTCGACACGCTGCTGCCCCGTCTCGCGCTCGAACTGCCCGCCGAACCCGTCGCCACGCCCGACAACGACGTCGCTGAGAGTGCCGCGAAGATCGATCTCGCGCGGACCTTTGGCGGCGCGCTGCCGCGCGACGGCATCTGGCTTGAAGTCGGCTTCGGTGCCGGCGAGCACCTGGTCTGGCAGGCCGAGCAGCACCCCAATGTGGGCCTGATCGGCTGTGAGCCCTTCGTCAACGGCGTCGCCAAATGCCTCGCCCATATCGAGCGTACCGGCGTCGGCAACGTGCGGCTGTTCACCGATGACGCGCGCTTCGTCATGGCCTGCCTGCCTGCCGGCTCGCTGGCGCGGGTGTTCGTGCTGTTTCCCGATCCGTGGCCGAAATCCCGCCATCACAAGCGACGCTTCGTGCAGCGCGCCAATCTCGATGTGCTGGCGCGGCTGATGGCGCCGGGCGCCGAACTCAGGCTTGCGACCGACGATCCGAGCTATCTGCCGTGGATGGTCGAGCATGCCTGCACCCATCCGGCCTTCGAGTGGCTGGCCAAGCGACCGGCTGACTGGCGCAGCCGGCCCGACGACTGGCCGCCGACGCGCTACGAGCGGAAGATGCTGGCCGGCCACAAGCCGGCGTTCCTGCGCCTCAGGCGCCGATAACGCGCGAACGCGGCCGGACCAGAATGAGCACGGCAGCGGCTGCCTGCAATACAAGGCAGGCGATCAGCGACGTGCGGTAGTCGCCCGAGAGATCGTGCAGTACGCCCAGGATCGACGGTCCCGTCGCGGCGACGAGCTGGGTGATGGCGACGTTCAGGCTGACGGCGCGGGCGAAATCGCGGCGCGGGAATTCCTGCTGCACGATCAGGCCGGGCAGGGTGATCAGATTGCCGACACCGAAACCGAACAGGATGCACCCGAGGTAAAGACCGAACACCGACGAAGTCTGGAGCAGCACGATCATGCCTGCGATCTGTACGGCGAGGTTCGCCGAGGTCGCGCCGCGGCGGTCGATGTGATCGATCACCAGACCGACCGAAATGCGCCCGACCAGGGCCGCCAGGGCGGTGACGCTGACCACCAATCCGGCCTCCTTCAGGCCGAGCGTGGGCACCAGGAACGCCGCCTGATGGGCGATGAAGCTGATCTGCGCCAGCAGACCCAGCGAAAAGGCGCCGACCATCGTGAGATAGCGCGGCTGGCGCAGGAGCTGGGCGCGGCTCATCGGCGTGCCGGCCGGCTCGAGCGAGGCATCGTGGGCGTCGCCGGCATCGTGCTCGTCGGGCCGGCGCGGGCGGAGGGCGAAAGCCGCCAGCGGCCACAGGGTGGCCAGCACGACGGCGACCGCGGCGAGGCAGGCCTGGGTGAAGCCCAGTGTGTCGATAGCCCAGGCGAAGGCCGGTGCGAAAAGCAGCCCGCCGCAGGTGGCGCCATTCAACGCCAGGCTGGCGGCCAGCCCGCGGCGGCGGTTGAACCATTGGGCGATGATGGTGTTGATCGCGCCGCCGCCCATGGCGGCCCAACCCGGGATCATCACAAGGAAGGCAATGTAGAGCTGCCATGGCCGCTCGACGATCGTAAGGCCCAGTACGCCCAGGCCCATCAGTCCGACGCCCGCCAGGACGACGACCCGCGCGCCTCTCTTCTGTATGGTGTCGCCGACCTGCATCACCAGGAAGGCGCCGAAGATGTAATAGAAAGTGATTCCGGCCGAGATTGTGGCGGGTGACCAGCCATGAATCTCGGTCAGGGCCACCAGATATAGACTCAACCCATAGAAGCCGAGTCCCCAGCCATATAGGGCGATGACAAAGGTGCAAAAAACCACCCACCATCCGTGGTAGATGCTGCGCTGCACCTGCTCTCCTTCGGCCAACCCGATACTCCTGACTTTCCACGAATATTTCACGACCAGAATGCCTGCGCTGGCGGCTTTCGGGCATCACTAAGAATCGGTATGGTTGCGGGAAAAGCTTGCCAATTGGCGGGCAAACGCCTATATCCGCGCCATCCTCATCGGGTTCGCGGGACGAACCGAACAGAAAGAGTGGGCCAAAAACCCGCTCTTTTCATTTGTCGAAAGCCCGCGCGCCCTTAACGTCGAGAAGTTCCGCCGCGTGACCGACCTCCTGCGTCGAATCGAAGACACCATCGCCCCGACCATCGTCGGCATGGGCTACGACCTGGTTCGGGTCGCGATGAGCCGTGGCGGCACCCTGCAGGTCATGATCGAGCCGACCGACGGGCGGCCGATGGATGTCGAGGATTGCGCCACGGTTTCGCGCGCGCTGTCGGCGGTGCTCGATGTCGAGGATCCGATTTCCAGCGCCTATACGCTGGAGGTGAGTTCGCCGGGCATCGACCGGCCGCTCACCCGGCCCAAGGATTACGTGCGCTGGGCGGGCTATGCCGCCCGCCTCGAGACGACCGAACCGGTCGCGGGTCGCCGCCGCTTCAAGGGCACCCTGCTGGGCTTCGAGGATGGCATGGTGAAGCTCCGCCTCGACGATGGTGAGGAGGCCGGCGTGCCGCTCTCGGCCGTCTTCCGGGCCAAGCTCGAGATGACCGACGCACTGATCGAAGAACACCGCCGCGCCCAGCAGGGCGACGGGCAGCCTCACTGAACGATACGAACGAACACGACAGAAGACAGAAGAGGAACACAGACATGGCAACGACCGCCGACATTCCGCGCCTGGAGATGCTGCAGGTAGCCGACATGGTTGCCCGCGAAAAGGGCATCGAGCGCGAGGAAGTGCTCGAGGCGATGGAGCAGGCCATCCAGAAGTCGGGCCGCGCCAAGTATGGCCTGGAGCACGATATCCGCGCCGAGATCGACCGCAAGACCGGCGAGATCAAGCTGCTGCGCTACATGCAGGTCGCCGATCCGATCGAGAACGAGAATACCCAGATGCCGCTCGCTGAGGCGCAGCGCCGCAATCCCGAGGCGCAGGTCGGCGACTTCCTGACCGACGAACTGCCGCCGATCGACTTCGGCCGCGTCGCCGCGCAGACCGCCAAGCAGGTCATCACCCAGCGCATGCGCGAGAGCGAACGCAAGCGGCAGTACGAGGAATTCAAGGATCGCATCGGCGAGATCGTGTCCGGCGTGGTCAAGCGCGTCGACTACGGCAACATCACCGTCGACCTGCAGCGCGCCGAAGGCGTCATCCGCCGCGACGAGACGATCCCGCGCGAGAGCCTGCGCGTGAACGACCGCGTGCGCGCCTACATCTTCGACGTCCGGGAAGAGCCGCGCGGCCCGCAGATCTTCCTGTCGCGCAGCCATCCGCAGTTCATGGCCAAGCTGTTCACCCAGGAAGTGCCGGAAATCTACGACAACATCATCGAGATCAAGGCGGTGGCCCGCGATCCCGGCAGCCGCGCCAAGATCGCGGTGCTGAGCCACGACAGCTCGATCGACCCGATCGGTGCCTGCGTCGGCATGCGCGGCAGTCGCGTCCAGGCCGTGGTGCAGGAGCTGCAGGGCGAAAAGGTCGACATCATCCCGTGGTCGGTCGACACCGCCAACTTCATCGTCAACGCGCTGGCGCCGGCCGAAGTCAGCAAGGTGCTGATGGACGAGGAAAAGAACAAGACCGAAGTCGTCGTGCCGGATGACCAGCTCAGCCTGGCGATCGGCCGCCGCGGCCAGAACGTCAAGCTCGCCTCCCAGCTCACCGGCTGGGAAATCGACATCATGACCGAGACCGAGGAGAGCGAGCGTCGCCAGAAGGAAACCCGCGAGCGCACCGAGCTGTTCACGGCGGCGCTCGACGTCGACGACGTGATCGCTCATCTGCTGGTCGCCGAAGGCTACGTATCGGTCGAGGACGTCGCCGAGACCGCGGTCGAGGATCTGGCCACGGTCGAGGGCTTCGACGAGGAGATTGCCAGCGAGCTGCAGCGCCGCGGCCGCGAGTACATCGAAAAGCGCGACGCCGAGTTCGCCACCCGTCTCGCCGACCTCGGCGTCAGCGAGGACGTACAGTCGGCGGAAGGGCTGACGCTGCCGATGCTGGTCGCGCTGGGCGACAAGGGCGTGAAAACGCTCGACGATCTCGCCGATCTCGCCTCCGATGAGCTGCGCGAGATCGTGGGCGAAGGCACCATGGACAACGACACCGCCAACGCCATCATCATGAAGGCGCGCGAGCACTGGTTCGCCGACGAGGCCGCCCCTGAAGCCGCTCCGGCGGCCGAAGCGGTCAAGGCCTGAACGGAGGCCCGCCCTTGGTCCCTGTTTTCGCCATGATCCAACCCGACCTCGCGGTTCCCACTGTGTCCGGACCGGTGCGCACCTGCATCGTGACCGGCACGCAAGGGGCGCCGGAGCGGATGATCCGCTTCGTGGTCGGGCCGGACGGCGACGTCGTGCCCGATCTGGCACGGCGGCTGCCCGGCCGTGGCCTGTGGGTCACGGCGGAACGGGCGGCGGTCGAGCGTGCCGTGGCGAAAAAAATGTTTTCGCGGGCCGCGCGTGCGGCCGTGACGGCATCGGCCGACCTTCCGGATCGGGTCGAACGACTTATATTGGAGCGTGTGCTCGCCGATCTCGGCCGGGCGCGCCGCGCCGGCCGGGCCGTCGCGGGCTTCGTCAAGGTCGAGCAGATGATCGCCCAGCAACGGGCGGGTCTGGTGGTGGTGGCCGACGAGGCCGATGGCGACGGGCTGGGCAAGCTCAGCGCCAGAGGTCTGCCGATCGCCCGGCTGGGCGATGCAACGGCGCTCGGCGGAATCTTCGGCCGCGACCAGGCGGTCTATGCAGCGGTCGCTCGCGACGATGCGGGCGGCGAATTTGTTCAACGAATTGCGGTCGGCGCGGCGCGGTGGCGCGGTTATCGGCTGAACAGCACCGGTTGACGGGCCGGAGCGGACCAAGGACAACACTCGACATGACGGAACAGAACGAATCGACCAAGCCGACCAAGCCGCTCACACTCTCGACCGCGTCGCGCACTGGCGCTGCGGCCAAGGCGGATGCGACACAGGTGCGCCAGAAGTTTTCGCATGGGCGTACCCGGGCGGTGACGGTCGAGGTCAAGAAGGCGGTCAAGCGCACCGGCGCGGCCGCGGCACCTCCGCCGCCGGCTCCGGCTGCCGCGGCACCGGCTCCTGCCAAGGAAGCGCCGGCGCCCGCGCAGACCGCGCGTACCCTGAAGCTGGGCGGCGCCGCACCTGCTACGCCGGCCCGTCCCGCGACGCGCCCGGCCAGCGGCGAGCGTGGCGGCCGCGGCATCGTGCTGCGGACCCTGACGGAAGAAGAAAAGGAAGCGCGCGCCCGCGCCCTGGTCGACGCCAACCGCGATGCCGAGACCGCGCGCCAGCGCGCCGCCGTGGACGCCGCCCGCCGTGCCATCGAGGACGAAGCGCGCGCGAAGTCCGACGAGGAGCATCGCAAGCGCCTGGCCGAAGAAGAGGCGCGCAAGAAGGCCGAGGACGAGATCAAGCGCAAAGCCGACGCCCTGGTGCAGAAGCGGCTCGACCAGGCGGCGACCGCCTCGCCGCAGGCCACGATCGCGCGCCAGGCTCAGGAAATCGAGACCGGCGCCCAGACCGTCGCGCCCGCCGCCGTTCGCCGGCCCGCCGGCGCGCCGGGAGTGACGCAGGCGACCGAATCGACGCTGCGCCGGCCGCCGATGCGGTCGACCATCAGCAAGCGCCTGCCGCAACCACCGGGCGCTCGCCGCGAGGTTCCGAAGCGACGTTCCGACAAGATCGACGTGAATCGCGCCGTCGAGGGCGAGAACGACTTCCGCAGCCGTTCGGCGGCCCAGATGCGCCGCCGGCTGGAGCGCGAGCGCCGCCAGCAGAACGCCGACGACGGCCAGCAGAAGGTCTATCGCGAGGTCACGATTCCCGAGACCATCACGGTGCAGGATCTCGCCTCGCGCATGACCGAACGCGGCGCCGACGTCATCAAGACGCTGATGCGCATGGGCGTGATGGCCACGATCAACCAGGCGATCGACGCCGACACCGCCGAGCTTGTGGTGACCGAGATGGGTCACAAGTTCAAGCGCGTCGCCGAAGGCGATGTAGAAACCGGATTGACCGAAACCGTCGATCCACACGAGACGCTGATGCCGCGGCCGCCGGTGGTCACCATCATGGGCCATGTCGATCACGGCAAGACCTCGCTGCTCGATGCCTTGCGCGCCACCGACGTGGCGGCGCACGAGGCCGGTGGCATCACCCAGCATATCGGCGCCTACCAGGTGACGCTGGCCTCGGGCCAGAAGATCACCTTCCTCGACACGCCGGGCCACGAGGCATTCACCGCCATGCGCGCCCGTGGCGCCAAGGTGACGGACATCGTCGTGCTGGTGGTGGCGGCCGACGACGGCGTCATGCCGCAGACCAAGGAGGCGATCGCTCACGCCAAGGCGGCGGGCGTTCCGATCATCATCGCCATCAACAAGATGGACAAGCCCGGCGCCGATCCCAACAAGGTGCGGACCGAACTGCTTCAGTACGAAGTGCAGGTCGAGCAGCTCGGCGGTGAAATCCAGTCGATCGAGGTCTCGGCGACCAAGAAGACCAATCTCGACAAGCTGGAGGAGGCGATCCTCCTGCAGGCCGAGCTCCTCGAGTTCAAGGCCAATCCCAATCGCCTGGCCGACGGCGTCGTGATCGAAGCCCAGCTCGATCCGGGCCGCGGCTCGGTGGCGACGGTGCTGGTTCAGCGCGGTACGCTCAAGGTCGGCGACGTGCTGGTGGCCGGCGCCGTGTGGGGCCGCGTGCGCCGTCTCATCGACGACCATGGCAATGCGGTACAGAGCGCCGCTCCGGCGGTTCCGGTGGAAATCCTGGGTCTCGACGGCACGCCGCAGGCGGGCGACGAGTTCCATGTCGTCGAAAGCGAGGCGCGTGCCCGCGAGATCGCCGACTTCCGCGGCCGCCGCGATCGCCAGGCCCAGCTTGCCAAGATGGCGGGTGGCCGCGGCACGCTTGAAGAAATGATGAAGGGCATCCGCGAGGGCACCGCCAAGGACCTCCCGGTGCTCATCAAGGCCGACGTCCAGGGCTCGGCCGAGGCGCTGGCGGGAGCGATCTCCCAGCTCTCGACGGAAAAGGTGACGGCGCGCGTGGTCTACAGCGGCGTCGGCGGCATCAGCGAGGCCGACATCACGCTGGCCAAGGCGTCGAACGCGTTGCTCATCGGCTTCAACGTCCGTGCCAATCCGCAGGCCCGCGAGATCGCCAAGCGCGACAAGGTCGACATCCGCTACTACAGCATCATCTACAAGGTGACCGAGGACATCCAGGCCCTCATGCTCGGCCTGGTCGATCCGACCTTCAAGGAGTCCTTCCTCGGCAATGCGCAGATCCGCGAAGTCTTCCGCATCACCAAGACCGGCATCGTCGCCGGCTGCATGGTCACGGAAGGCAACGTCAAGCGCGGCGCCAAGGTCCGTCTGCTGCGCGACAACGTGGTGATCCACGAGGGCACGCTGAAGTCGCTGCGCCGCTTCAAGGAAGAAGTGCGCGAAGTCCAGCACGGCTTCGAGTGCGGCATGGCGTTCGAGAACTACGACGACATCAAGGTCGGCGACGTGATCGAATGCTTCGACATCGAGGAAGTAAAGCCGACGCTGTAGTGCTTGGCCTCCCCCGTCATCGGGGGAGGTGTCGTCGTCCCGCGACGACGGAGGGGTCATAGGCGGCAGATCGGCCGTGGCCCGTGACCCCTCCGCCCGCGTCGCGGGCACCTCCCCATCCGGACGGGGAGGCAGGAGGAAAGGAACACGCCATGTCCCGGCGTCGCTCATCCGACAAGGAAAACCGCGCCCCCGGCCAGCGCCAGCTCCGGGTCGGCGAGGAACTGCGCCATATCCTCGCCGAGCTGCTCGAGCGCGGCGACATGCGCGACCCCGATCTGCGCGGCGCCTCGATCACCGTCACCGCCGTCGACATCAGCCCCGACCTGCGGAACGCCACGGCCTTCGTGATGCCGCTCGGCGGCCAGGAAGAACCGCGCCTGCTGGCCGCGCTGCGCCGCGCTGCGCCGTGGTTCCGCGCCCGGGTCGGCGAACGCGCCGGCCTGCGACATGCGCCGGAAATCCGCTTCGAGACCGACCGCACATTCGACGAGGCCGACCGCATCGGCGCCCTGCTGCGCCGGCCCGACGTCGCGCGCGACATCAAGAACGATTGAGCGTCCGCGCTCCCGCCTCCCGATGAGCCGCAGAAAATCAGGCGACAAGATCGACGGCTGGGTGGTGCTCGACAAGCCGCAGGGGCTGGGCTCGACGCCGGCCGTCGGCCGCGTGCGTCGCCTGTTCGGCGCGCAAAAGGCCGGCCACGGCGGCACCCTGGATCCGCTGGCCAGCGGCGTGCTGCCGATCGCGCTCGGCGAGGCGACCAAGACCGTTCCGTTCGTGATGGACGGCCGCAAGGAATATCGCTTCACCCTTTGCTTCGGCGAGGCCCGTACCACCGAGGATTCGGAAGGCGAGGTGACGACGACCAGCCATATCCGGCCGTCCGACGCGGCGCTTCGCGGCGCCCTGCCGGCGTTTCTGGGCGAGATCGAACAGATGCCGCCGGTCTTCTCGGCGCTCAAGGTCGACGGCCGGCGCGCCTACGACCTCGCCCGCGCCGGCGAAACGGTCACACTGAAGCCGCGCCGGGTCCGCATCGACCGGCTGGAATTCCTCGCCCGCCCCGACGCCGATCATGCCGAATTCGTCGTGACCTGCGGCAAAGGCACCTATATCCGGTCCCTCGGCCGCGACCTGGCCCTAGCTCTGGGTACGGTCGGGCACCTCTCGGCGCTGCGGCGGACGGCCGCCGGCCCCTTCCGGGAGGAGCAGGCCATTTCGCTTCCCAAACTGGAGGCCCTCGGTCATATTCCCGCGCTCCTAGGGGCCTTGGCTCCCGTTGCGACCGCGCTGGACGACATCCCGGCGCTGGCCCTGACGGAGGCCCAAGGGAACCGGCTGCGCCAAGGCCAGCCGGTGCTCTTGACCCGGGACGCACCTCCGTCCGGCGCTCTGGTTCGCGCCGAGCACGACGGAAAGCTCGTGGCGCTGGTCCGCTCGGACGGCAGCTCCATCCAGCCGGTGCGCGTGTTCAACCTTTAAGTCGATGGAGATCCCCGATGTCGATTACAGTTGCTCGCAAGGCCGAGCTGATCAAGACGTACGCCCAGGCCGAAAGCGACACAGGTTCGCCGGAAGTCCAGGTCGCGATCCTGAGCGAACGCATTTCCAACCTCACCGAGCACTTCAAGGGCCACGCGAAGGATCATCATTCGCGCCGCGGTCTTCTGAAGATGGTCGGCCAGCGCCGGCGGTTGCTCGACTACCTCAAGTCCAAAGACAGCCAACGCTACGCAACCCTGATCGAGCGCCTGGGTCTGCGGCGTTGATCCTTCGGCCCCGTCTCCATCAAAAGCCGATGGACGGGGCCTTTTCGCGTCGCGTTGTCCGGTCCCCGTGAGTTCGGCCGGCTGACGCGACATCGCAGTAACCGGGAAGGCAGGGGCGAGAGCAAACGCCTGGCCCGGTCCTGCCGGCACAAGGGTGCCGGTGGGCGGTCGTCGCCAAACGGGGGCAGACGGCCGTGATGGAAAGGATGAATGAGATGTTTGAAGTTTTTCGCAAGGAAGTGGATTGGGCCGGTCGCAAGCTCATACTTGAGACGGGCAAAGTCGCGCGTCAGGCCGACGGCGCCGTCATGGCTACCTATGGCGGAACGACCGTGCTGGCCGCCGTCGTGTTCGAGAAGCAGCCCAAGCCCGGGCTCGACTTCTTCCCGCTGACCGTGAACTACCAGGAGAAGACCTTCGCCGCGGGCAAGATCCCGGGGGGCTTCTTCAAGCGTGAAGGCCGGCCGAGCGAGAAGGAAGTGCTGACCTCGCGCCTGATCGACCGTCCGATCCGGCCGCTGTTCCACGAAACCTATCGCAACGAGACCCTGGTCGTCGTGACCGTGCTCGCGCACGATCTCGAGAACGATCCCGACATCGTCGCCATGGTCGCCACCTCTGCCGCGCTCACGATCAGCGGCGTGCCCTTCATGGGCCCGATCGGCGCCGCCCGCGTCGGCTATCTCGACGGCAAGTACGTCGTGAATCCGACCCGCGACCAGGTCGCTGCCAGTGCCCTCGACCTCGTCGTCGCCGGCACCAAGGAAGGCGTGCTGATGGTCGAGTCCCAGGCCAAGGAATTGTCCGAGGACGTCATGCTGAGTGCCGTCATGGAAGGCCATCGCTCCTTCCAGCCGGTGATCGACGCCATCATCCAGCTCGCCGAGCATTGCGCCAAGGAGCCGCTGCCGCTCACCGATCCGTCGGAAGCCTCCAAGACCGTGGCGGCCAAGCTGCAGTCCGAGATGCGCGGCAAGCTTGCCACGGCCTACGGTGAGACCGCCAAGCAGCTGCGCCAGACCAACGTCCGCGCCGTCAAGGCAGAAGCCAAGAAGCTGTTCGAAGGCAAGGACGCCGAGCTGGCGGCCTTCGGCGAGCAGTTCGGCAACCTCGAAGCCGACGTGGTGCGCAACGCCGTGCTCGATACCGGCAAGCGCATCGACGGCCGCGACACCAAGACGGTCCGTCCGATCGTGGCCGAAGTCGGCATCCTGCCGCGCGCCCACGGCTCGGCGCTGTTCACCCGCGGCGAGACCCAGGCGCTGGTCGTGGTCACGCTCGGCACCGGCCAGGACGAGCAGATCATCGACGCGCTCGAGGGCGAGTATCGCGAGCACTTCATGCTGCACTACAACTTCCCTCCCTACTCGGTGGGTGAAGTGCGCCGCATGGGTTCGCCCGGCCGTCGCGAGATCGGCCACGGCAAGCTCGCCTGGCGCGCGCTGCGCCCGATGATGCCGACCAAGGACAAGTTCCCCTACACGGTGCGTGTCGTGTCGGAGATCACCGAGTCGAACGGCTCCTCGTCGATGGCCTCGGTCTGCGGCGGTTCGCTGGCGCTGATGGACGGCGGCGTGCCGATGGATCGGCCGGTGGCGGGCATCGCCATGGGCCTGATCAAGGAAGGCGAGCGCTTCGCGGTGCTGTCCGACATCCTGGGCGACGAGGATCATCTTGGCGACATGGACTTCAAGGTCGCCGGTACCTCGAACGGTATCACCGCGCTGCAGATGGACATCAAGATCACCTCGATCACCGAGGAGATCATGAAGGTGGCTCTCGGCCAGGCCAAGGACGGCCGCATCCATATCCTGGGCGAAATGGCCAAGGGTCTGGTCGGCGCCCGCGAGGGCGTTGCGGCGACCGCGCCACGCATCACCCAGTTCACGATTCCCAAGGACAAGATCCGTGAAGTGATCGGCACCGGCGGCAAGGTGATCCGCGAGATCACCGAGCAGACCGGCACCAAGATCGACATCGAGGACGACGGCACCATCAAGGTGGCGGCCGTCGACGCCGTCGCCGGCCAGAAGGCCATCGACTGGATCAAGGGCATCGTGGCCGAGCCGGAAATCGGCGTGGTCTACACCGGCAAGGTCGTGAAGTGCGTCGAATTTGGCGCCTTCGTGAACTTCCTCGGCTCTAAGGATGGCCTCGTGCACATCTCCGAACTGGCGCCGCGCCGCGTCGCCAAGGTCAACGACGTCGTCAAGGAAGGCGACCAGGTCAAGGTCAAGGTCCTGGGCGTCGACGACCGCGGCAAGGTCCGCCTCTCCATGAAGGCGATCGACCAGACCACCGGCGAGGACATTTCCGACAAGCCGGTCGAGGCCGCACCGGCCGGCGAGTAATCGCTTCATCCGAACGGGTACGGAAACGGCGGCCCCGGGGGCCGTCGTTTTTGTTTTGGGGATGGCTTCACGAGTTCCGGACCGCGCGCGTCCCGCACGCCTCTCTTTTCTGCCCCCGCGAAACGGGGGAAGTGCCGCCGCAGGGGGCGAAGGGGGTAGAGCCTCAATGCTTCATCTACGAACTGCCCCCTCCGGCCCTGCAGGCCACCTCCCCCGCATGAGGGGGAGGAGAGTGAAGAGCCACGTCCATCAGGGAGCTGGCGCGGCGGCGCGTGGAGCGGGACGTGAAGCGCGTCCACGAGGACGTGTCCGTCTCCATGGAACTCGTCCTGTTCGAGCGTGAGGAGGGCGGCTTCGCCTGCCCGGTTGCCTGCATTCACGTCGACATCGAGCTGGCCGCCGCAGCTTAGAAGGGATGACAAGGCTGAGGAGGTCGAAGCCGACGGCGTCGAAGAACGAAAGCGAAGAGTCGCAGTGTCTGCCGGCCTAGCTCACAGATCGACTGTCGTCGACCATCGAGAGAACCGTCCCGGCGAGGTCGGCGCTGGAGTCCACCAGCCGATCCGCGCCGGCGGTTTCGAGCTCCTCCCGGGTGCCATAGCCCCAAAGCACGCCAAGGCCGCGCACGCCGACGGCATGGGCTCCGGCAATGTCATGGCGGCGGTCGCCGACCATCACGCTGCGGGGCGGCGAAAGCGCATGCTCCGACAGGACATGGGCGAGCAACTCGGGCTTGTGATCCAACGTGCCGTCCGGTACCGAGCCGTGGATGCCATCGAAGAGGGCGGCAAACCCCAGATGGTCCAGGATGCGGCCCGCGAAAGTCACCCGCTTCGATGTCGCCAGATAGATCTGCAATCCGGCCTGCTTCATCTCCTCGAGTGAACGGCCAATGCCCGGATAGGGTTCGCTGCCGAGAAAGCCGCTTTCGCCGTAGTGCCGACGGTAGGCCACCACCGCCTCGTCGACCCTGTCGTCGCCATAGGGCCGCAGCAAATCCTGCATGATTTCTTCGAGCGGCGGTCCGATGGCGCGCCTTATGTCGAGGGCCTCATCCGGTTCGTGTCCAAGGGCACGCAGGGCCGCTTGGCAACTCGCCAATATGCCGGGTAGCGAATCGACCAAGGTGCCGTCGAGGTCCAGAAGAACGGAGCGGGGCGGGATCATGCCGCCAACCTATCGGGCGAAGGCAAGCGGGCAAGCCTGTTTCGATATAGGCTGGGCGGGATGTTGAAGCTTTCGATCCTCTCCCGCCGCGGCCTGCTCGTTGGTGCCGGCACCGGCCTGCTGCTGCCTTCCGCCTTCGCCGCAGACACGGTCCCGACCCCCAACCAGACCGAGGGTCCGTTCTATCCAGCGGGTTTCCCGGCCGACATGGACAACGACCTGGTGCAGGTCCGCGGGCAGCAGGCGCGGGCCATGGGCGAGGTCCTTCATCTCCGGGGGCGCGTGATCGGCGTCGATGGCCGTCTGCTTGCCGGTACTTTGGTCGAGGTCTGGCAATGCGACGCGCAGGGCCTCTACGACCATCCGCGCCAGTCCGGTCGCGACCGTCGCGACGTGGCGTTCCAGGGCTACGGTCGCATCATGGCCGATGCCGATGGCCGCTACAGTTTCCGCACCCTGAAGCCCGTCGCCTATCCCGGCCGTACGCCGCACATCCATCTCAAGGCGGTGACCGGCGACGGCCGTCTGCTTACCAGCCAGTTCTATATCGCAGGCGATCCGCAGAATGAGCGTGACGGCGTGTTCCGTGGAGCTGTGCGCCAGCCCGGCCAGCGCGAGCGTATCGAGATGCGGCTGGAGCCTGCGCCCGGGATCGAGGCGGGCGCGTTGGCGTCGTCGATGGATATCGTGATCGGCTGACGCGGTCTTTCTTCCCCTTTGCGGAGTCCGCAAAGGGGAAGTGCCCTCGTCTTACGAGGGCGATGGGGTTCATGACCCCCCTCCGGCCCTTCGGGCCACCTCCCCCGAGACGGGAGAGGAGAACAGTTCTGATCAGGCCCTTAGCTGCCGCGCGATGAAGTCCCGGACTGTTGCCTGCGCCTTGTCGGTCTGCGGCCCGGGCTGGGCGACCCATTCGTGGGTGGAATCCTCGAACAGGCGGTAGTCGCACGTACCACCCGCCGCTCTATAAGTTTCGGCGAACTTTTCCTGCATCGCCGGCAGGACGTTGTCGTCGAGGGCGCCCTGCATGATGAGGTACGGCACCAGCGCGACCTTTTCGCCGCGGTCGAGGATCTCCTGCGGGTTGCCTTCGTGGATGCTCTCCCACGGCGTGAAGAAGGTCCTGTTGCTCTGGATCATGGTCTCGTTCTTGCGGCGCTCCGCGTTCTCGAAGCGCGCGATGGTGTTGCTGGGCGGCGAGCGCATCGCGACCCAGGAGACAGATGCGTCGACACCCGGCGCATCCGCGAGAGCGATGGCGCTGTAGCGCGGATCGTGCGGGCGCATGGCCAGAAGCTCGGCGACGTGGCCGCCGCTCGAGGAGCCGTAGACGCCCAGCCTGGAGACATCGCCGTTCCAGCGCGCAGCGTTCGCTTTCAGCCAGCGCACGGCATGGTTGGCGTCCTGCACGCAGGCCGGGTAGGGCGCCTCTGACGCCAGCGTGAGATCGACGGCGACGACCAGCAGCCCGCTCGACGCCAGCGCGCGATCCATCGGCTCTTCGGCCAGGCGGTCCTTGCGGGTCCACGCCCCGCCGTGCAGATCGAGAACGGTCGGAAAGGGACCTTTCCCTTTCGGATGGTAGATGCGCCCCAGCAGCATGCGGCCGGCGGCGTTTCGCCTGAGTTCCACGTCGCTGACGATCAGATCGAACCGGGCGTCCGGATCGTAGGCGGGTGGGTCGCAGGTGGCCGCCTCACGCCGCGCCGTAGTCGCTCCATCCATCTTGATCTCCTCCAGCGATCCGTCGCCTGCAGGCGACAACGCTGTCACAGGGCCGCGCCGGAGTCGACGGCAGCAGGGCGGGTCAGGGTGCTGGCACTGCCAGCATTTGCTCACGCGGATGTGCTGATTGCGCCGGCCTTTTCTTTGGCCATGCCCGCCCGGCGCGCCCGCCGGGTCAATGCCTTCGAGGCGCAGGGGAGATCCCGCGGTCTTGAGGCGTGAGTAGCAAGCAAAGGTTGCCCCCGCCGACGATCCGTCCGGCAGGTGGGGTGGACCGAGGTGCGAAGAACGCATCCGAGAGCTGAAGCGTGACGGTCATCTGCGGCCGCCCCCAACGCCTGTCAGGGGAGGGGCCGCAGGGTCAAATTCTGCTCGATGTCACAGGTGGGCGATTGGCCTGTGTCACAACATTTGTCTCAACCTGGTGTGACACCTTGGGGTGTGACACGGGTCGGCTTGGCGCGACAGGCGATAGCAGACGGCCCGCTCCGGGTTGGGACGGAGCGGGCCGGAAGAGCATGGGCAGCGATGGAGGCTGCCCGGTGGGATCGTGCTCTGGCGTCAGTGTCGGCCAGGATCGCGAGGGAGGTCCAGCGGCCGCGCCTGACTATTTCTGGGTGCATCCGCCGTCGAGCGGCGGCGGGGGCCTACTCGCCGTTCTGGCCGGTCGCGCCGGGTGGCGGCATGCCCATGGCGTGGTAGCCGGCATCGACATAGTGGACGGTGCCGGTGACACCGGCGCTCAGGTCCGAGAGGTAGTAGAGCGCGGCGCCGCCAACGTCGGTGAGCTCGATGTTTCGTCGCAGCGGCGAGGCCTCACGCGACAGGCGGTAAACATAGCGGGCGGAGCCGATCACCGCGCCGGCCAGGGTCCGCATCGGCCCGGCCGAGAGGGCGTTGACGCGCACGCCCTGGGGGCCGAGATCGGCCGCGAGGTAGCGGACGCTGGCCTCGAGGGCGGCCTTGGCGATGCCCATGACATTGTAGGACGGCATCACGCGGCCGGCGCCTTCATAGGTGAGCGTAATCAGGCTGCCGCCCTCGGTCATCAGCGGCAGGGCGCGCCGCGCGATCTCGGTGAACGAGTAGCAGGAGATGGTGAGGCTGCGCTGGAAGTTGGCCTTGGTGGTGTCGACGTAGCGGCCCTTCAGCTCCTCCTTGTCGGAGAAGGCGATTGCGTGGACCACGAAATCGAGCCGGCCCCAGTCCGTCTTCAGGCGGGCGAACAGCCGGTCGAGGCTTTCCTCGTTCTCGACATCGGCCTCCTCGACGATCTTCGAGCCGATCTTTTCGACCATCGGCAGGACACGCTTGCCAAAGGCGCCGCCCTGGTAGGTGAAGGCGAGTTCCGCCCCGGCCTGGTGCAGCGCCTGGGCGATGCCCCAGGCGATCGAGCGGTCGTTGGCCACGCCCATGATCAGGCCGCGCTTGCCGGCCATCAGTCCCGATACGGCGGGCGTCGGCGTGGCCCTGGAGACGGCGTGTTCAGATGTCGCCGGCGAGGTACCGCCGCCGGACGCATCGGGTGCGGCGGAGAGCGGGCGGTCGGCGGGCATCTGTCCCTCTCAGTTGTCGTAGCGCGAGAACATCAGGCAGGCGTTGGTGCCGCCGAAACCGAAGCTGTTCGACATCACGGTCTCGAGGCCGGCGTTGTCGATCCGCGTGCGCGCGATCGGATAGTCGCCGACGCCGGGGTCGATGTTTTCGATGTTGGCCGAAGCGGCGACGAAATCGTTCTTTAGCATCAGCAGCGTGTAGATCGCCTCGTGGGCACCGGTGGCACCCTGGCTGTGGCCGGTCAGCGACTTGGTCGAGCTGACGGCCGGCAGTTTGTTGTCGCCGAAGGCGGTGCGGATGGCATCGAGCTCGGTGAGGTCGCCGACCGGTGTCGAGGTGCCGTGGGTGTTGATGTAGTCGATCGGCCGGTTGCGCCGCGCCGAGCCCGGAAAGCCGTCCAGCGCGAGCTGCATGCAGCGGATCGCCCCTTCGCCCGAGGGTGCCACCATGTCGGCGCCGTCGGAGGTAGCACCATAGCCGGTCACTTCGGCATAGATCGTGGCGCCGCGCGCCTTGGCGACTTCGAGGTCCTCCAGGACGAGGATGCCGCCGCCGCCGGAAATCACGAAGCCATCGCGGTCGCGATCGTAGGCGCGGCTCGCCCGCTCGGGCGCGTCGTTGAACTTGGACGACATCGCGCCCATGGCATCGAACAGCACCGACAGGGTCCAGTCGAGTTCCTCGCCGCCGCCGGCGAACATGCGGTCGGCCTTGCCGAGCTGGATGCATTCGACGGCATTGCCGATGCAGTGCGCCGAGGTCGAGCAGGCCGAGCTGATCGAATAGCTGAGCCCCTTGATCTTGTAGGCGGTTGCCAGATTGGCCGACACGGTGCTCGACATGGCTTTCGGCACCATGAAGGGGCCGACCTTCTTGGGCCCCTTGTCCTTGGTGATCAGCGCCGCCTGCACAATCGCGCCGGTGGTCGGCCCGCCGGACCCCGCGACCACACCGGTTCGCGGGTTGGAGATCTCGGCCTCGGTGAGGCCGGCGTCGGCGATGGCTTCCTTCATGGCGAGCCAGGCATAGGCGGCACCGTCGCCCATGAAGCGGCGCAGGCGCCGGTCGACCAGCTCGTCGACATTCATCTTGAGCGTGCCGGCAATCTGGCTGCGGAATCCGAGGTCGCGGTACTGTGGCACCAGTTCGATGCCGGATTTGCCTTCCCGTAGCGATTTCGTGACCTCGGCGGCGTTGTTGCCGATCGAGGAGACGACACCGAGGCCGGTGACGACGACGCGCTTCATGTCAGCCTGTGGCCGCGGCGGGCGCCGCGTCCTGGAACAGCCCGACTTTTAGGCCGCTGACCTCGTATATCTGCTTGCCGTCTGCATGAACGACGCCGTCGGCGATGCCCAGCACGAGCTTGCGCAGCATCACGCGCTTGAGATGAACGTGATAGGTCAGCTTGCGCACTGTCGGCACCACCATGCCGGTGAACTTGACCTCGCCGACACCCAGTGCCCGTCCGCGGCCCGGCGCCTTCATCCAGCCGAGGAAAAACCCCAGCGCCTGCCACAGGGCATCGAGGGGAAGGCATCCCGGCATCACCGGATCACCCTTGAAATGGCAGTCGAAGAACCAGAGATCGGGCTTGATGTCGAATTCTGCCACGATCTCGCCCTTGCCGAACCGGCCGCCGGTATCGTTGATCGTCACGATACGGTCGAGCATCAGCATCGGGGGCAACGGCAGTTGCGCGTTCCCGGGACCGAACAGGTGGCCCTTGGCGCATTCGATCAATTCCTCGAAAGTGTAACTGTTCTTCTGCTCGCGCACCGTTCACCGTCCCGTAGCCACCCGATCTCAGGGATCGCCGGCAGAATAGGGATGCCGGCGTCCCAGCGCAAACCGACGAATCGGGGCGTCGGGCCTTTTCATGTGCGTCGGCACTGCTTACATATGGCCCTGACAATGTCTGGTACCAGTCTCGATTTCCCCTCCCGCCTGCGCGCGGCCGGCCTTCGCCCTACCCGGCAGAGGGTTGCGCTGGCGCGCCTGCTTTTCGCCGGCAACCATCGCCACGTCACGGCGGAGGGACTGCATGCCGAGGTCAAGGCGTCGCGGATGCCGGTGTCCCTGGCCACCGTCTACAATACCTTGAATCAGTTCCGCGACGCCGGGCTGCTGTGCGAAGTGGTGGTGGCGCCTGGCCGGTCCTACTTCGATACCAACACCGGCCATCACCATCATTTCTTCGTCGAGCCCGACGGCGAACTGCACGATTTTCCCTCCGACAAGGTGACGATCGCGGGTCTGCCCGTGCCCCCCAAGGGAACGCGGCTGGCGCGTGTCGACGTTATCGTGCGGGTGCGGCGCTAACCTCAGTGTTGCGAATCGCTTGCAGTTTTTAGAATTATTCTAAACTCCTTGACGCTCCTGCCAGCGCGTCCTAAATCCTGAGTGTGGATCGGCGGATGGGCCGATCAAAGCGGGAGAATGAACATGGCGAATCTCAAGGGATCCAAGACCGAAGACAATCTGAAGGCGGCTTTTGCCGGCGAGAGCCAGGCCAATCGCCGGTATCTGTATTTTGCCCAGAAGGCGGATGTCGAAGGCTACAACGATGTCGCCGCCGTCTTTCGCTCGACGGCCGAAGGCGAGACCGGCCATGCGCACGGCCATCTCGAGTTCCTCGAAGCCGTGGGCGATCCGGCCACCGGTCTGCCGATCGGCGCCACGACGTCGAATCTGAAGGCCGCGATCGCGGGCGAGACCCACGAATACACCGACATGTATCCGGGTATGGCGCGCACGGCCCGCGAGGAAGGCATGGCCGAAATCGCCGACTGGTTCGAAACGCTGGCCAAGGCGGAGAAGAGCCACGCCGGTCGCTTCCAGAAAGCTCTCGACACGATGGCCTGAGCCCTTCGGGCTTAATCGAAGGGGACCCCCAAAGGGTCCCCTTTTTCTTCCCTGCTCCTCAAGTCCGCAACGAAGCGAATTATTATGCGTGAAGGCAGTCTCGACGCCCCGACCCGACATGCCCTGGATTGGCAGAACCCCTGGTTCTGGGACGAAAAAGCCCTTGAGAAGGAGATGGAGCGCGTCTTCGACATCTGCCACGGCTGTCGCCGTTGCTTCAATTTGTGCGATTCGTTCCCGCGGCTGTTCGACCTCATCGACAACGGCCCGACCGGCGAACTCGACGGCGTCAAAAAGGCCGACTACGCCCAGGTCGAAGAGGCCTGCACACTCTGCGACATGTGCTTCATGACCAAGTGTCCCTACGTGCCGCCGCACGAGTGGGCGCTCGATTTCCCGCATCTCATGCTGCGCCATCGCGCCGTGCAGGCCCGAAAGAACGGCGTCGATTTCCTCGACCGGCAGCTGGCTGACACCGATCGGATCGGACGCCTCGGCACCTTCGTAGCCGGTGCGGCCAACTGGGCCTCCGACGAGACCAACACCGTCATGCGCAAGACGATGGAGCGCGTCGCCGGCATTCATCACGGTGCCCGCCTGCCGGATTATGCCAGCGAGACCTTCGAGATCCGGGCGGCGCGCGAAGGCGCGGTCCTCAACCAGGCGGCGCCGGCCTTCGGCAAGCGCAAGGCCGTGCTCTACGCCACCTGCTTCGTGAACTTCAACAACACCGGCATCGGTGCGGCCGCCCGCGCCGTACTGGCCAGGAACGGCGTCGAAACCGAAGTCGTCCATCCTGCCTGCTGCGGCATGCCGAAACTCGAACTGGGCGATCTCGAAGGCACGGCGGCGGCGGCAAAGACGGTGTCGGCCGCGCTGCTGCCGTGGATCGACAAGGGCTACGACGTGATCGCGCTGACGCCATCCTGCGCCCTGATGCTCAAATTCGAATGGCCGCTGCTTCTGCCCAAGGAACCCGGGCTGGAACGGCTGTCGCAGGCGACCTTCGACCTCTCGGAATACGTGGTCGACATTGCCAAGAAGCACGGATTGGCGCCCGGCCTGGAGCCGATCGAGGGTGGGGTCACCGTCCATCTCGCCTGTCACGCTCGTGCCCAGAACATGGGTGCCAAGGCCGCCGAAATGTTGCGGCTGGTGCCGGACACGCGGGTCGCGGTGATCGAACGCTGCAGCGGCCACGGCGGCATCTGGGGCGCGCGAACGGAGAACTTCGAGACGGCCGTAAAGGTCGGCAAGCCGGCCGCCCAGGCGGCACTGAAGAACGATACCAGCTACGTCGCATCCGAGTGTCCGCTTGCCGCCGATCACCTGATGCAGGTGATGGAGATGACCGCGGGTGAAAGCAAACCCAAACCTGTGCGCGCCGACCATCCAATCGAGCTTTTTGCGCGGGCCTATGGATTGACTGGGCAGGACCAATGACCTCTCCACGACTGATCGAGCCGAATGCCATTCTGCCGCCGGCGGAATATCTGAAGCTGCGCGCCGAGCGCCGTCGCCAGATGGCGGAGCTCAAGAAGAATCGCCGGCTTGAGGTCGGTCCGTTCGCGACGTTCTATTTCGAGTCCTACGACACGATGCTCCACCAGGTGCACGAAATGCTGTTCATCGAGAAGGGCGGTCCGGCGCAGATTCCCGACGAGCTTGCAGCCTACAATCCGCTGATCCCCCAGGGCAGCGAACTGGTCGCCACGATCATGTTCGAGATCGACGATCCGTTGCGGCGGGCCCGCGTGTTGGGTTCCTTGGGCGGCGTCGAGGGGCAGGCCTTCATCCGGGTCGGCACCGAAATGATCCGCGGCGTCGCGGAGGGAGACCAGGAGCGCTCGCGCGAGGACGGCAAGGCGTCGGCGGTGCAGTTCGTGCGCTTTGCCTTCGCGCCTTCCCAGATCTCGGCCTTTCGCGGCGGCGCCGGCGATGTCGTGGTTGGCTTCGATCATCCCAACTACGGTCACATGGCGGTGATGCCGCCTGCGGTTCGTCAGGCACTGGCGCAGGACTTCGCCTGAGACGGAGATTCTTCCGCCCGCTTCGGCAAGGCCGTTAGCGGTTCCGGGCGGCGAAGGACAGATCGTAGTTGATTGGCAGTATCAGGATCAAAGGGTCGCCGGGCATGTCGTTGGGCACCGGCGGAAACGGCGCCGACCGGCGTATCGTTGCCAGCTCGGCGGCGTCGATGGCGGGCCAGCCGCTCGATTGGTCGATCCTGGCGTCGATCAACTCGCCGTCACGGGTGATCGTCACGCGCGTGACGACGCGGCCTTCCTGCTTGTTGTCGAGCGCGATGCGCGGATAGCGGCGGTTGGGTGCTGTGTGCCGTGCGAGCCGGTCGAGATAGGCGTTGCGCGCCCGGCGCGAGCCGACGAGCCAGTCCGAAGAGTTCGACGGCGGGGACGTGGCACTTGAGGCGGCATTTGCCGGCGGTCGTATGCGGGCGGTTTGCGGCGGCCGCATGGGTGCAGGGTGGACCTTTGCCGGAAAGGCTTTTGGGAAGTCGAGGGCTGTTGGAGGCGGTGGCTCCTCCGGAAGGGCTAGCGCCCGCTCCAGGCTTGGCCCGGGCACCGGCTCGGCCCGTGGCGGTTGCGGCGGCAGTTCAGGAAGTGGCGGCGGCCGGGTTGGCGCGAGGGCCTGCTGCGACCGGTCGGGAGGCGGCTCCTGTTCCCACGCCGGCGGATCGGGTACGCCTACCGAGACTGGTGGCACCGGCTTGTCGCGCGGCTGAGAGTCGGTGCTTCCAGCCGGCGTGCCGCTGTCGAACGTGACCACGATGGCGTATTGCGGCGCGTCGGTCGGCCGTTGCCAAGATGCCCACCACAGCCCAGCGGCAGCGAGGCCATGCAGCGCGACCGCCAGCGCCAATGCCGCCGGCGACATCTGCCCGGATCCCGGATTGAGCGCATGGACAGTATGGGCCACAGCGCCATTCTACTACGTTCCGGCCCCTCAGTTGCTGCGCCTGAACTGAAGGGGCAGGAGGAAAGTGTGCCGCGCGCCCGAGATATCCGCGGGGAGCGGCGGATAGGGCGATGCCTGGCGGATCAGGTTCAGGGCGGTATTGTCGAGGGCCGGCAGGCCGCTGGATTGAATGAGGGTGACATCGGCCAGATGACCGTCTCGCGAGACGATCATTCGCACCATGACCGAGCCCGACTCGGTGCTTACGTTGCGGACGTACTGCTGGTGTTGCGAAAGTTTTTGCGCGACCCGCCAGAGATAGTCCTCCTCGGCTTTACGTTGGCCGTACTGGCTCGCCGGATTGGTCAGGGGCGAAGGCGCCGGCCGCGATGCTGCCTGGGAATCGCCGGGTGATTGCCGCTTCGGCACCTGCGACAGCGGCGATTGCTGAAGCTGCTGGGGCCGCTGTGGCGGTGTTTGGGCGCGCTGCGGCGGCGCCTTGGGCGGTGGTGGCGCTTTCGGTGGCTCTGCTTTCGGCGGAGGTGCTCTTGGCGGTGGCGTTGCCACGCTGGGAAGATCGCGCGCGGTAACCGGTGGCGGCGGGGCGTCCACCGGGGGCAGGACCTGCTCCAGCTTGGGTTCCGGCGGCGGTGGCGGCGGGGGAGCGACGGCAGCCTGCTGCTGCGGTTCGGGTTCCGCTTTTTCAGGCTCCGTCTTCTCGGGCTCCTGTTTCGCGGGCTCCGTTTTCGCCGGCTCGGCCTTTTCGGGTTCCTGTTTTGTGGTCTCCGCTTTCGCGGTCTCCGGCTCCGGGGGGTCCTGTTTGGCCGGTTCGGTCGTTTCGGTCGGTGTCTCCGGCGGCTTTGGGTCGGGCTCGGACGGCGCCGGTCTGGCGCGAGGGTCGGGTGTCAGGGAACGTGGCGGTGCCAGTCCCAGTCGGGGCGGCGGGTTGGTTGGGGGGACAGGCGTTCGTGCGGCCGGCTGGACTGCCGGCTTCGGTGCAGCTGCGGGAGCCTCGGCCGGCGCCGGCTCCGGTGTCGGAGGAGGGGTGGGCGACGGGGTGGGCGTCGGTGGCTCGACCGTGAATTCAATGGCGCGTTCGGTGGTTTCGACCTCGTGCCGGGGCGACTCCCACAGAAATGCCAGTGCCACGAGCGCATGCAACAGCGCCGCCAGCGCCGCCGCCGTCGGCGACATGCGGTTGAATTTCGAGTAGAGGGCGCTAACGGCGTGGGCCACGGCACCCCTTTTCTACGTTCCGAATGTGGCGGCCGCTAGTTGATCGGCTCGGACTTATAGACACCCCACATGCCGGTCCGCGCGATCCAGCCGCTGGCGCCGGACACCTTGACGCGACACCAGTCGCCGGCACACGACCGGATCTCGCCCATCACCTCGGGCTCCAGGCGGGCCACGATCTCGGCCGAGGGCGCCGGTGTCTTGCGCAGGTTGGCGATCTTCGATGCGATGATGAAGCTGCGCTTGCCGCTCAGCAGACTCTGGTGGACCCATCCGCTCGCACCCTGCCAGTCCCGGATTTTGCGCCAGTTCTCGTACTCGGCGATGATCTCGACAGGCATGCCCTTGCGTTTGAATTCCCACTCCACCGGATAACGCGTGCCCGGCCCGGTGCGGACATTGGCCTCGTCCGACCGGATCGAAGCGAACCTTGGAATCGGAAGGCCCGACCCTTTGCGCTGCGTCATTGCCGATTTGTCGCCGGCCTGCGCGCCGCCGCCCCACGGCAGCACCGCGGGCAGGCAAAAGGCCGTAAAGGCGGCAAAGGCCACCCAAAGCGGGGCAGATCGTCGAATTCCCATCGTCTTCAGCATACCTCATAACTTCACACCGATCGACAAGCACTTGAAAGAACGCGCTTTTCTGCCGCGCTACCTATCCCGTTCGATCGCTGGACAAGCGGCTCGCGGAATTGGTAAGCGGGCATTCGCCTTTCGTCCGCGCCAGCCCGGAACCGATCCCGTATGCCATCCAGTTCCAAGAAAAAGCCGCTGGTGATCGTCACCCGGAAGCTACCCGACGCCATCGAGACGCGGCTGATGGAGCTGTTCGACACCCGCCTCAACACCGAGGACAAGCCGTTCACGTCGGCCCAACTCGTCGAGGCGATGAAGACGGCCGATGTGCTGGTGCCGACCGTGACCGACCGCATCGACAGCCGGCTCCTGTCGCAGGGAGGTCCGCGGCTGAAGCTCATCGCTTCGTTCGGCACCGGCGTCGATCACATCGACCTCGATACCGCACGCCAGCGCGGCATCACGGTCACCAATACCCCGGGGGTTCTCACCGAGGACACCGCCGACATGGCGATGGCCCTGGTGCTGGCCACGGCACGACGCGTCGGCGAGGGCGAACGGCTGGTGCGTTCGGGCAAGTGGACCGGCTGGAGCCCGACGTCGATGCTGGGCGCCCGCCTGCAGGGCAAGCGCATGGGCATCGTCGGCATGGGGCGCATCGGCCAGGCGCTGGCCCGTCGCGCCCGCGGCTTCGGCCTCTCGATCCACTATCACAACCGCAAGCGCACCCACGCCGAGATCGAGCGCGAGCTCGAGGCGACCTATTGGGAAAGCCCCGACCAGATGCTGGCGCGCATGGACATCGTTTCGGTGAACTGCCCGCACACGCCGGCGACCTTCCACCTGCTGTCGGCGCGACGCCTGAAGCTGATGAAGCCCACGGCGATCATCGTGAACACTGCGCGCGGCGAGGTGATCGACGAGAACGCCCTGGTCCGCATGCTCAAGGCCGGCGATCTGGCGGGTGCCGGCCTCGACGTCTACGAGCACGAACCGCAGGTCAACCCCAAGCTTCTAGAACTCGATCGCGTCGTGCTGCTGCCGCACATGGGCTCGGCGACCCTCGAGGGCCGCATCGAAATGGGCGAGAAGGTCCTGATCAACATCAAGACCTTCGCCGACGGCCACAAGCCGCCCGACCGCGTGCTCGCGACGATGTTCTAGGCGCGTTCA
>CALFRN010000466.1 GCA_937919085.1 uncultured Reyranella sp.
ACATCCGGCTGCTCGATCTCACCGAGAGCTTCAAGCGCAACAAGGAAGCGGGCGGCCCCAATCCTTATATCGTCGGCGACGGGCATCCGAGCGCGGCTGGCAATGCGCTGATCGCCAGCGAGATTGTCAAATATATCCGCCGTGAAGGGCTGCTCGAGTAGCTGCGGGCCAGTGCCCGCAGCTTTCGTGGCTACATCTTGCCCTGTGATGGACTGCCTGTACGCAGGCGTCCGCCACTGTTCAGAAAGTCCCAATCCAATTGCATTCTCTATCCGTCCCTGGTCGCCGGTGTCCGCCCACAGGCGGCACCAAAGGTTACCCAAGTATTACCCAATTTCAGGCGCTAGAGTAAAACCATGGCTCTGACAGATACCCGACTTCGTACACTGAAGCCAAAGGGCAGGGCGGAATGCCTAGTCGCAGATGGACGGGGCCTCTACATCCGCATCCGCGCCAATCGCGACGAATTCTCTCGCACGTGGCAATTCCGGCGCAAAGAATCTGGCAAGATCACTATAACGACGCTCGGCACCTATCCCGACCTGTCCATAAAGGACGCCCGATCGAAGGCAGCCGAACTTACCAAAAAGAGGAGCGGTCACAGCCCGACCGTGCAGGAAGCGGCCGACCAATGGTTGGCGGAACGGGTCGACCACACGCACCGGAAGGCCGACCAGGTGCGGGGCTATGTCGATCGGGCGATCATCCCCGCACTCGGCAACAAGCGGGTCCGCGATGTCGAGGCGGCCGATATTTCCCGCATCATTCGGAGCTACCGTGACCGGGTGGCCCAGTTACCCAGGGCTCGCACTGGTGGCCGACCGGCTGCCCGCGCCTTGTTGGCGGTGTTCAAGGGCCTGTTCGGCTATGCCGTTGCCAATGGCTGGATCTCGCAGTCGCCCGCCGCGCAACTGACTGCCGCCATAACCGGGCAGCCACCCGATGCGCGGGCCCGCGTTCTGTCGGATGACGAGATTCGGTTCGTAATGACAACGACGGTGAAGGCCGGGCCGGTCATGCGGTTCCTGTTGCTCACCGGCCTGCGCTTGGGGGAAGCCTACAACGGGCACCGAAAGCGGCACGCTTCGTTCCTTGCGCCCCTTGCCGCGGAGGTGCGCGACCATCGTGCCGTCGATGACGACGTCGCCGACGCGCAGACCGATGACCTCCGACACTCGTGCGCCGGTATTGTACATCAGGCTGAAAAGCGCTCGATCTCGCTGGCCTGCCCAGGTTCGAGGATCCGGCGCATCGAGGATCGCCTGCATCTCTTGGCGCGACAGAAATCCAAGTACGGGCCTGTCAAACCTCTTCATCGGAATGGCCAGCGCCTGCTCGATCACAGGGAGCGCGGTAAGGTCGTAATGGGCGGCATACTTCAGGAAGGATCGAAGCGCCGCCAAACGGGCGTTGCGGCTGCGCGCGCCGTTGTTCCGGTCCTTCTCCAGATGATCGAGAAAGCCGAGGATCAATCGGGCGTCGAGATCGACCAATGCCAATGCAATCGGCGCCTTGCCGATCCTGGCTTCAGCGAAGCTGAGCAACAGTCGGAACGTGTCGCGATAGGCGGCGATGGTGCGTGGGCTGACGGCTCGCTGGCGGCCCAAGTGCTCGACGAAGAAGCGCTGGAGCAAGGTGGAAAAAGACGGCGTCGAGATCGGATCAGCCATGGTGACCCTCCCCGACGGTGGCCGCGAAGAGCTCGAAGCGCTCGCCCGCGATCGCCATGAGCTCCGGGACGCCGGTCAGATACCAGTAGGTGTCGGACACCTTGGCGTGGCCGACATAGGTTGAGAGCGCGGCCATGGCGTTGCCGATATCCGTGCCGTGCTCATGCCAAAGCTGGACGCGACGGCAGATGAAGGTATGGCGCAGGTCGTGAATGCGCGCGTGTGCATAGGCGAGTGCGGCTCGCTGATCGGCGTAGCTGTCAGTTCGGTTACGTGCGGTTCTGTCCGAACTAATCCAAATCAATATGGTGGGTATAGTGGTGGGTGCAAAAACCCACTTCATCATAAAAGATAATAATATCAATAGGTTGGTGGGTTTTTATGGCGGACCCGGCGTCCGACACCGCCTCCAACCCCTAGCCCCCCACGGACTGCACCATGACGACCAAGGCGGGCCACGGTGTAGCGCCATGAGGCTTATTTCCGCTTGTATCCCCGCGCCGTCATGCAGGCATCATAGAGTTCTTGGCTGGGCTGGCGCCGGTATGAGCGCCCTAGTCGCCTTGGCACTTCACTTTGTACTTGTTGCCCAGGGATCGGCAGATGAATCGCGCTTCATAGATCATGGCCTCGACCTGCGGGCGCTCGCGGAACATTACGACCGTGTTGTTGGCGGTCGGGAAGGTCCAAGCGTAGGAGGAGCCGGGGTAGCTCACGGTGTTGGCGCTTCCATAGACGGAATTGCCGTACACTGAAGCGCTGCCCGTTGTGGTGCTGTAGCCCGGCGTAGTGATGACGCCACCCGAATTGGCGCGCACCGAGGCCGCCGCGAAGCCGAAGTAGCTATAGCCATTCTTGACGGCAAGTTCGGCGCTTCGCAGCAGGGCAAAGTCCTGAGTCTGCTCTTGCGAGGTGTAACCGTTTCCCGTGAAAGATACGCGCCAGACGTTGGGCGCGAGCTGCGTTTCCTCGTAGCCGCCCGTCAGGCCGCTGGGCCCGTAGCCCGTGCTGCAGCCCGCCAGAGCGAGGGCCAGCAAAACCATTGATATCCGCATCGAGTTTTCTCCTGCCCCCGGGTAAGGGTAAGATTGCC
>CALFRN010000467.1 GCA_937919085.1 uncultured Reyranella sp.
ACTGGATACTTAAATTCGGTCATGTCGAGTGAAACGGGTGTCCTACCAGATGACATAGCACATTCGATTGTTTTATCGGCTACGCCCGATGATGTTGTGCTGACGAGGATTGGCTCGAATCAGGCAATCAGCATCGCGTGGAACATCGTTGATTTCACGGCGGCGGCAGGAGCCCAGCCAATTGCAAGACCCTTAACCCATTCCTTTGCGGTGGACAGGGCCGCTAATTACTGAGAGGCAAACATGGCACTTTACAAAATCTACAACGGCCCATTCCCGACGACAGCGGCGCAGTTAGCTGTCACGACCGGAACATCGATAAAGACGATGCTCCAGGTCAAGGGCGTGACTGCTCTGACGATGAAGGTCAAGGCGTGGGGCGTATCGATGGACGGCGCTGCGGCTGCTGCGGGGGTGCAGTGGTCGCTTCTGGAAACCGGGACGGTGTTCGCTACGGTGACGGCCTCGGTTGCGGCGGATATTCTAGGATGGGATTCGGCGGGCATAGCCACTGCGTCAACGACTTACCTATCTGTCGGGACTGCTGCAACGGGTTACACCGCGACGGCGGAAGGAACGATTACGGCAACGCGCGTGTTCGACTCGCAGTTCGTGCAGCCTACAGGCCAATATGCGTGGGAGTTCTCGCTCGGGAATGAGCCCGTAGTGAGCGCGGTAAGCGCCTTGCGGATTCGCGTCAAGGCAGCGGCGGCGGTCAATGCGGTTTGCTGGGCACTGATTGAGGTCTAAGACATGGCGCGGCTAGGACGTGCCCGCCCGCAGCGGCAGATCCTCACGCGGGCTGCGGTTGCTGCAATTGGAGGTATTGAAAGCGGAGCTCTATCCTCGGATGGTGCCGGGCTCTCCGTATCGGTCGGCGCGGCAACGGCGTCTGTTCCTATATCGTCAACTGGGGCGGGCCTGTTCCAAGCGGAGGGCGCCGCCACATATTCGGCTGTTTTGTCTTCTGATGGGGCGGGTCTTTCCCAAGCGGAAGGCGCGGCCACCTATTCAGCCGTCCTGTCATCAGCCGGCGAGGCGACCGGATCTTTTGTTGGCGCTTCATCTGACATCCAAGAGGGAATCTGGTCTTCGGACGGGGCTGGCCTCCTTGTTGCAGAGGGCGCGGCGATTGCTGGCGCCGAGATTTCTTCCGATGGCACAGCCACCCTGATTGGCGAGGGGGCGTCGACAGCATCAGCAGATCTGACCTCTGATGGAGCGGGCGCGTCCACTTCTGAGGGGGCGTCTATCGCCAGTTCCGTCATATCTTCAGCCGGCACCGGCCTATTCCAAGTTGAAGGTGCGGCCACCTATTCGTCTGTCTTGTCGTCCGCCGGCGAGGCAACCGGATCTTTTGTCGGTTCCTCATCTGATTTCCAAGAGGGGGCATGGTCGTCTGACGGGGCCGGACTTCTTGTCGCCGAAGGTGCTGCGATTGTTGGGGTGGCGGTCTCTTCCGACGGCGTAGCGGCCCTGGTCGGCGAGGGAGCATCAACCTCATCCGCAGATCTGTCCTCGGATGGGGCGGGCGCATCCAATTCTGAGGGCGCGTCGATCGCAAGTTCTGTCATCTCTTCAGACGGTACTGGCTTGCTTGTGATGGTTGGCACCTCTGGGGACGTCAACGAAGGCGCCTGGTCTTCGGACGGAACCGCTTCGGCTACGCTGACCGCGGAAAGCATTGCATCAGCAGACGTCGATATGTCCGGACTCGGTGAGTTGACTGCGGAAGGGGCGTCGGATGCAGCAAGCGCGATTGGCGCCGACGGGGTTGGGTCGGCCGTGTTTGTCTCTACGGCCGCGGACGTATCGCAGATCCACACTTGGGGTTCACCTTGGCGGATTCGAGAAACCCAGCGCCGTGAGGAAGAACGCGAGAGATTGATTGCCCAGGACGAGAGGGACATGGCAGACATTCTCTGTATCATCAAGGAAATCTACCCGACCATGAGCAGGACGATGCATTAAGGGGCAAACCCATGTCAAGCACTCAGACAAGCAGGCTGGAAGGCCTCACCACGAGCCTCGCGGTCAAGGCCCCGGTCAAGGTTGCCACCACCGCGAGCATTACTCTCTCTGGAGAACAGACGATAGACGGCAGTGCCTGCGTGACCGGTGAGCGTGTGCTGGTCAAGAATCAGTCCGACGGAACGGAGAATGGGCTCTACGACGTCGACACCGCTTCGTGGACGCGCTCCAAGGACTTCAACGGCGCCTACGACGTCGTGCAGGGGACGATCGTCCTGGTGAACGGCGGCAGCACTAACGCAGGGTTCTGGCGGGTCACGACAGCGAACGACATCACGATCGGCACGACTTCCCTTTCGTTCAGCAAGATCGCACTCCTGGTGGCGAACGAGGAGTCGTTCGTTGTTGCGGTGAGCGATGAGGCAAGCACGCTGACCACCGGGCTGTCGAAAGTGACGTTCAGGCTCCCATACGACTTCACACTCTCGAGCGTTCGCGCGAGCCTCTCCACGGCAAGTGCTGGCGGGGTCGTGACGCTCGACATCAACGTGAACGGGTCGAGCATCCTGTCGACACTCCTGACGATTGACGAGGGAGAGCTCACGAGCGCGACGGCTACCACGGCTGTGGTCATCTCTACTTCTGAGCTTTCGGACGACGACCAGATCACCGTCGACGTCGACACCGCGGGAGCCTCTGCCGCCGGCGCGAAGATCATGCTGATCGGGAACCAGCCGCTGTGAGTTACTTCGTCATCAACCCGTTCACCGCTGTTGATGTTCAGGGGACAGTGTTGAGCATCACGTCCCAGGCGACCGGTACGTTCGCTGGGGCCGGTGTGTACGGGAATGCCGTGACTAGCGCCGGTACAGGATTGGGGCGTTTTG
>CALFRN010000468.1 GCA_937919085.1 uncultured Reyranella sp.
GCACGCTCGAGGGCGCGTACCCGGCGCAGGCACGGTGGCGCGGAAATACCGGCGCGCTCCGCCAGATCGACGTTGGTCATGCGGCCGTTGGACTGTAGATCGCTGAGAATGCGCCGGTCGATTCGATCGAGCTTTGCGCGAGCCATGATGGGTTCCTCCGTTGGCCGCGCTCTATGCCAGAACCATGCCATGCGCGCAATAAAGTTGCGAGAACTGGCGGGGGCGCTGTGAACAATTGCGCATTCCCTCATTTGGTCGTGCATCTTTGGCGAGGTTTGCATATATGTGGGAGATATGCGGAAGGCGGGATGCGGTAGGCACATGGCAGCAACTCATCGCAGCAAAGTACTCATCTTGGGATCGGGACCAGCGGGCTATTCGGCGGCAGTCTATGCCGCACGCGCAAACCTGAAACCCATGCTCGTGCAGGGCATCCAGCCTGGCGGCCAGCTCACCATCACGACGGATGTGGAGAACTATCCCGGGTTTGCCGATGTCATCCAGGGGCCCTGGCTGATGGAGCAAATGCAGAAGCAGGCCGAGCATGTCGGCACCGAGATGTTTTTCGACACCATCGTCGAGGTCGACCTCGGTCGGGCGCCGTTCGTCTGTATCGGCGACTCAGGTGATCGCTACGAAGCCGATGCCCTCATCATAGCGACCGGCGCTACCGCGAAGTGGCTGGGGCTGCCGACGGAGGAGACCTTTCGTGGCGGCGGCGTCTCGGCCTGTGCCACCTGCGACGGGTTTTTCTTCCGCGGCAAGGAAGTTGTCGTGGTGGGCGGCGGCAACACGGCCGTCGAGGAGGCGCTGTATCTTACCCACCATGCCTCGAAGGTGACGCTGGTCCATCGTCGCGACACGCTGCGCGCCGAAAAGATCCTGCAGGATCGTCTGTTCAAGAACCCCAAGGTCACTGTTCTGTGGGATCACGCGGTCGAGGAAATCGTCGGCGAGAAGACACCGGCACCACTGGTCAATGGTGTGCGACTTCGCAACGTCAAGACCGGTGCCGGCCAGGATCTTGCCACCGATGGCGTTTTCATCGCGATCGGTCACTCACCCAATACCGAGCTATTCAAAGGCAAGCTGGCGATGGACGGCGAAGGCTATCTGATCACCAGGCCGGACTCGACGGCCACCGATATCGAGGGCGTCTATGCCGCCGGTGACGTGCAGGACAAGATCTTTCGTCAGGCCGTGACGGCCGCCGGAACAGGCTGCATGGCGGCGCTTGAAGCTGAAAAATGGTTGGCGGGCCGGGAGGCGCGCCTCGCGCAGGCCGCGGATTAGGCGGCAGTCGCAGGGGGGAAGTTCGATGGACTGGGACAAGCTGCGGATATTTCAGGCCGTGGCCGACGCGGGCAGCTTTACGCACGCCGGGGAAACCCTGAAGCTCAGCCAATCGGCGATATCGCGCCAGATCGGCGCACTCGAGGAACAGCTCGGCGTTATGTTGTTTCACCGGCATGCACGCGGGCTCATCCTGACCGAGCAGGGTGAACTGCTCTATCGTACCGCGCGCGACATGGCATCCAAGGTGAACACCGCCGAGGCATTGTTGCGCGCCAATCAGGATAAGCCGGCGGGCCGCCTGAAGGTAACGGCCACGGTTGGCTTCGGATCGACCTGGCTGACCGCCCAGATGTACGATTTCATCGCGATGTATCCCGACATCGACGTCAGCCTTGTGCTCTCCGACAACGAGCTCGATCTTGGAATGCGGGAAGCCGACGTGGCGATCCGAATGGTCATGCCACGCCAGCCGGGATTGGTTCAGCGCCATTTGCTGACCGTGCGCAGCCATATCTATGCCTCTCACGGCTACATTCAGAAGTACGGCACTCCCAAGACGGTGGAGGAACTTGATCAGCATCGCCTGATCATCTTCGGCGAGGACGCAAGGGCACCGGTGCAGGACGTCAATTGGCTGCTCAGGGAGGGCAACGTCGATCCGTCGGCGCGGGTCGTGGTGCTGCGGGTCAACAATGTCTACGGCATTTTCCGTGCGGTGGAGTCCGGCCTCGGCATCGCTTCGCTGCCGGACTATCTGGCACGTGAGTCGACCAAGCTTGAGATGGTGCTGCAGGACGTCAATGCCCGCACGACCGACGTGTATTTCACCTATCCAGAGGAATTGCGGCACTCCAAGCGGATCGCCGTATTCCGCGATTTCCTTCTGCGAAAGGTCGCCGAAACAAGATTCTGAAGGCAAGACCTGCAGGAATGCATAGTCGACGAAGATATGCACTCACCGCATGCCAGTGTTCCATACTTCGCCTCTACCATTACTTCTGCCGAGGGATAGTGTGGCTTCAGGTCTTCGATACGAAAGGTTTGCTCTGATCGTGGTCGAAACTCGGGATCCGTTTGATCCCACGTCTCCCAGACGTGAAGCCTCCCTGTTTAACTCGCCGGGCCCAGTGCCCGGCGTTTTTTTGTGCCCGGCGTTTTTTGCGTTTGAAGCAGAAGGGGGCAGGGACAGGCGAAATGCCGCTGGTTGGGGTAAACGTCGCCACCGCACACCAATTGATGTGGAAGTTCCAACACCCTCTCTGTAGCGTCCGGCCCGGCCCAACTGATGTTTACCCAAGTCCGCCAAGCCATCCTGCCCCTGGCACTGCGTCGCATTTCGCGCCGGGGTGATCTTGGACGTGCCGGTCTTCTGATAGAATCGCTGGCGCGCCACTGGCGCGACGTCAGGCCATTCGAACTCCTGGTCGTGGCGCCACGTCATGACGTTCAGTTGTTACGCAGCAGCCTGCCGCGGTTCCCGAACATTGATGTCTCGGTGCGGTCGGAGGGCGACTTTTTTCCGGCCTTCAGCCGATTCTACCTCATGACGGGTTGGTATCGGCAGCAGATCGTCAAGCTTCAGGTGCCGGCAATGCTGGGCTTTGACGGTTATCTGACGCTGGATTCGGATGTTTGCTGTGTCGGCGATTTTGACGCGACGACCTTCGTGAAGAACAAGGTGGCGATGTCGCGTTGGGAGCCGAAGCGCCATCACGAATGGTGGCGTCACGCGTCGCGCATCGTCGGTGTGCCCTATGAGCCCCAGGCGCATGGACTTTCGGTCACGCCCAACATTCTGCACGGGGAACTTGCGGCCCAGACACTGAAGCATCTGCGCTTCGGCCCGGTCGATGAAATGACATCGCTCTGCTATTGGCTGGCTCGCAAGTTCGGTACGGTTCCGTGGACGGAATACTCGCTCTACACCAGCGTAGCGGAGCTCAAAGGCAATCTGTTCGATTACCATGCTCACTGGGATCCCTGTTACTACGCCGATGATCAGCTGTTCTCGGAGGACTCTTGCGTTTGGGGAGCAGACGATTTCGAGCGGCTCGTGCAGTTGCCCAACGGAAGCAAACCGGGCGGCAAATTCATCATCGTCCAGAGTCTCGCCCGCATTCCCATCGAGCGTGTTCGCGACTACTGCCTGAGTTTTGCCGGCTGAGGTTCAGCTCGGCTCGTCGTGTTCGCCGATTTTTGGCGCGGTCTGCGGTCCGCCGGCACGGACCCCGTCGAAACTTACGGGAAGTCCGTGAAACAGCGCACTTGCCGCCTCATAGGGCTGGGCGAACATGCCAAGGGCAGCCACCTGGGCCAATTCCAGCACCTGCGGCACCGTGTTGAGGGGCCCGTTGGGGACGCCGAGCGCATCGAGCCTGGCCGACCAGTAGGCCCGGCTCTCGGGCCGCATGATGTCGGCGATCATGCCCAGCAGCAGGTCACGCTGCTGCATGCGCTCGACATTGGTCTTGAAGCGCGGTTCGTCCGGCCATTCGGGATGGCCAAGTGCTTCGGCGAATTTGCGCCACAGACGGTCGTTGCCGGGGCACACCATCAGCGGCCCGTCGCTGCACTCGAAAGCCTGATAGGGCGTGAGCGACGGATGGCCCGTGCCCTGCCGTGGTGCCATCCTGCCCGTCACCGAATAGGATGCGACATGGTTCGAGGCCCACATCAGGCCGCTCTCGAACAGTGAGGTGTTGACCAGGCTGCCCTGGCCCGTTGCCGAGCGCCTGGCCAGTGCGGCCAGCACGCCGATTGCCGTCCACATGCCGGTCGACAGATCGATGATCGACACGCCGATCCTGGCTTCCGGGCCCGAGGGATCGCCATTCAGCGAGATCAACCCGGCAACTGCCTGGATGATCGGCTCGTAACCCGGCCGGTTCTTCCATGGCCCGACATGGCCGAAGGCGCCGAGATCGGCGTAGATCAATCGCGGGAAACGTCCGGTAAGGGTCGGACCGTCGATGCCGAACTTGGAGGGCACGTCGGCCCTGAGATTGTGCACGAAGACATCGGCTGCGCCGATGCGCTGGATCAAGGCGTCACGCTGCGCCGGATCGCCGAGATCGCAGGTGATCGACGACTTGCCGCGGTTGAGCGCGATAAAGCCCACGGCGTCGCCGTCGACGAACGGGGGACCCCACTTGCGCGCGTCGTCGCCCCCGGGCCGCTCCACCTTGACCACGTCGGCACCGAGGAAGGCCAGAATCTGGCCGCAATAAGGGCCAGCGAGATTCTGGCCGAACTCGACCACCTTGATCCCGGCCAGGGGACCCTTGGGCGGAGCAGTCGTCATCGCAGGTTGCTTCCCAGTATCTCGCGGGCGATCACCATGCGTTGCACCTCGCTCGGCCCTTCGCCGACGCGGCGAATGCGCATCTCGCGGTACCAGCGCTCCAGCGGCAGGTCCTTGGTCATGCCCATGCCGCCATGGATCTGCATCGAGCGGTCGACGACCCGGCCGCCGCCCTCCGAGGCCGTGAGCTTGGCGATGGAGGCTTCGATGCGGAACGGCAGTCCGCGGCGCGCCTTCTCGGCGGCCTCCAGGGTGAAGTGCTTGGCGGTGCGGATGTCGATCTCGTTGTCGACCAGCATCCATTGAACGGCCTGGCGATTTGCCAGTCTCTCGCCGAAGGTCGAGCGCATCTTGGCCCATTCGATCGCCATCTCGTGGGCAGCAATGGCGACCCCGATGCAGCCCGCGGCATAGGGGATGCGTTGGCGCGTCAGGCGATCGTTGGCAACGGCGAAGCCCTTGTTCACCTCGCCCAGCACCTGGTGGTCGGACACCCAGCAGTCCTTGAACTCGAGCTCGGTGGCGTAGTGCGACGAGCGCAGTGTGTGGACGACACGCCGCACATGGAAGCCCGGGGTGTCGGAGTCGATGAGGAAGCAGGTGATGCCGGCGCGGCCCTTCGAGGCGTCGGTGCGCGCGAAGACGATGCCGTACTGCGCGCGATCGGCGTTGGAGATGAAGATCTTGGCGCCGTTCAATACCCAGCCATTGTCCTTGCGCTCGGCCTTTGTCTGGATGGCGCGCGCCGGGTCGCTGCCGCCCGACGGTTCGGTGAGGCCGAAGAAGGCCTTCTTCTCCCCGCGCAGCGTGGGATAAAGGTAGCGCTCCTTCTGGTCGTCATTGGCCTCGAATATCTGCGCCAGGCCCGCGCCGCCGAAAGTGCCGTAGCAGGGCACGTAGAGGCCGGCGCGATGTTGTGCCATTTCGATCGCCAGCAACACGCGGGTCACGATGTCGATATCGGGGCCGCCATACTCCTTCGGGATGTCGATACCGAACAGGCCCATCGCCTTGGTCTTCTCGACCAGCCTGGCGTGGTCGGCGGGCTCCAGCTCCGACGCGTCGGGGTCGAGTCCGGCCTCGAGCGGGATGATCTCCTCGCGTACGAAGCGGCGGACCTGGTCGATCAGCAGTTGCTGTTCTTCGCTGGGTTCGAAATCCATGTCTGCCTCTTCAGGCCGGGCTCAATCGTCCCAGCGGTGGCGGGTTCCTGGCATTGTCGGCGGGAAGGTTGCCGTGATCGGCCTTGTGGACCATCAGCAGTTCGAACCACCGCGTGCGGTACTGCATGTTCACTTCGACACGGAATTGATGGCCGGTGCCGCGGTCCTGCAGCTCGCGCTGCAGTTCGCTGCGCAATCCGAAGGGCGATCGCGCCCCGGCCTGGCCGATGTAGAGGATCGTGCCGGCGGCGTCGGCAACCTGATAGACGCCGAGCTGCCCGGGCAGGCGGGCGGCCTCCTCGGCCGAAAGCGGCCGCCACGGCTTGTCGAGGCGGAGCCTGATCGACATGCCTACTTGCCCTGAAACTTTGCGGTTCGCTTTTCGAGGCGTGCCTTCATGCCTTCCTGCGCGTCCTGGCTCTTCATCGCCGCCTGCACCAGGGCATCGACGTCGTCGTGCCCGATGCCATCGCGGAATTCGAGCTGGCGCACGGTCAGCGCCTTCATGGCCTTGAGTGACAGCGGCGCGTTGGCGGCGAGACGATCGATTACCTTTGTCGCCTCGGCTTCGAGCTGCTCGGCGGGCACGCAGCGTGCGATGAGCCCCAGCGCGTGCAGTTTGGTCGAGGGCAGGGGATCGCCCAGCAGCAGCATCTCCCGTGTCGTCACCGGGCCCAGCACTTCCATCAGCTTCTTGGCCAGGAACCAGTTGGGAGCGAGTCCGACCTGTGCCAGCGACATGCCGAAGCGCGCTTTCTGGCTCGCCACCACGAGATCGCAATGCAGCGCCAGCTCGTTGCCGCCAGCGATGGCGTCGCCGTGCACCACGGCGACGACCGGCAGCGGACAAAGCTCGATCGCCCGCAGCATGACCTCGATGCCGCTGGCGCTGCCCGAGCCGATGGTCCCGCGGCGCTCGGCCATGTCCAATCCGGCGCAGAACACGTCGCCCTTGCCGCGGATGACCACGACCCGGTCATCGGCAGCGACCGGTGCGCGAAGGGCGGCGATCATCTCGGCCAGCAGCTCGCTGTCGAGTGCGTTGCGCTTCTCCGGCCGGTTCATCCAGATCGTGGTGACCGGCCCGTGCTTCTCGATGATGACCTTGCCCATGTTGCCCCCCCCGTGCCGTACCAGTTGTAGCGGGCAGGCACGGCGAGGCATAGGCGGGAGGCTAGTAGAACAGCTTTTCCGCCTTGCGGTCGGTGTAGAGGCCGGCCACGAACTCGGCGTAGCCATTATACAGCAACGTCGGGATCCGCGTGCTGCTGCCCAGCGGCTTCTCGGTCGCCTGGCTCCAGCGTGCATGGGGCACGTCGGGGTTCACGTTGGCCCAGAAGCCGTACTCGCTTCCCTGCAGCTTTTCCCAGAACGAAACCGGCCGCTTGTCGGAGAAGTCGATGCTGACGATCGACTTCACGTTCTTGAAGCCGTATTTCCACGGCGCCACGAGCCGCAGCGGCGCGCCGTTCTGCTGCGGGATCGGCTTGCCGTACAGGCCGGTGGCGATGAAGGCGAGATCGTTCATCGCCTCGTCCATCGCCAGCCCCTCGGTGTAGGGCCAGGGGTACAGGAGATCGCGCTGTTCACGCATCACCGACGGTTTCGACAGCGTCTTCATGACGACGTACTTGGCGCCGCTCAGCGGTTTGCAGAATTCGACCAGAGAGCGCACCGGGAAGCCGCTCCACGGCACGATCATCGACCATGTCTCGACGCAGCGGTGACGATAGACCCGCTCCTCGAGCTGCATCCTGGCCAGCAGGTCGTCGATGCCGATCTCGAACGGCTTCTCCACCATGCCGCCGACCTTGATCGTCCACGGCCGGACCTCGAGCTTCTGCGCTGCCCGCCAGATGCTCTTGTCGGTGCCGAACTCGTAGAAATTGTTGTAGGTGGTGGCCTGCCGCTCCTCGGTCATCGGTGTCGGCACGCCGTACTTGTCGTTGCGCGGCGCGGGATAACGGCCCGCCGACGGATCAGGCGCGACCTTGTTCTGGGCGAAGGCAAGACCGGGGAAGGCGAGGGAGGCGGCGCCCAGGCCCATGGCCCGCACCAACGCCCGGCGATGAATGTATGTGCTTTCCGGGGTCGTTTGCCGCTCGGGCAATTCCCAGCCGCGCATTCGCTTGATCAGCATTCGTCGAACTCCTGTTGCGCTCGGTCCCTTCGTCGCGCAGGTGCCGGGCAGCCGCAAGTCAACCTTGCTCACCGTACCGTGACGTCGCCAGCGCTATGCGCTCGTGCCGGTCACATCCAGGATCGTGGGCCACATGATGTCCCGCCAGGCATTGTTGCCCGACGTCGACATCGTGACCTGTCGGTTCTGCACAAGAAAGAAGCGCGGAACCTCGAAGCCTTCCTGGACACCCACCTGGCTCATCAGGAACGTGTCGAGCAGCCAGTGCAGATCGGCGGGCCAGCTTTGCGGCTTGGCGAGCAGCGAGGATTTGGCCGGATTGACGATCCTGTAGTCGAGCTTCTTGAAGGCCGGGGAGGCGACGAACAGCGGCTCCCACTTGGTGCGCCAGATCTTGCAGGCTTCCGATGTCTGGTCACCGACAAATACCAGCATGGGCCGGCCGCCGGTCTGTGCCCGGGAAACGCCTGCCAACGAGGCTGCCGCAGCGGCCGCAAGGCCGCCCGCCATAAGTGACCGTCGATCGAACATGCCCGGCTCCTCGCGGATCATTTCCACGAGGCCAATATGGAGCAAGCCTGCGGCGAGGAGAAGGCAGCTAGGCCTTGGTCCCCGTCACTTCCTGGATCGTGGGCCACATCTTGTCTTTCCAGCCGGCATTGCCGGTCACGGTCAGAACAACCTTGCCATCCTTGAAGAGGATGAAGCGCGGCGTCGCCGCGGGGCGGGCCTTGCCTTCGTCGCTGTCGAGGAAAGCGGTGCGGACCGGGCGGGCAGCCGCCGGCCAGCTCTCTTCTTTCGGCACCAGGTCGGCGTTGGCCGGATAGACCACCTGATAGTCGAGCTTCTTGAAGGCGTCGGACTTGAGGAAATCAGGCTCGGACTGGGCACGCCAGATCTTGCAGCCGCCTCAAAGTTCGTGGCCGACGAACACCAGCGTCGGGCGCCCCGCCTGGGCATGTGCGATACGGGCCAGCGACGGCGCGGCCGCCATCGCCAGGCCACCGGCCATCACTGAGCGTCTGTTGAACATCTGGATGCACTCCTCATGGAACCATTCCACGAGGCCAATGTGACCGGTGCCCGTCCGGCAGAGAAGGCGACGAACACGGGACTCACCGCCTTGTGACCAGACTTGTTGCCCGGTGACCTCCTGGGGACCCGGCTCGCGGCGTCACGCGGCCTGATGCTTCCTGATTTCCTCGACCACCCGTTCGGCGGTGCGGCCGGCCAACTCCTGCAAGTGGTCGAACTCGGTGCGGAACGTGCCGACGCCCTGGGTCACCGAGCGGATCTCGACGATCATGTCGGCGATCTCCGCCTCCGGCATCAAAGCCGACACTTCGTCCCAGCCGGTCCATCCGGGGCGGGTATCGTAGCCGAGCAATTGGCCGCGGCGGCCGGAGATCAGGCGCTGGAGGCGTGGCGTCGATTCGCTCGGCCCGGTAACGGTGACCTTGAGGACGGGTTCGAGAAGAATCGGACGGCACTTGGGCATGGCCTCGGCCATGGCGATGCGGGCCGCCATCTTGAACGACATCTCCGAACTGTCGACAGCGTGGAACTGGCCGTCGAACAGCGTGACCTCGAGATCGACAACCGGTTGCCCGAGCGGCCCTTCCTTGAGGTATTCCACCAGGCCTTCCTCGACCGCGGGGATGAAGTTGCGCGGCACGACGCCGCCCACGATCTTGTCGACGAACCGGAACCCCGTACCGCGCGGCAGCGGCCGGATCTCGACCTTGATGTCGGCAAACTGGCCATGGCCACCGGTCTGGCGCTTGTAGCGCGCATGCTGCTGGGCGCCCGTCTGGATGGTTTCACGATAGGCGACACGCGGCGTCGCGGTTTCGACGGCGACGTTGTAGCGGCCGGCGAGCTTGTCCACGGCCACCTTGAGATGCATCTCGCCCTGGCCCTTGAGCAGCAGTTCATGGGTCTCGCCCCGCGCCTCGAAGGCCAGCGACGGGTCTTCCTCGACGATCTTGTGCAATGCGCCCGACAGCTTGACCTCGTCGTTGCGGTTCTTGGCCGCGAGCGACAGGACGAACACCGCAGGAGCCGGCGCCGGGAAGTCGGCCGCGCGGACGATCCCGTCGGCCGTCAGGACATCGCCCGCCGACAGCGTGTCGATCTTGGCGAGCGCCACGACCTCGCCGGTTCGGGCTTCGGCGATCTTGTCGAGGCGTTGGCCGAAGGGCCGCAACATCGTGCCGATCCGCTGGCCGCCCAGGTTCTGGCCTTCGGTGAGGGTGCCCGACCAGACGCGGCACAGCGACAGCTTGCCGGCATGCGACTGGTGCAGGACCTTGAAGCATTCCGCGGCGGACTTGCCGTCGGTGGCGAACTCCCGGCGCCGGGCCGTTTCGGTCGCCAATGGCGTGTCGTGGCGCAACGCCTTCATCAGGCGGCGCACGCCGTTCTCGCGATCGCCGGCACCCAGCAGCACGGGCACGATCTGGTCGGCGCCGAATTCATCGTGAAGATCGCGGTAGATGAGGGATTTTTCCGGTGCCACGTCCTCGATGAGCTGCTCGAGCAGCGTGTCGTCGAATTCCGAGAGCGTCTCCAGAAGTTCACGCCGCGCATCGGTCTCGCGCGGCAGAAGCTCGGCCGGCATCTCGATCAGGTCGGAGGCGCCGCTGCTCTTGTACCGATAGGCGCGCTCGCTCACCAGGTCGACGTAGCCCACCGTTTCCTCGCCGCCGTCGGAGGTCGGGCGGCGGATCGGGACCTGGCGCAGCACCAGCTTGCGCTCCGACACCGACTGCAGTGCAGCGAGCATGTCGCGCACGCGTGCCTCCGCGGAGTCGATCTTGTTGACGAAAATGATGTGCGGGATGTGGCGATCCTCGATGCATTTCAACAGCGGCGCCAGCGCCATGACGCGCTCGGGCGAGGGTTCGCAGACCACGACGGCGGCATCGCAGACCGCAAGCGCTGCAAAGGCGTCGTGCTGGAACTCGATCGAGCCCGGGACGTCGAGAAAGGTCCATTGGTCTCCGAGATAGTCGACCGTAGCGACATTGATCTCGGTGCTCATGCCGCGCTTGCGCGCTTCGGCGGCGGCGTCGCCGATCGAGGTGCCGGCGCGTGTCGAACCGCGCCGGCCGATGGCCCCCGAGGCGTAGAGGATGCTCTCGAGCAGGCTGGTCTTGCCCGAAAGATACGGCCCGCAAAGCGCCACCACGCGATGCGCGCCGCTGCCTGGTCTGCCGCCGGTGATGGTCTCGGATTTGATGGTCTCGGATTTGAGGTCGGCCATGACAACGTCCTCCTTCTGCGCGGAAGCCGCGCGTGGAAGCTTCGGACGACGGTCGCCAGCACTCACACGGCCGATGCGACCGCGGGCTCAGGCCCGCGGCGCCTCGTTCGAAGCGAAGCTCCTTGTCGTGGAAATCGTTTCACCCCCGTCGGGGGGAGTCAATCGGCCGGCGGGGAAGAACCCGGCAGGCCTCAGCGCAGCGCGCCGCAGGCCCGCTGGATGCGCCGGCCGGCTTCTTCGAGCAACTCGGTCGCGGTGGCGTAGGAGATGCGGAATGCCGGTCCCTGTCCGAAGGCCGAGCCCTGCACCACCGACAGGCCCTCGGCTTCGAGCAGGTAGTTCACGAAGTCGGTGTCGTCGCCGATCGTCTTGCCGTCCGGCGTCTTCTTGCCGATCGTGCCGGCGCACGATGGGTAGACATAGAAGGCGCCTTCCGGCCGCGGGCACTTGAGGCCGGACGACTGGTTCAGCATCGACACGATGAGATCGCGGCGCTGCTTGAAGGTGGCGACATTCTTCGGGATGAAGTCGGTCGGGCCGTTCAACGCCGCGACGGCGGCCGCCTGGCTGATCGAGCTGGCGTTCGACGTGCTCTGCGACTGCACGGTGATCATGGCGTCGATCAGCTTCTGCGGTCCGGCAGCGTAGCCGATGCGCCAGCCGGTCATGTTGTAGGCCTTCGACACGCCGTTCATGGTCAGCGTCCGGTCGTAGAGCCGGGGCTCGACTTCGGCCGGCGTCGCGAACTTGAAGTCGTCGTAGACGAGCTTCTCGTACATGTCGTCGGTCAGGATATGGACCTGGGGATGCTTCAGCAGCACGTCGCACAGGCCGCGAAGATCGGCGTGCGTGTAGGCCGCCCCCGTCGGATTGCTGGGCGAGTTCAGGATCAGCCACTTCGTCTTTGGCGTGATCGCGCGGTCGAGCGCCTCCGGCGTCAGCTTGAAGCCGGTCGACTCGGGGCAGTTCACGATAACGGGCGTGCCGTCGCCGAACATCACCATCTCCGGGTACGACACCCAGTAGGGCGCCGGGATGATGACCTCGTCGCCGGGGTTCAGCGTCGCCAGCATGGCGTTGAAGATGATCTGCTTGCCGCCGGAAGTGACGACGGTCTGGCTCGGCTTGTAGTCGAGGCCGTGGTCGCGCTTCATCTTGGCCGCGACCGCCTGGCGCAGCGCCGGCGTGCCGGGCACCGCGGTGTAGCGGGTGTCGTTGGCGTGAATGGCCTTGATCGCCGCTTCCTTGATGTGGTCGGGCGTCGGCATGTCGGGCTCGCCCGCGGCCAGGCCGATGACGTCCTTGCCCGCTGCTTTCATCTCCAGGAACTTGCCCTGCGCGGCATTGGTCGGAGACGGCTTGATGCGGCTGAGACGGTCGGCAATGAAAGCCATAACGCGATGCGTCCTTTCGGGCGTTGGAAAAGCGCGCGACCGTACTGGCGGCGGGCCGCATTCGCAAGACGGCGTGGTGTTCGCGGACCGCGACGAGGACTATTTCTCGTAGGTTCGCACCGTACCGCCGTTAAGTCTCGATTTAAGCCTCAGTCGACGGCGCGTACCGACGCCTCCACGCTCATCCTGGCGTCGCCGAAGCCGACGCGCCGGCCGCTCACTGGTGCTGCGTCGTGGTAGTCGAGCCCGATGGCCACCCGGAGGCTGTCGCCGCGCGGGCTCATGTTGTTGGCGGGATCGAATCCGACCCATTCGAGGCCGGGAACCCAGGCTTCCGCCCAGGAATGGCTGCTTCGGCCGACGTGCAATTCCGGATCGTCATTGCGCAGGTAGCCGCTTACATAGCGCGCCGGCACGCCCAGCCTTCGGCAACAGGCAATGAAGGCATGGGCCTGGTCCTGCGCCACGCCGGCGCCACGGGCCAGTGCCTCCGCCGCCGTCGTATCGACGCTCGAGACGCCGGTCTTGTAGGCGATGCGCCGGGCGATGCGTTCCATGACCTCGTGCAGGATCGGCACCCGCTGTCCGGCATCGGCGGCCCGGTCGGCGAGCCCCACGATCACCGGATCGAAGCTGGCATCGTGGCGGGCAAGACCGACATTACGCAGCCAGAACGGTGCCGGCAGTGTCGGTGTCTCGACGTAGCGCAGCCACTGGTCGACGCCGCTGTATTCGTAGATCCCATGGACAGCGATCTCGACGCTGTCGTGACGATGGGCCGACGAGAAGGTCGTCACCTGGTTGCCGTGGCCGTCGACCCATTCGGAACGCTTGCCCGGACCTTCGATGCGCCAGGAAACGATGCGCTGGCCCGCCGCCGGCTTCGGCGTCAGCCGCACGTCGTGGATCGAATGGCCGGAAGGCCGGTCGAACTGGAAGCGCGTCGTATGGTCGATGGCGAAGCGCATGACGATCAATCCAGCAGGAACTGGTTGCTGATTTCTTCGGACAGGGTGGCGATATCGTCGCGCACTCCGCCCAGGAACCTGGCCAGGCCGATCTCGAAAATCTGGTCGATGCGGGCATAGCGCAGCCGCGCGTGCAGCTCCCCGGCCAGCCGGTCGGCTTCGCCTCGGGTGCCGTAGGCGTCCGCCAGTTCACGCATGTTGAGGTCGACCATCCACAGGCAATGATGCACCGAGCGCGGCACGTTGCGGCGCAGCATCATCAACTCGGCGACTTTCTTCGGATCGAGCGCGCTGCGATAGATGCGGCGATAAGTGCGGACCGCGCCGATGCAGGCGAGCACCTCCGACCAGGCGAAGTAATCCAGCTTGTCGGCATGGGGTTTGCCGTCGGGCCGCAGCAGGTGGAATTTCACGTCGAGAATGCGCGCGGTATTGTCGCCGCGTTCGAGGAACGCCCCGACCTGCAGGAAATTGTAGGCCTCGTCGCGCAGCATGGTGACCTGCGCGGCGCCGAAGATCATCACGGCCTGCTTCTTCACCGTCTCGATCAGCGCACCGCGGTCGAGCGATGCGCGGTCGCGGCGAAGGCGCGAGTTGAGCTCGAGCCACAGCGAATTCAGGCTCTCCCAGACGTCGACCGTGATGTTGTTGCGCTCCTCGCGGGCGTTGCTGCGCGCGGCGGCGATCGAACTCACGATCGAGGACGGATTGCTCTCGTCCATCACCAGGAAGTCGATGAGGCTGGCGAGGCGCCCGCCTTGCTGCTGGGTCTGCCTGAGCTCGTCTTCCATGCCGAACGTCGCCGCCACGCCCACCGCCTCCTCGCCGCGCGACTGCAGCGCCATGCGCTGCGTCGCCTCGATCAGGCGCGCCGTGGATTTCGCGCGCTGCAGGTAGCGGCCCATCCAGTACAGGTTCTTGGCGGTGCTGCTCAGCATCGCGCGAACCTCATCGCAAATGGCGTGCTCCTCTCGTCGTCTCGACCGG
>CALFRN010000469.1 GCA_937919085.1 uncultured Reyranella sp.
GGAGCGGAATCGCCCTCTGGTCCCACCGCCATTCGAAACGCCGCCCGAAAGGTTCGCAACTGATCGATCCTGTCGCCTTGCCGGGCCTTGATTCAAGGCGCTGCTTGAGTTTGATAGTGACCGATCCCTTTGTGGGATAGATGCACCAGGCGGGAGGCACGACCATGCGACAGAACAAGATCAAGCAGAAATGGCGTGCCGGACAATGGGTGTCGCTGGGCTGGCTCTCGGTGTCCCATGGACTTACCGCCGAGGTCATGGCGCGGCAGGGTTTCGATGCCCTGTGCGTCGACCTGCAACACGGCACTTCCGAAATGAAGGATGTGGGGCCAATGCTGCAGGCGATCTCGCAGACCGACACGGTTCCGGTCGTGCGGGTCGCCTGGAACGAGCCGGCGGCCATCATGAAAGCCCTGGACCTCGGCGCCTACGGCATCATCGTGCCACTGGTGAACAATGCCAAGGAAGCCGCCATGGCGGTGGCCGCGTGCCGCTTTCCGCCCGTCGGCATGCGCTCCAACGGCCCTGTGCGCGCCGTGCACTATGGCGGCGCCGACTACGTGGCCAATGCCAACGACGAGATCGTCGTCATGGCGATGATCGAGACCAAGGAAGGCCTCGCCAACCTCGATGCCATCTGCGCCACCCCGGGCCTCGACGCCGTCTACATCGGGCCGGCCGATCTGTCGTTCGCCTTGGGGCTGCCCCCGCGCGGCGATAACCCGGATCCGCTCCATCTCGCCACCTGCGACAAGATCCTGGCGGCGGCGCACAAGGCCGGCATCAAGTGCGTCATGCACTGCGCCACCGCGGCGTTCGCGGCGGGGGCAGTAAAGCGTGGCTTCGACATGGTGATGGTGACGTCCGATCTGTCCTGCATGATCGCTGGCGTGAAAAGCGAACTCGAGGTGCTCAAGACCAAGACCGCCTGACGGGACGTCGTTGGTCCCGGAGCCCATTGGATGCCGGGTCCTTTCCCTCCGCAGCCTTCGCCGTAAGCAAGGTATCCGGCATCAGCACTATTGTTGGGAAGGAACGCGTCCGCCATGTCCAGCGACTCCGCCTATGACTACATCGTAATCGGTGCGGGGTCGGCAGGGGCGGTCGTAGCGTCCAGGCTGACGGAGAGCGGCGCCCACCGCGTGTTGCTGCTGGAGGCGGGGACCGAAGGCTCGAACTTCTTCTGGTCGCGCGTGCCTGTCGGCGTCGCGAAGATGATCGACGACCCTGCCGTCAACTGGTGCTACGCGTCGGAACCGGACGAAGGCTCGGGCGGGCGGCATATCCCCGTTCCACGCGGCAAGATGCTGGGCGGCTCGAGCTCTATCAACGGCATGGTCTATATGCGCGGCCAGGCGCAGGACTACGATCACTGGGCACAGCTTGGCAACCGGGGTTGGAGCCACCAGGATGTACTTCCGATTTTCAAGCGGATGGAACGCTACGACGGCGGCTCGGACGAGTTTCGTGGTCGCAACGGCTTGCTGCGCGTCACCGACACCCCACGCCACAAGGTGCCGCTGCTGGAGAAGATGATCGAGGCCGCCGGGCGGATGGGCCTGCCGTTCAATCCGGACCAGAATGGCGAAACCCAGGAAGGCATCGGCATGTCCCAGGTGACCATCGCCAAGGGTCGCCGGCAGAGCACGGCCTATTGCTATCTCGATCCGGCCCGTGCGCGGCCGAACCTCACGATCGAGCAGGGGGCGATGACCGAGGCGCTGATCCTGGAAGGCAAGCGATGTGTCGGCGTTCGCTATTCGGCAGGTGGTGTGAAGCGGGAAGCAAGGGCGGCGCGCGAAGTGATCGTCTCGGGCGGGTCGATCAACTCGCCCAAGCTGCTGGAACTTTCCGGCATCGGCCAGGCGGAACGGTTGCGTTCCCTCGGCATCACGCCGGTGCACGACCTGCGCGGTGTCGGCGAGAACCTGCGCGATCATTATTCGCCACGCGTGAGGTTCGCGATCAAGGGAAAGAATCTCACCTTCAACGACAATGCCCGCGGCTGGCGACTGGCGCGGGAAGCGGTCAAATATGCGCTGTTCCGCGAGGGATTCCTGGCATCGACGGCTGTACCCATTCGCCTATATTTCCGCACCCGTGTCGGACTGGAAACGCCCGATGCGACGATCTCGATCGCGCCTTTCCTGTACGAGATGATCGGCCATGAGCGGCGCGTCTCGCGCAAGAAGGGCATCACGATGAATGTGAATGTGCTGCGTTCCGAAAGCACTGGATCGATTCACGTCAAGTCGTCGGATCCCGCCGAACCGCCGGCGATCCGGTTCAATTTTCTTTCAGCCGAACAGGATCGCACCGGGGTTCTGGCCGCCATCCGCAAGGGCCGCGAGCTGATGGCGACGTCGCCGCTGAAGGAAGTCACGGGCGAGGAGATCGCCCCGGGAGCGCATCTGCAGAAGGACGACGAACTGCTCGACTGGGTGAGGAAGAATGCGGAGACCACCTATCACCCGATCGGCACCTGCAAGATGGGCGCGGACACCATGGCGGTGGTCGATTCCGAATTGCGTGTCCGCGGGATCGAGGGCTTGCGCGTTGCCGACGCCTCCATCATGCCGACGTTGACCAGTGGCAACACCAATGCACCTACCATCATGATCGGCGAAAAATGCGCCGAAATGGTGCTCGCCACCGCCGCGGCACGCAAAGCCGCCTAACCTTCCACCAGCGGCATCACCTCCACGGCGAAGCGTTGCAGGCGTTCTATGCTGTCGGCGGTGGTCGTGCCGCGGAAGTCGAAGATCAGCTCATGCACGCCGATGGCAGCGAACGAACGGATGTCGCTGGCGATTTCGGCAGCGCTGCCGGAAAAGCTGCGGCGGGTGCCGCTGCGGTCGGGAATGCCGGTGTCGTAAAGCGGCGCCTTGTAGGAGATGGTGAGGTCTGCGAAATCGCGCCCCTCGGCTTGCGTCATCTGCTTCAGGGTCTCCAGATGGGTGCGCATTTCTTCGGGCGGGAGGGGCGAAGCGGCAATGGCACCGACCGGATGCCAACCGTCGCCGTGTCGCGCAGTGCGGCGAAGGGCGGCGCGGGAATGGCCGCCAACCCAGATGGGCGGATGCGGCTTTTGCTGCGGGAAGGGCTCGGCGCGAATGTCCGTGTAGCTATAGAACTTGCCGGCAAAACTGGCGGGCGAACGGCTCCACAGCTGCTTGAAGATCGTGATCCATTCGTCGGTTACGGCGCCGCGCCGGTCGAAGTCCGGGCTGTCCAGGGCCTCGAATTCTTCCTTCAGCCAGCCGACACCGACGCCCAGCGTGACGCGTCCACCGGACAGGACATCAAGCGACGCCACCATCTTCGCCGTCAGCACGGGGTTGCGATAGGGCAGGACCAGCACGGAGGTGACGAGTCGTAGCTTCTCCGTCGCTCCGGCGACGACGCCCAGGATAGAGAAGGTTTCGAGGGCATCGCCACTGCTGGGATGCTTGCCGTCCACGGTGTAGGGATAGGCGGACTCGCTTTCCACGGGAAAGACGATGTGGTCGGCGATCATGGCGGAGTGCAGTCCCAGGCGCTCGCCTTCTCGGGCCAGGGCGAGGACGCCCTCGCGTGTGGCGGTGGGGCCGCGGGTGGGAAGGTAAAAGCCGTAGCGCATCGGGCTGGTTCCGTGTCCTTGTTCAGAAACATCGACAGGCCGGGACAATCTAGAGACTTTTGCGACGTCGCCATACCTGCAAGAAGGTAGCCTGCTCGACAGCGATTGCCCGGCGGCCTTGCAGTCAGACTCGCAATACGCCATCCGCGATGTCAGTATTGCCTCTGGTCCGAGGTGGCGAGTATCGATGCCCAGTATGACGAAGCCGGTGGTCGGCGTGATCGGGAATGCCCAAGTCATCAACGACAGGCACAATGTGCAGCTTGTTGGACAGCGCAATCTGCAGGCCATTGCCGAAGTGGCGGAGGCGCTGCCGCTGATGTTTGCTGGCACACCGGACATTACCGACATCGAAGCGCTGCTGGGAGCGGTCGATGGGATTCTGCTGACCGGCGCGCGTGCCAATGTCCATCCGACGCGCTTCGGGGTCGAGCCCGACCCGCGACACGAA
>CALFRN010000470.1 GCA_937919085.1 uncultured Reyranella sp.
GGTTGCCTGATGGTGTGGCAGGCCGCGTTTTTTTTGTGTTGCCAGCAGCGGGATCAATTCCTCTGCTAGGGCGATCAGGCTCAGAATTACCTGGCACATTGCCTGCGAGAAGGTAGGAGTTCAGTGTCTGTGCATGCCCTGACGCAGCACAACCCGCGCCGTGATCGTCGCGGCCCACGTCCTGCATGTCGGCGTACGCCACGATGACTGCTAGTCGCCAACTGGTTCGGTGAAGCCGACCGCTCTCAAGATTGGTCGGTTGCCTTCTACTGCCGGCAGCAGGCCTAGGTTTGCATGAGAATCGTAAGGGCTGCTTGCAACCATCTCAAAGGTGGAACCATTATAGGGAATGGCTTCATTTTCGTTCACGCTGCTTGAGAGCATGCGGCGTAGTCGACTCCGGGGGACCTGCATGTGGAAATGCTTGGTTCGCGCGATTGACCAAGTTTGGATCCGGAGGAAATCGTCATGTATGGCCATGTGAGGTTCCTCTACAAGAAGCTGCGTGAGCAACTCTGGGTTCGCCCTCTCATTTTTTGTCTGCTGGCAGTGGCCACTACCTTTGGCGCCAGCCTGGCCGACCGGCTTGGTATCGCGGAACAGGTGCCCCTGATCCGTCATGAGACCGTCGAAAAGCTGTTGTCGATCATCGCGGCAAGCATGCTGGGCGTCGCGACCTTTGCCGTTGGTTCAATGGTCTCTGCCTACGGGTCGGTGAGCAGCAGCGCGACGCCCCGCGCATTTGCCCTGGTGATCTCCGATGACGTATCGAAAACCGCGCTGTCGACCTTCATCGCGGCCTTCATTTTCAGCGTGATTGCCTTGGTGGCGATCAAGACGGGCTACTATGGCCGGACTGCGACATTCCTGATCTTCCTGACGACACTGGTGGTGCTCGCCTGGGTCGTTCTGACATTTACTCGATGGGTCGACCAGATTGCCAGGCTGGGCAGGATAGGCACCACGATCGCCCGGGTCGAGAAAGCCACCACGTCGGCGATCGAGCACCGACGCCGCGCACCCAACCTGTCTGCGATACCGCTCGGCGGTGGGCACGACAGCGGCGACTTGGGCGAGCCGGTGTATGCCGGTACGATCGGATACGTCCAGCACATCGACGTTGGCGCGCTGCAGGCGTGTGCCGAGAAACACGAACTGGTCGTGACGGTTGCGGCTCTGCCCGGCACGTTCGTCGACCCCGGCCGGGTTCTCGCCTACGTCAAGGCTGGCGCCACCGCCGATACCGGAAGCCTCGACGTTTCACCGATCGGAAAGGCGTTCTTCATCGATCATGACCGGACCTTCGACGAAGACCCCCGTTTCGGACTCATCGCCCTGTCGGAGATTGCCGGCCGGGCGTTGTCACCGGCGGTCAACGATCCTGGAACCGCGATCGGTATCGTCGGCACTTTCGTCCGGCTCTTCGCCCTCTGGGTTGCGCCTCCCGATGACGGCAAGGAGTCCGTGGCTCCGAAGTATGATCGCGTCCGCGTGCCGTCTCTCGCCCTAAGCGATATGTTCGACGATGCCTTTACCGCCATCGCACGTGATGGTGCAGGTGCCCTCGAAGTCGTCGTGCGGCTGCAGAAAGCCTTCATTTCGCTTTCCTTGATAGGCGACGAAGGCCTGACCTCGGCGGCACGGCGCCACTCAAAACGGTCGCTTGCGCGTGCCGAACTTGCCTTGAAACTGCCCTACGAACTCGAAACGGTGCGGGCTCTCGCGAGCAAAGTGACCTGAGCGGGGAATGATCGATCGGAGGTCGATGACGACGGACGCTGCCTTGCAGCCAAGAGGCCGAGGCTACGGCAGTCATTACGCACTCCTTTAAGGACACTATCATCCAGTGCAATGATGCAAGTGGAAACGCCCCAGACGTCAGGACGCTTTTGGATGAAGACGCGCGGTATCCGATGTGGCCGTGTCATTCAAGAGGTTGTCTTCGGAGTTCACCGGTCTCGCCCGGCGCGTTTGCTCCTCGAGCACGCCGGCTTCGCTCGATAGCCCGGCTTCAGCCTCGGTCGACACACACTCGTCGCTGTCCGGCAAGGACGGCTGTTTCGGCAAGCTTGCCTCCGCAGTCTTGGCACCTTCAACCAACGTGAACGGTACTCCGTCGGGAAACACGACCTCGCGGGCTTCATCGGGCATGCTGATTTCATGCTGCTGGAAGGCGCGTTTGATCAGCCGAATGATGGAAGAGCGGACCTTGATGGCGCTGTGCTTGCTGCCGTCCAGCCAGAAATAGACCTTGAGGTCGACCGTGGCCTTGCCGAGGTTGTCCGCCAGCACCAGTGGTTCGGGTTCTTCCAGAACCGCCGGATGCCCGGCAAGCACATTCAGGGCAACTTCCTGTGCCTGGTCGATGGCATTGTCATAGCCGATTCCGACCACGAAGTGCTCGCGGCGATTTGGGTTTGTCGTGAAGTTCCGGAGAACAGCCTTGTACATCGCGGCGTTGGGGATCTCGACGATGTTGCCGTCGAGAGTCATGAGCACGGTTGAGCGCACGTTGAGTTGCCGCACATATCCGGTCTCACCGGCGACGTCGATGAGGTCGCCATTCTGAAATGGCTCCTGCACGCTGAGGAATATGCTGGCCAGGAAATTCTCGGTGATGTCGCGAAAGGCGATGCCCAGCACCAACCCGATCAGACCAGTACCGCCCACCACGGTAAGAGCCAGTTGCGTCAGTCCGGACACCCTCAGAACGATATATAAGCCAGCGAACAGAACCAGGGCCGCGACCGCCCAGGCGAATACGCCGCGCAGCAGCCGCGAGCGCACCCGCCTCTTGAAGAACGCACGAGCGCTTTTCAGGGAGAGCCAGCTGCCCGCGACTGAAAGACCGAGCACGCCCAGGCCGAGAACCATGAAAGGCAAGGCCCGGATCAGATCATGACGGAGTTCGGCCATTCCTTCCTGGGCCCCGGCGAAGTTCCAGATGCCGGGGGGGATCACCTCCATGCGATTGGCTACGGCGACAACGCCTTGCATGTTGTGGGCGAGATCGGTGGCCCATTGCTTCAGTTCGTCAGTCCTTGCCTGCCCAGACAGGAACACGACGCCTTGTCTCACGACGACCTGAGAACCGGAGAACCAGCCCGTCGCCTCCAATATGTCCTGCAGTCTCTTTCGTATCTCGTCGTCTCCCGCCACGGGACTGATGTCGATCTTCTGTGTAACGGGAGCCGCGCGTTCGTTGTTGGGCGCCTGCGGGGCGTCCTTTGCCTGAGCCAACAGTTGAGACGTTGAAGCGACCCAGTACAGGAGGCTCAGAAGTAGCCACGATGCGAAATGCCTTGCAGCGACAGCTCTATGGCGACAAGGCATTGGCAGACCTTTCCAAGTGGCATGACGGACCCTCCACAATTGTCCATCGCCGGGCCGCCATTCGTGGGCATCGAGCGGGCAACCACTCCATCTTGGCTTAGTCCCAGACGGCGAGGCTAGGTCTATTTCGGAACTGTTTGGAATGCAGGATCAATCTCAAGGCAGGATTGGCCGACCTTGGAACAGACTTGGATGACCGCGATGGCAGGCTGCGCAGGAGACGGCCGTCGAACGCCGCCGTTGTTTGCTGGACCCTACGAGGACTTGTGCTTTTCCTTCCAAAGAGGTGCCGGATCATCTCGCCGCTGGCATCGAAGATTCACTGTTGCGACTTCAGTCCGGTCCCTTTGCAAGAAAAGCTTTGGGAATCGCTCAACGGTCGAGCCCAGGACTGCGCGATTGGGGTTTCAGGGAAGACCGAGCCGATACACGCGGTTGGCCGTCCCGCTGAAGATCGCCTTCTTCTCGGCGGCCGATGCGCCGGCGACCATTCGTTTGAAGGCATTCCACAATGCGGCCGCGCCGATACCCATTTTCTCGACCGGGAAGTTGCTCTCGACCATGCAGCGATCCGGACCGAACAGGTCGATGCAGGTCTTGACGTAAGGACCCCAGTGTTTCGCCAGTTCGTCGGACGAGGGCGGCGCTGGCAGCTTCATGTAGTCGTACGCCGCCAGCCGCATCATGACGCCGCCAAGTTTCACCGACACGTTCGGGCAGGCGGCCAGTTCCGTCATCGACGCCTTCCAAGTGGCGAAGACTTCGTCCTTCTTGCCGGCGTAGGGGCCGTAACCCAGCGGGCCACCCATATGGCACATGATGATGTTCGCCGTCGGGAAGGCGCGAGCGAGATCGACGGCTTCCGCAAGCTGCGGATGGAACAGCCACGCATCGAGCGACAGGTTCAGGGCCGCGAGGCGGCGCATGCCGGCACGAAATTCCGAAGTAAGATAGAGGCCGGGCCCCGAAATACCGTGGCTGTTGCCAATGACCGGATCGGCATCCCAGCCGGCGGAATGCCGGACGCCGCGAAAGCGGCCGCCGCCGGCGGCAATCTCGGCCTCAAGCACGCCCGTGACGCGATCTCCCATCGTGAGGTCGGCAAAGCCTACGATGCCGGCGCATATCCGGGCCGGGCCATATCGTCCGCTGTCGCTCATGGCCGCGACACCGGCGACGAACTCGACCTCGCCGACCGGTTTCATTTCCTCGGGTGCATTGGCGCGATACATCGCGTGGCATTCCTCGAACACCGTTGCCACGACATTGTGCCCGGACCCCAGGTCGGCCAGGAACTCGTCCAGAAGATAGCGCTGGTCCGGCCTGTCCCAAAGATGATGGTGGGTGTCGACGATCGGCAGGTCGGGCTCGATGATCGGTTCCGGCGGGCTCTTGGCGAGCCAGATGTCGTCCGGCTTGAAGATGCGGCCGAAGCGCGTCGGCTCGTTGGGATTGCGCGCACCCTGGGACATCGAACCCGGGGACGACGCAGTCTCCTTGCTCACCATGACCATCACCCTTTCGCATCAACTTCATCGACAGGGACATCGATCGCCTGCGCCGGATTATCCTCGCCCAAATACGCCTCCACGGAAACGTCCGATGTTGAAGGTTCGGTCGGACATGCGGTCGACATCGCGAAACCGGCGCGTCAACCGATGGGGCGAATGCCCGGATGCCAGCAGGAGAGGTGGTTATGCCAATCCTCGATCGCTGTTCGGAATGCCCGAGGTGCGGGTGTTCGACCAAGCTTTGCGTATATATTGCGCGCCGCCGAGAAGTCGTGAAAATTCGCGCCGGTTCAGGACCTATCCGGGGAGTCCCAGGCAAATGCAGTTCGATGACGTTATCCTCGGTCGCCGCAGCATCCGCGGTTACAAACCCGATCCGGTACCCAGGGCGCTGATCGAGGAAATCATCGGTTTGGCGATACGCGCTCCATCGTCGATGAATACCCAACCGTGGAATTTCTACATCATCACCGGGGAACCGCTCAATCGGATCCGCGCCGGCAACACCGAGCGCATGGTGGCGGGAGTCCCTCAGTCGCGCGAGTTCCGCACCGGTCAGCCTTTTGCAGGCCGGCATCGCGACAGGCAGGTCGGCGTCGCCAAGCAACTGTTCGCCGCAATGGGGATCGCGCGCGATGACAAGGACATGCGCCAGGACTGGGTCCTGCGGGGCTTCCGCCAATTCGATGCGCCGGTATGCGTGATCGTGACCTACGACCGGGTGCTGGACGGCAGCGATGATACGCCGTTCGATTGCGGCGCTGTGGCGACCGCCCTGGTCAATGCGGCCTGGTCTCGCGGACTGGGCGCCGTGATCAACAGCCAGGGCATCATGCAGTCGCCCGTGGTACGTGAGCACGCGGGAATTGCCGACGATCAGGTCATCATGAAAAGCATTGCGCTCGGCTGGCCGGATGAAAGCTTCCCGGCGAATGCGGTCGTGTCCGAACGAAAGTCTGTCGACGAAGCTGCGGTGTTCGTCGGGTTCGACGATTAGGCGCGCGCTCGCAGGAGAGGCCGCATACTGATGGCCACATTCATGTGCTTTAAGTCGGCGTAGGCGCGGGGTCTCACAGTTCCGCAGAAGCTGCTCGCCTCAGCGCTTGAGCTTCGGCGTCTGCTCTGAAGCCTTTCACGAGCGTTGGGCCACGCGTGGGCTGGAGATCGGAGTTTGGCGGATTGGGACCCTTGCGGGGCTCGCGAGTGTTG
>CALFRN010000471.1 GCA_937919085.1 uncultured Reyranella sp.
TCTACTTCCTATGCATCAGGCGCGGGTTGGTGATCGTCGAGAGCACATCCGCGAGAAGGTTGAGAAGGACGTAAGCCGAGGCGAAGATCAGCGCGATGGCCTGCACCACGGCGATGTCGCGATTGGACACGGCGTCAATCATCAACTGCCCGAGGCCCGGGTAGACAAAGACCACCTCGACCACCACGACGCCGGTGATCAGGTAGGCGAGGTTCAGTGCAACTACGTTTATGATCGGGGCCAAAGCATTCGGCACCGCGTGGCGCAGCACGACACGGATCGGTGACATACCCTTGAGCCGCGCCATCTCGATATAGGGGCTGGCCAGTAGGTTGATGATCGCGGCTCTGGTCATCCGCATCATGTGGGCTGTGACGACAAGGGTGAGGGTCAGCGCGGGCAAGAAAGCCATGTATAGAAGATCGCCCGTCGTCGTGCTTCCCGTGATGCGCACCATCGACGGGAAGAGGCCCGATTGCGCCAACCACAAGATCAGAGTGTAGGCCACGAAAAACTCGGGAAAGGAAATCGCGGTAAGGGCCAGTGCGTTCGATGCACGGTCAAAAATCGAATTGCGCCAAAGGGCAGCCAGAACGCCAAGCAGCAGTGCGAAAGGCACAGCCAGGGCCGCCGCATACAATGCCAGGAAAAGCGTGTTTCCTAACCTTGCGCCAACCAGTTCCGAGATCGGTTTTTGTGTCGCCATCGACATCCCGAAATCGCCCTGCAAGACGCCGGCCAGCCAGTTCCAATAGCGCAGGGGTGCCGGATCATTTAGGCCAAGCTGCTCGCGAAGTGCTGCAAGGGTTTCTTCGGTGGCCGACTGCCCAAGCAACTCGCGTGCGAGGTCGCCCGGCAAAAGCTCCGTCGCCCCGAAGATCACCACAGAAATGATGAAAAGGGTCAGCACGCCCAAAAGCAGCCGCTGCCCGATCATTCGCCAGATCTCGTTCATTTTATCCCCCCGACTACATGCATGGCATGCGGTCTTGATGCCGCACTGGCCTGTAGGCTCTGGCGAGGGATCCTCGCCAGAGCCCGTTCAGATAACCGAAGGGATCAGGCGAACCACCAGCGCTCGACCGCGCGGAAGCCGTCAAGATCCCAGTTCGCGCCGACGACATCGGGCGTCGCGACCGCGTTGGAAACGCCCATGACAAAGCTCGCGAACATCGGGATCACGACGCCACCTTCATTCGAAACGATGGCTTGCATCTCGTGGTAGATCTCCGCCCGCTTGGCATCATCGAGTTCGGACCGCCCCTGCAGCAGCAAAGTATTGAACCGCTCGTTGTCCCAGTAGCTTTCGTTCCATGGTGCGCCAGCCGCGTATGCGGTCGAGAACATCCAGTCGCACGTGGCACGACCGCCCCAGTACGAGGCACACCACGGCTTCTGCATCCAGACGTTGCTCCAGTACCCGTCGTTCGGGGCGCGTTCGACCGTGATGTTGATGCCGGCGGCCTTGGCACGTTCCGCATAGAGTGAACCAGAGTCCGTCGCCCCAGTGAAGCCGGTCTCCGCCACCCACAGAGAAACGTCGAGCGAGGTCAACCCGGCCTTGCCCAGATGGAACTTGGCCTTGTCAGGGTCATAGCTGTTCACCGGCAGATCGGCGGCGTAGTACTGCTGGGTCGGCCCGATCGGGTTGTCATTCCCAACCGCGCCATAGCCGTACAGGATCTTGTCGACCATTTCTTGGCGATCCAGCGCATGTTTCAGGGCGAGCCGCACATTGTTGTCGTTGAACGGTGCCGCCCGCGTGTCCATCGGGAAGCAGAAATGCTGGTTGCCGGTCACTGAGACCACGCGGATCGATGACTTGCGGGACATCATCGACACAGTCGTCAGGTCGATTTGATTGATGACGTCCACCTCGCCGGTCAGTAGGGCGTTCTGCCGCGCGACCGGATCTGGAAGAGCGAGCAGCAAGAGCCCATCGAAATGACCGCGATCAGTTTTCCAATAGCCCTGATGCTTGCTCAGAACCGCGTTTACACCAGGCTCGAAGCTGTCCACTTTGTAGGGGCCGCAACCGTCCGACGAGGTCGGATCGATTTTTCCATCCTTTGCGGGCATGATCGGCAGGTGATAGTCCGACATCAGATAGGGGAAGTCGGCATTCCCGCCGCTCAATGTGACAATGACTGTATTCGGCCCGTCTGACTTCATTTCGACGATCGGATCGACGATCGGCTTGGCAGCCGACGTGCTCTCCGGGCCACGGTGGTAGTTGATCGACGCAATGACGTCATCAGCTGTCACGGTTCCGCCGCTGTGGAAGGTGATGCCTGATCGGATCTTCAGCGTCCAGGTCGTGGCATCGGCACTGGCTTCCCAGCTTTCCGCAACTTCACCGACCAGCGAGCCGTCGGCGGCGATTTCCGTCAGGTAGTTGTGCCGCGCTTGGGCGAAGACCTGAACGAAGTTCGTATCCCACACGCCGGGATCGTAATTGTCGACCGTGCTGCCCGAGTTGAAGCCAATCCTCAGGGTCCCGCCCTTCTTCGGTTCTGCTTGCGCCATGGCCATGCCGGCCGGCAGAACCAACCCTGCGGCCGTTATTGCCATCCCGCTTTTCAAGAGGCCCCGACGGGTCATTCCGCCTTGGCCGATCAGATGGTTGGTCATCAGTCTCTCCTCC
>CALFRN010000472.1 GCA_937919085.1 uncultured Reyranella sp.
TTCCGGCTGCCGCCATCGTCTACTCGGGGGTCGGCAAGAAGACCTCGGAGCTGATGGAAGCGCTGCAGGCCGGGGTCGGCCAGATCAATGTCGAGAGTTCGGCCGAGATCGAGATGCTCAACGCCGTCGCCGGCCAGGTCGGCGTCAAGGCCGTCGTCACCATCCGTGTCAATCCCGATGTCGACGCCGGCACGCACGCCAAGATCACGACCGGGCGCAAGGAGAACAAGTTCGGCATCGATATCGATCTAGCGCGTGAGGCCTTTGCGCTCGCCGGTCGCCAGCCTAACCTCAGGGTTGCGGGCGTGGCCATGCACATCGGCTCTCAGCTCACTTCGCTCGAACCCTATCGAGCCGCCATCGTGCGGGTTCGCGAGCTGATCGGGCAGTTGCGCACCGACGGCCACCACATCGACCGTTTCGACCTCGGCGGCGGTCTGGGGATTGTTTACTCCGACGAGAAGCTGCCCTCGATTGCCGATTTCATGGCGGTGGTCGCCAGGGAGACCAAGGGGCTTGACTGCGAACTCACCTTCGAGCCCGGCCGGCGTCTCGTCGGCGAAGCGGGTGTGCTGGTGAGCGAGGTGATCCTGGTGAAGCCCGGCTCGGCGAAGACTTTCGTCATTGTCGATGCGGCGATGAACGACCTCATCCGGCCGACGCTCTACGAGGCCTGGCACGATATTCTGCCGGTCCGTCAGGCGCGCCCCGATGCCGCCATGATCCGCTGCGATATCGTAGGGCCGATCTGCGAATCAGGTGATTTCCTGGCACAAAACCGTGATTTGGCGCCGCTGGCTGCCGGAGACCTCGTCATGATACGCTCGGCCGGAGCCTACGGCGCGGTCATGGCATCGAGTTACAACAGCCGCCCCGTGGCGCCGGAAGTGATGGTCGATGGCACGCGATTTGCGGTTACACGGCCAAGACCGACGATCGACGAGATGCTCCAGGCCGAGCGGTTCCCGCCCTGGATGGAGCCGGTGAAGGCCTAGTCGAAGGGAAACGATGGACACCAGCCAGACCTCGACGATCGAAGCGCCCGGCTTGCGGCGCAAGATCGGCGTGGCGCGCGCGGCGCTTGCGTGGGAGGGGCTGTGGCCGCGGCTTGCCCCCCTGATGGCGTTCGTGGCGCTGTTCGTGGCCGCTGCCCATCTCGACCTTTTTGCCGGTCTCGAACCCTGGGTTCATACGGGGCTGCTGGCCGTTCTGGCGCTGGCTTTAGGCGGGCTGGGCTGGTGGCGCCTGCGCCGGTTTGCCTGGCCGGCACGGGAAGCCGCGATCCGCCGTCTCGAGCGCGACAGCGGCGTGCCCCATCGCCCGCTGGTAGCGGTACAGGACCACCTCGCTGCCGGCGAGGGCGATCCGATGGCCGCCGCCTTGTGGGACGCTCACCGCCGCCGCGAAGCCGCGCGCCTGGCCGGCCTGGCGAACAAGGCCGCGCACCCCGGGCTGGCCACGCTCGACACCTGGGCGTTGCGTCTGGTTCCGGTGCTGCTTCTGATCGTCGCCATCACCAGTGCCGGCGGCTGGCGCAGCGACCGCATGGAGGCGGCCTTCACGCCGGCCTTTCCGCCACCGCCGCCGGTCGTCGCCAATCTGTGGATCGCGCCTCCCGCCTATACGGGCAAGCCGCCGATTTATCTCGACGTAAACGACCGCGACAAGCTGTTGCGGGTTCCGGTCGGGAGCAAGCTCGCCGGGTTTGTCGACGACGTGCGCGGCCGCAAGCCGCCGCAACTCGCGATCGACGGCAAGGCGACCGAATTCGCCACCGTCGGCAAGGGCAAGTACCAGGTCGAGCAGATCATTACCGAGGGCAAGCAGATCTCCCTGCGGGCACGCGGCGACGAGCAGGCACGCTGGAAACTGCACGTCATTCCCGACCTGGCACCGACCATAGAATTCGCCCGCCCGATTGGCGTCGACAAATGGTCGACCAAGGTCGAATACATCGCCGGCGACGATTTTGGCGTGACCGGTGTCCAACTCCAGATCCGCCTGCATGGCAGCGTTCTGGGCGATGATGCCTTGAGCGACGATGCCGAACCCGAGGTACTTCGCATCGACCTGCCGGTCGCGGGCAACTCCAAGAAGGTGTCTGACACTTTCGTGCGCGACCTCACCAGCCATCCGTGGGCCGGCCTCAAGGCCACGGTGATGCTGTTCGCGTCGGATGCCATCGGCCAGAAGGGCCGCAGTTCGGTCGAGGTCTTCCTGCTGCCCGAACGGGTGTTCAACGATCCGACGGCGCGCGCCCTGATCGTCCTGCGCAAGGCGTTGACGCGCGATCCCAAGGGTTTCCAGGTCGATGTCGCCGATGGCATGCGCATGATCCAGCTCCGGCCGGAAAGCTATCGCGACGATCCCGTGGTGCAGCTCGGGCTCCGCATCGGCGCGGCGCGTCTTGCGCCGGCCGGCGGCAAGACCGACGTCGTCGACAAGGACAACATCACGGAGACGCAGAAGCTTCTGTGGGATCTTGCCATGCACCTGGAGAGCGGTGCCACGTCCGACGCTGAACGGGCGCTCGAGCAGGCACGCCAGGAACTGCGCGACGCCGTGCAGCGCCAGGCCGGCGACGAAGAGATCGAGCGCCTGATCCAGCAGCTCTATGACGCCATGGCCCGCTGGCAGCGGGAACTTGCCGAAAAGATGAAGGATCCCGAGGAACGCCGCCGCATGCAGGAGCAGGCGGAGAAGATGGATCCCAACAACACCATCACCGGCGACGACCTTCAGAAGATGCTCGACAAGATTCGCGAGATGGCCAAGAACGGCGACCGCGAAGGTGCCAAGCGCGCGCTCGAAGAGCTGCGCAAGATGATGGAAAACGCCACGCCGATGATGGCCCAGCCTGGCCAGCAGGGCCAACCGGGCCAGCAGCGCGGCCAGCAGGGCCAGGGCAATCAGCAGGGCCGCGAGATGATGAACCAGCTCGACCGGCTGTCGCGGCGCCAGAACCAGCTTCTGGGTGAGTCCGAGCGCGAGGGCCGCCAGAACCAGCAGGGCCAGCGCGGCCAGCAGGGGCGTCAGGGCCAGCAAGGTCAACGGGGACAGCAAGGTCAACAGGGCCAGGGACAGCCGGGGCAGGGACAGCCGGGGCAGCAGGGCCAGCCCGGCCAAGGCGACGGTCAATGGGGCGAGCAGCAGCGGGGCCAGCAGGAAGGCCTGCGGCGTCAGCTTGGCGACCTCATGAACCGGCTCGACGAGAACGGCATGCCGATGCCCGAAGCTCTGGGCCGCGCCGAACGTTCGATGCGCGAGGCCGAGGAATCACTGCGGCGTGGCGATCCGCGCGACGCCTCGCGTTCGCAGCGGCGTGCGCTCGACAACCTCCAGCAGGGAATGGGCGATCTCGCCGAACAGATGCGCCAGCGCGGCCCCGGCAGTGGCCAGGATCTCGCGGAGATCGAGGAGCGCGAGCGCCGGGGCGAGGATCGCGATCCGCTCGGCCGTTCCGACGGCAACTACGGCGATGCCGTAGATACTGGCACCGACAAGGTTCCGCTCGAGCTTGAGCGTCAACGCAGCCGCGAAATCCTTGACGAGCTCCGCCGCCGGGCCGGTGAGCAGCTCCGGCCGAAGGACGAACTCGATTACATCGACCGTCTGCTGAAGACCTACTGAGTTCGCAGCGACAGCTACGGCGCTGTCTTCTCCACCACGCCGATGTACGGAAGACCGCGAAAGCGGTGAGCCCAGTCGAGCCCGTAGCCCACGAGGAATTCGTCACCGGCCTCGAAGCCGACGAAATCGGCCTTCAGGTCCGTGCGCCGCTTCATCGGCTTGTCGAGCAGCGTGCAGATCGAGACGCGGCGCGCGCCGCGCTCCTCCAGCAGGTTCTTGGCGAAGCTGAGTGTCAGGCCGGACTCGAGGATATCGTCGACCAGCAGGACGTCGCGGTCCCGTACGTCGTCGACGATGTCGCGCACGATCCGCACGCTGCCGCTGCTTTCGGTCCCGGTGCCGTAGCTGGACAGGGTGAGAAAATCCATCGACCAGTCGGCGCCGGCCAGGCTGAGTGCACGGATCAGGTCGGCCGCGAACACGAAACTGCCCTTGAGAACCGACACCACCAGCGTATCGGCCGGAAGCTTTGCGGCAAGGTCCGCTGCCATGACGTCGACGCGGGCCGCGATTTCAGCGGCGGAAAAGCGGATCGAGACGATGGGGCGGTCGGGCATGGCGGCACTCGCTATTCGATGGCTGGTACGATGTCGGTGGTGCCGGGGGGCGGATCGTCGAGCGTCTGGCTGAAGCTCAACCGCGCACCGGGTTCGATCGGGCCTTGGATCAGCACGTAGCTGCGCTCGCCCAATACGTCATCGTTCTTGCGGAAGATCACTCTCAGTCTCTTGGTCGACCCCGGGCCATTGCCGGCATTGACGACCTCGCCTCGCACGATATATCGGCCATCGACGAGCTCGACCCTGCTGGCTTCGAGGTCGATCTCAAGTCGCGCCTTGGCCGGCAGGGCCGGGCGGGTGTCTTTCGCGGGCCCCGTCGACAGAATACGCAGCGCGTCGAGATTGAGGATCGGACGCCATTCCGGCGGCAGTCGGTCGACGATCCGGTCCCCGTAGGCAAAGGCCGCGCCGCCGAGCGCGGCGACCACAACGACGGATGCCACCAGCCACCGGCCCGACCGGCTCTTCGGCTGCGAGCGCGTGAGCGCCGGCAGGCCCGCGCCCGGGGTTTGTGGCCGGATCACGAAATCCGGTACCACAGGCTGTTCCGGTGGCGCGGAGTCCGCGGGGACTGCCGGCGGTATCCCGAGCTTCTCGAACCAGCGATGGTCGCATCGGGCACATTGGACGGTGCGGCCGGACGGGCCGATCGCCACCGGATCGACGGTGTAGCGCGCCCCACAGTTTGAACAGGTAACTTGCATGATGAGAGCGGGGAAGTTCCCACTAGATGTGCTTGCGGCCGGACGTTAGGCCACTAAAACTGGCCTTACAAGCAACACCGGGTTTC
>CALFRN010000473.1 GCA_937919085.1 uncultured Reyranella sp.
GGCTCATGTCGCCTGGTTCGGCAATAAATCAGGCATGGAAGCCGTCGACCGTGCCGGCGGCGAGGTCTTCGCCCAAGAGATCAAGGCCAATGGCGTCCAAGGCTATTACTCCCACATTCTGGTCAACGCCGCGAACAACAAGATCAATTCGTTGACCGATCTCCTCAAGTGCGACAAGTCACTCAATTTCGGTATCGGCGATCCGAACTCGACCTCGGGCTATCTGGTACCGAGCTTCTACGTTTTCGCCAAGAACAACGTCGATCCGGTGAAGTGTTTCAAGACTGTACGCTCCGCAAATCACGAAACGAACCTGCTATCGGTTGCGAATAAGCAGGTCGATGCGGCAGCTAACAACTCCGAACAGATGGAACGCGCGCACAAGAGTGCACCGGAAGCCTTCAAAAATGTAAAAGTCATCTGGACATCACCGCTTATTCCGGGGGACCCGATGGTCTACCGCAAGGACATGAGCAAGCAACTCAAAGCGACGATCAAGGCCTTCTTCCTCGGCTACGGCCGTCTTGGGTCTGAAGCCGCACCGCAAAAGAAAGTCCTGGCGGCCATGGGTTCCGGTGGTGGCGGCTACACCGACTCGAGCAATGCTCAACTCTACCCCATCCGGCAGCTTGCCCTGTTCAAGGATAAGCTGAAGCTGCAGAACGACAAACGCCTCGATCCGGCGGATAAGACCAAAAGGGTTGCTGTCATCGACGCCAAGCTTCAGAAGCTCGGAATTCTCGCCGACCCTGAAATGTAAGGATCAGGGGCCGCCCCTAGAAGGCGGCCCCAATTCCCTATCCTTTCGCCGCAACCACACGAGAGAGACATGGCCGAGGCCTCACACGGTTTTCAGGCGCAGATCCCGCGCAAAGATTTGAAGCGTAGCCTCCTCAGCCTGCTGATCTGGGTGGTAATGGCGAGCGCCCTGATGTGGGCCTGGGAGGGCGCCGATATCCGACCGATGACGCTAATCCGCGATTCCGGAAACATGGCGCAGTTCCTGGATGGCTTCTTCCCGCCGGATTTCCACCAGTGGCCGACCTACCTGCCCGAGATGCTGATTACCATCAAGATTGCTGTCTGGGGCACCGCGCTCGCGGTCCTGACCGCCATTCCCTTCGGCATATTATCGTCGGAAAACATCGCACCGTGGTGGATCGTACATCCAGTGCGCCGGCTGATGGACATGTTCCGCGCCATCAATGAACTCGTCTTCGCCATGCTGTTCGTGGTCGCTGTCGGCCTTGGGCCGTTCGCGGGCGTGCTGGCACTTTGGATTCACACCACCGGCATCCTGGCCAAACTGATGTCGGAAGCGGTCGAGGCGATTGACCCGCAACCGGTTGAAGGCATCCGCGCCACAGGTGCGGGGCGGCTGCAGGAAGTCGTATTCGGAGTCGTGCCGCAGGTCCTGCCGCTTTGGATTTCCTATTCGCTGTATCGTTTTGAATCGAACGTGCGCTCGGCCACAGTGCTCGGCATTGTCGGCGCCGGTGGTATCGGCATGGTGCTGTGGGAATTGATCCGCGGGTTTGCCTATGCCCAAACAGCCGCCGTGGTCATCGTCATTGTGGTCAGCGTTTCGATCCTCGATCTTCTGTCACAACGCTTGCGCAAGCTGGTCACTTGATCGGCCCCGATCCCATGCCGCCGCTGTTCTACATCATAGGCCCATCAGGCGCCGGCAAGGATACGTTGATCGCAGGCGCCCGACGGCGGATAGCTACTTCCGAAAAGTTGTTGTTTGCCCACCGCTACATCACACGCCCCGCCGATACGGGCAGCGAAAACCATATTGCCCTTGAGTTAAATGACTTCGCCGCACGCGCCACCGCCGGGCTTTTCGCACTCGACTGGGAAAGCCACGATTTTCGCTATGGCATAGGTATCGAGATTCGTCACTGGATGGCGGCAGGCTTTGCCGTGGCGGTCAATGGCTCACGTGGCTATCTCGAAACAGCGGCCCAGCGCTTTCCGTCACTGGTCCCCATACTGGTGACCGCATCCATCCCGGTTTTGGCAAAAAGGCTAGCCGCACGCGGCCGCGAGTCAGCCGAGGCGATTCAAGCCCGGCTGGAGCGAAACAATATTGTAGCCCCAGCCATCCACCCTGCACTTCACATCATCGAAAATGAAAAAAATGTCGAAGACGGGATCGCCGCGCTCTCACGCACTCTGACCATGCAATCCGACGCCTGACACCCGGGCGCCTTAGTTTCTGGATATAGAATACAGGAGTGCCGCTTCCTTGGCGACTTCCACACATTCAGCACTAGCTGCGTTCGAAACGGGTCGTCCGGGCCGTGAACTGACACTGACCAACGCTCGCATCATCGTGCCTGATGGTGAGATCTTCGGCAGTATCTGCCTGCGCAACGGACGAATCAGCGACATCTCGACCACGCCTATGCGGGCAAAAAGAGCCCTTGATCTGGATGGCGATTATCTGGTCCCTGGCCTTGTCGATCTGCACACCGACAACCTTGAAAGGCATTTTACCCCAAAACCGGGGATAAGCTGGCCCAGCATTCCAGCCGTGATCGCACATGACAGCGAAATCGTAAGCGCTGGCATCACTACGGTATTCGATGCCTTAACCCTCAGCGCAACCACAGACCTCAAAGCGCGGAGGATGCCGTTTGCAGACATACTGGACTCCCTGCTCGTCGC
>CALFRN010000474.1 GCA_937919085.1 uncultured Reyranella sp.
ATGGCATTGTAGAGGTCAACGGTTCGATCCCGTTTGGCTCCACCAACTAAACAAGGGCCTGGCCGGCAACGGTCAGGCCCTTCGATTGTGCGGCAGTCGACGACCTGAAAGCGGCGGCATGGATTATCTGAAGGAACTGGCCGCGCGGGCCAATTTGAGCGCGTCCTGGGAGGCTTGGTCGCCCGAGTATCGCGTTCTGGCGGTCGCAGTGGCGTTGGCCGTTGCCTATTGGGTCCTTCGCTTCTTGGTACCTGCGGTCCTGCGCATCATGAAGCCAGTGCTGTTCGCGGTGTTTGTCCTCGGCGCTGTGTGGGCCTTGTTTCCCGAGGCAACATGCTCGATCGAGCTGATCGCAAGACTGCCATTGCTCTGCTCTCGCTAAAACACCTTCACGGGGCATGGATCTCGCCGGTCCATTTTTCATCCAGAAGACCCCCGGCAGCTTTGGCCCCTCCCTGTAGTGTGAAATTTGGGTTGCGAACCATAAATGTGGTGGTCGCCCCCCTGTGTTCGGAGTAGGCTTCCGATAGTAGCTGAAGGAGGTTGCTTATCCGTCTACGGACATTACGCCCGACGGAATCTGGATCACCGGCCAAACGTTCGCCGCGTGCCTCCAAGCACACCTTCCGTACTGCCGATCGTCGATGCCTCCGCTCGCGGGGGCATTTTTTTGCGACCGGCTCCGTTCCTCTGTCCATGCTTCCGGAGTACGCAAATGGCAAAACGCGCCGCACGCCGCGCCAAGCTGCACGCCATCGATGGCGCCCGTATTCACAATGTCGTCTTCGACAAGACTCCGGCTATTGAAAGGGATCAAAGCTACGTCCGAAAAGTTCGACCGCGCAGTGAGAATCAACGCATATTGATGGAGGCCATTGAAACCAATCCACTGACCGTTGCTCTGGGCCCAGCCGGTACCGGAAAGACCTATCTGGCGATCTCCGCCGCCGTCGAAGCCCTCGACGCCGGTACTGTTTCGCGCATCGTGCTATCGCGGCCAGCGGTCGAGGCTGGTGAAAACCTGGGCTTTCTGCCGGGCGACATGCGCGAAAAGCTCGACCCCTACCTGCGGCCCCTCTGGGATGCCCTGAACGACCGGCTGGGAGCCAAACGCCTGCGCCAGCTTCTCGACGATGGGACAATCGAGATCGCCCCGGTGGCGTTCATGCGCGGCCGGACCCTCAACAACAGCTTCGTGCTGATCGACGAGGCACAGAACTGCACCTACGGTCAGCTCAAGATGCTGCTGACCCGGCTCGGGTGGCATTCGACCATGGTGATGACCGGCGACCCCGATCAGACCGACCTGCTGCCCGAACTCTCTGGCCTGGGCCCGATCGGCAGGAAACTGGAAGGCCTGGACGATGTCGCGGTGGTGCGCCTAACCGACCAGGATGTGGTCCGCCACCCTTTGGTTGGGCGCATGCTGTCGGTACTATAAAGCCACCCAACTTATCCACAAACCGAAGCGCGGCAGACAATTGGACCGAATCAAGAACGTCTGCCGCGCCAGACCTGTTTTGGTGGATGAAAATTCATCGAATTATCCATATATGACAGAGCGTTACTCAATCCTTGAAGGTCGGCTGCCACCGCCTTTGCAATGAGTCAACAGCGTGACATTGGCGTAACATCAGGCAGACACTAGGTTTCTGCACAGACTTCCCCACATGCTCATGCCGTCTTGTCGGCTGGCAGCGGCCGACCCATTGTGCGCGCCCATCCGGCAGGCCTTGTGAACCACGAAACCGACACCGACCAGAAACCGAGCGATGGCTCGCTTGCCGACGGCATGCGGATCATCGGCGACTTTGTGCGCACCCTGCCGCGCAAGCCCGGAGTCTACCGCATGATCGCCGGCGATGGCGAAGTGCTCTATGTCGGCAAGGCGCGCTCGCTGCGCAGCCGCGTCGCCGCCTACACCCAGCCGACCCGACTGGTGACTCGCCTGATGCGCATGGTGTCGGCAACCACCACGATGGAATTCGCCGTCACCAACAGCGAAGCCGAAGCCCTGCTGCTCGAGAACAACCTTATCAAGCGCTTCCGGCCGCGCTTCAACGTGCTGCTGCGCGACGACAAGTCGTTCCCCTACATCGTCATCCGCCAGAATACCGAGTGGCCACAACTCGCCAAGCATCGCGGGGCCCGCGAACCCAGCAATGAGTATTTTGGCCCCTTCGCGTCGGCGACCGCGGTCAACCGCACGCTTTATGCCCTGCAGCGCGCCTTCCCGCTCCGGTCCTGTTCCGACAGCGTATTCGCCGCGCGCACCCGACCGTGCCTGCAGTACCAGATCAAGCGCTGCACGGCGCCATGCGTCGGCCGCATCGACGCGGCCGAGTACGCCACCATCGTCAACGAGGTGCGTGGCTTTCTGGGTGGTCGCAATCACGAAATCCAGCAGGCCCTGTCACAACGTATGGAGCAGGCGTCGGGCAGCCTCGACTTCGAACGCGCCGCCGTGCTGCGTGACCGAATTCGGGCGCTGACCCAGATCCAGTCACACCAGTCGATCAGCCTGCCCTCGATCGACGAGGCCGATATCTTCGCCGCCCATGCCGACGGCGGCCAGGTGTGCATCCAGGTGTTCTTCCTGCGCGCCGGCCAGAACCTGGGTAACCGGGCCTATTTCCCGAGCCATGCCCGTGAGCTCGACGAAGCCGACGTCCTGTCGGCTTTCGTGGGCCAGTTCTACGAATCGCGACCGGCGCCCCGGCTTATCCTGACCAGTCACGACATCGCCGAACGCGAGCTGCTGCAAAGCGCATTGGCAATTAGCGCCGCGCACAAGGTCGAGATTCGCCATCCCAAGCGCGGCGACCAGAAGGATGCGCTCGACCAGGCGGTGGCCAATGCCCGCGAAGCCCTGGCGCGGCGGCTGGCCGAGCGCGGCACGCAACGCACGCTGCTCGAAGGCGTGGCGCGCACCTTCGGCCTCGACGCGCCACCCGAGCGCATCGAGATCTACGACAACAGCCACATCCAGGGCACGGCAGCGATCGGCGCCATGGTCGTCGCTGGCCCCGAAGGTTTCATGAAAAGCGCCTACCGCAAGTTCAATATCAAAACCGAGGGCGCGGCCGGCGACGATTTCGCCATGATGCGCGAAGTCATGAGCCGCCGCTTCGGGCGCGCGTTGAAGGAGAATCCCGAGCGCGACGAAGAGCACTGGCCAGACCTCGTGCTGATCGATGGCGGCCAGGGCCAACTCGAGGCCGCCAGGCAAGTGGCAATCGAGCTCGGACTGGAGGACATCGTCATGGTCGGCATCGCCAAGGGCCCTGATCGCGACGCCGGCCGCGAACGCTTCTTCATGCCGGGGCGCCCGCCCTTCTCGCTCGAACCGCGCGATCCCGTGCTGTACTTCCTGCAGCGCCTGCGCGATGAGGCGCACCGCTTCGCGATCGGCACCCATCGCGCGCGACGCACCGCCGATCTCACACGCTCGACGCTCGATGAAGTGCCGGGCATCGGCGCCGGCCGCAAACGCGCACTGCTCAACCATTTCGGCAGCGCGCGCGCCGTCGCCGTGGCGACGCTCGAGGACATCAAGTCGGTGCCGGGAATATCGGGCACGATCGCCCAGAAAATCCATGACCACTTCCGGGGTGACCGCTAAAGTGGCATGACAGGCCCAATTGATGTTTTTCAATCTTCCCAACGTGCTGACCCTGTCGCGGATCGCGGCCATTCCGCTGGTCGTCGCCTGCTTTTGGCTCGATCGCGGTTGGGCGCAGTGGCTGTCGATGATCCTATTCGTTGTCGCCGCCGTAACCGACTGGTTCGACGGCTATTTCGCGCGTCGCTACCACCAGATTTCGAGACTCGGCCGGTTTCTCGACCCCATTGCCGACAAGCTGCTGGTCGCAGCGGCGCTGCTGATGCTGGTCGACAGCGGTCAGCTCGGCGGAATCAATGTGCTGGCAGCCCTGATCATCCTGGCACGCGAAATTCTGGTCTCGGGTCTTCGGGAGTTTCTCGCCGAACTGCGGGTCGGACTACCGGTCAGCGCTCTCGCAAAATGGAAAACCGCCGTGCAGATGGTGGCAATTGCCTTCCTGCTGGTGGGTGACGCGGCATCACCCACGATCAGCGACCTCGGCCTCTGGCTGATCTGGATCGCGGCTGCCCTGACCTTGATCACCGGGTACGATTATCTTCGGACCGGCCTGCGACATATGGCGGAGGATACCTCCGGCAGTTCCGGAGGCTCATCATGAAGGTCCGCTACTTCGCCTGGATGAAGCGCACGGTCGGCGTGGCGGACGAAGAAGTGAATCTACCCGCGGATGTTCGCACCGTAGGCGATCTCGTGGCCTGGCTGCGCACCCGCAGCCCCGGCCATGCCGAGGCACTCGCCGCCGGAGCCGCCTTCGGCGCCGCGGTCGACCAGCGCACGGCGACGTTCGACGCAGCCCTCGCGGGCGCTCGCGAGGTCGCTTTCTTCCCGCCGTTCACCGGCGGCTAGGATCATGACGATACGCGTCCAGGAAGCCGATTTCGACACTGGCGCCGAACTCGACAAGCTTTCCTCCGGCAACAGGAAGATCGGCGGGCTGGCGGTATTCGTCGGCCTCGTGCGCGAGATGCATACGCGCGACGGGCTGCATCGCGAACGCATCGACGCCATGACGCTCGAACATTATCCAGGCATGACCGAAAAGGCGCTTGAGGAGATCGAAGCCGAGGCGCACCGGCGGTGGCCGCTGGAAGCGACTCTGATGGTGCATCGCTACGGTCGGTTGGAAGCCGGCGACCGCATCGTTCTGGTGGCGGTCGGCTCACCGCATCGCGAGGCTGCCTTCGAAGCCTGCGAATTCCTCGTCGACTGGCTCAAGACCAAGGCGCCGTTCTGGAAGCTCGAAGAGACACCAAGCGGCGAGAAGTGGGTCGAAGCCCATGAAGGCGACGACGCCGCCGCCGCGCGCTGGGCAAAGAAATAGCGCCGTTCCGGCGTCATCCTAAAGCTACCAGCGCCAGGTTCGACTGGCCGCGCCCACGCAGTCGGTCCGCCGCCATCAGGGCGCGCTGGCCGCTTCGGCACGCCAGCACGATGCGGTCCGCTGCCGGTTCGGCCAGCACCGCTTCGATGCCATCCACGTCTAGACGGCGCGCCGCGGGGAACAGCGATAGCGGCGCCTCCTCCAGACTGCGCAGGTCGACCACGAGGTCGGCGGCGGTCACTTCGGCAGCGGCGATGAAGGGAATGAATGCGTCCGGCTCGGGACTGCCGGCAAAACCGAAGCCCCCGAATGCTATTTTATGTGCGTCGAAGGTGACGACCCGTCCCAGCGCCGTCGGCTCGAGGCCGAGAAGAACGTGCAATGCGAGATGGGCCTGCAGGCCGCCCAGCACCGCTACCGCCGTGCCCAGCACACCGACGCTGTCACAAGTACCGCCATCGACCGAAACATCGGGAAAGACCGCTCGGTAGCTCGGACCGCCGCCACAGAAGGCGCCGGCATAGCCCGTCGTGCCGATGACCGACGCACTGACCAGAGGTTTGGCCGCCGCGTAACAGGCGTCGCTCAATATGTAGGTGACGGCGAAACTATCGGCAGCATCGACCACGACATCCGCGCCAGCAACCAGGCGCGTGGCGTTCTGCGGCGTCAGACGCTCGACCATGGCATCGACGCGAATGCCCGGATTGAACCGCAGCAGCGACGCGCGGGCCACTTCGGCCTTGGGTTTGCCGATATCCGTCATGCCATAGAGCGGCTGGCGGTGAAGATTGCTCTCCTCGATTGCATCGTGATCCACAATCATCATGTTGCCTACGCCCGCGCCCGCGAGATACTGCACCACCGGGCAGCCGAGACCGCCGGCACCAACCACCAGCACCGTCGAAGCCGCGAGCCGCGCCTGCCCGGCCTCGCCAACGGCCGGCAGGATCGTCTGGCGCGCATAACGGTCGGTCATATCGGCCTCCGGGTCGCGGCGAGCCAGGCCTTCGCCTGACCGATCGGGTCGACATGGTTCACGATATCGCCGACGACGGAGGTGATATCGGCACCGGACTTGAGACAGAGCAGCGCACGATCAAGGGTGAGCCCACCGATCGCCACCAGCGGCCGGTCGCCGACCAGCTTCTTCCATTCGCCGAGCCGCGCCGGGCCCTGCGGTGCCCACGGCATTTGCTTCAGCTTGGTTGGATAGATCGGCCCCAGCGCAACGTAATCGGGATCGATTTTGAGCCCCGTCTCCAGTTCGGCATGATCATGGGTACTGACACCGATGCGGATCCCGGTGCGACGCAGTGCCTTCACGTCGGCATCGACCAGATCCTCCTGGCCGAGGTGAACGTAGTCGCAACCCTCGTCGATGGCCGCCTGCCAGTAGTCGTTCACGATGAGCTGTGCGCCATGCGTCGCGCAAACAACCTTCGCTTCGCCGAGCTGCCGGCGAATCTCGGCTTCAGGCTGATCCTTGATACGGAGCTGGATCAGCTTCGTGCCGATGGGTACCAGCTTCGCCACCCAGCCGGCGTCGGGCACGACGGGATAGAACGGATCGAGCATGTCCACCCTCATTCCTCAATCTCCAAGAGCTGCCTTGCCGATCACCGGCGTGGACGGCATCGCCATATCGCGCGGCTCCATCGGTCTTGCCAGGTAGGCGGCGCGGCCAGCCTCGACGGCAAGCGCAAAGGCCCGCGCCATGGCGACGGGGTCGCCGGCCTCGGCCACCGCCGTATTGAGCAGCACTGCGTCGTAGCCCAATTCCATCGCCGCTGCCGCGTGCGAGGGCACGCCGAGCCCGGCATCGACGACGAGAGGAATGTCGGGAAAGTAGGCGCGGAGCGAGCGCAGGCCGTAGATATTGTTGAGGCCGCGTGCCGAGCCGATCGGCGCCCCCCACGGCATCAGGACGCGACAGCCCGCCTCGACCAGTCGGTCGGCGACCCCGAGATCCTCGGTCGTATAAGGCAGCACATCGAAGCCGTCGTCGGACAGGATCCGCGCCGCCTCGACCAGGCCGAAGACGTCGGGATGCAGCGTGTCGGAATCACCGATCACTTCGAGTTTGATCCAGGTCGTGTCGAACAGTTCGCGCGCCATGTGGGCGGTCGTCACCGCCTCCTTCACCGAATGGCATCCGGCGGTGTTGGGCAGTACCCGCACGCCAAGAGAGCGAACGAGCGACCAGAAACTCTGGCCGGCACGCTCGCTGCCGCTCTCGCGCCGCAGCGACACCGTTACGACTCCGGCCCCGGACGCCTTGATCGCCTCGGCGAGAACCGCGGGCGATGGGTAGCGGGCCGTGCCGAGCATCAGGCGCGAGGAAAGATCGACGCCGTAGAACAACATCGCCTACCCTCCCTGCATGGGGGCGACGACCTCTATGCGGTCGCCATCGGTGAGATTCGTCTCCGGCCGGACCGGCGCGGCCACGAACCGGCCATTGACCGCCGTCGCGATCTTGCGTCCGCCATAGCCCAGCGACTCGAGAGCAGCGGCCAAGGTGCCGGGCTCGACGTCATGCGCGTCGTCGTTCAGGAATATCCGCATTGGTCATCTCCAGGGAAACGGTGGGATCCAAGGCCGCAGCCGCAACTTTGCGCGCGAGCGCCGGCGCCAGCAGGAAGCCGTGACGAAACAGGCCGTTGGCGCGGAGCACGCGACCCTCGCGTCGCACCTGCGGCAGATTGTCGGCGAATGCCGGGCGCAGATCGGCGCCCAGCTCGACAATCTCGGCTTCGCCGAAAGCGGGATGCAGGGCGAAGGCGGCGTTCAGGAGTTCGGCGGTGGAGCGCACGCTCGCGCCGCCGCGCCGCTCACTTTCGATCATGGTGGCGCCGATCATGAAAAGCCCGCCGCCGCGCGGCACGACGTAGAGCGGGATCCGCGGGTGAAGCATGCGGATGGGTCGCGCGAAGGCAACGTCGGGGCAGCGCACCACCACCATCTCGCCGCGCACGCCACGCAGGTCCGGCAGGGCATCGCGCGCGGCAAATCCACGGCAATCCACCACAACGTCTCCGGGGGCGGCATCCGGCGAGAGGTCGGCACCGTAGCGAACCGCAATTCCATGTCGCGCGAGGCCGTTGACAAGGCCGGCCAGCGCCCGACGCGGATCGAGATGCGCTTCATCGGCAAAGAACAGCGCCCGGCGGTACCGGCCGGCGAGATCCGGTTCGAGTTCGGCAATCCGTTCCTCGCCGATCACTTCGAAGCGCTCCGTGCGCCGGGCAAACCGGGCGAGATCGGCCGCATCGCGCGGCTGCGCGACGACCAAGCTGCCGTTGCGGACGGTGCCGGGAAAGCGCCGCGCCCACCAGTCGATGGCAAGCGCGCCGAGAGTAGCGACTGCCGGATCTGTCGTGGCGCGCTCGCACCACGGCGCCAGCATGCCGCCCGCCTGCCATGAGCAGCTTCCGTCCCCCAGACGGTGACCGCGATCGACCAGGTCGACCCTGGCGCCGCACTCGGCAAGTTCCAGCGCGCAGCAAAGGCCTGCGACGCCGGCGCCTATGACGGTGACTGAAAGTCGTTTCACTCGACGAACTCCCGTTCCTTCGCCGGCATGATCCGGATCAGGTTCAAAGGGTTCAGCCGTTCGCTGTCTCAGCCCGGACCCATTGCGGAGACCGGACACCCCTCGGACGTCATCGAGAAAAGGGGATCGAGGCCCCCGATGTCAAGCGGCCAGCGACCTCTCCGGATCCTCGAGGTGTGCCGACTCGCCGAAACCTTCGGAACCTGGCTCGCGCACCAGATTCTGGAAGTCGGCCATAAGGGTCCGCGCCACCGGGCCGGCCTGATAGTGATGGCCGTCGATTGACCCCACCGGCACGATCTCCGCAGCGGTGCCGGACAGGAACACCTCGCTTGCCTTGGCCAGTTCCTCGGGCATCACGATGCGTTCCTCGATCTGCCAGCCGCGCCGGCGGGCCAGTTCCATCACGGCGCGACGCGTGATGCCGTCCAGGAAATTGTCAGGCGTCGGCGTCACCAGCATGCCGTCGATCACCAGGAAGAGGTTGGCGCCCGTCGATTCGGCCAAGTGGCCCTTCCAGTCGAGCATCAGGGCGTCGTCGAAGCCGGCCTTGAGGGCGCGATCCTTCTCGATGCCGCAGATGATATAGAGCCCCGCCGCCTTGGCATGGCCCGGCGCGGTATCCGGAGACGGTCGGCGATACTTCGCCATCGTGACATTGATGCCGCTGTCGCGCGCCTGGATCGAGAGCTTGCCCTCCTGGTCCCATGGCGCGATGGCGAGGTGCACGGTGGTGCCGATGCCCGAAACACCCAGCACCTCCGAACCGCGCCAGGCGATCGGGCGGACATAGCCCGACCGCAGACCGTTGGCCTTCACCACGGCGCGCGTGGCCTCTTCGATCTGCACGCGCGTCCACGGCACATCGTACTCGAGCAGCCGGGCGGACCTGATGAGGCGGGCGCTGTGGGCTGCGAGACGAAAGACACGGCCGTCGTAGATGCGCTCGCCCTCGAACACCGCCGAGCCGTAATGCAGGGCATGAGTCAGGACATGCATGCGGACATCACGCCACGGCGTCAGATGTCCATCGATCCAGATATAGCCGTCGCGATTATCCATTGTTGCAGACATTGCGATTTTTCCCAACCGTAAGATCTTAATAGGTCTTTTGATGTCTCCAATAGGCAACTTATGAGACTAATAGGTCAATATTACTGACATTGTCAATAGTTCGCATGACATGGTGGTATGTGTTGATGGTCATCGAATGGGGACCGACGAGGTACAGTCGCCTGAGGTGCACCGACGAGAGACGAGCGAGGTAGCGATCTTGGGCTCAGGACATTCACATGCCACGGCCACGCCCTCCGGGACGGCGGCGGCCCGGCACAAAGTTCGGCTCCTCTGGACACTGGCGCTTACATCGACCTTCATGGTGGTCGAAGCGATCGGCGGTCTGGTGACCGGAAGCCTTGCGCTTCTCGCCGATGCCGCGCACATGCTGACGGACGCCGGCGGCCTGATCCTGGCGCTGATTGCCATCCGGTTCGCCGAACGGCCGGCGACCCCTCAGAAAACCTATGGCTATGTCCGAATGGAGGTGCTCTCGGCACTCACGAATGCCGTCGTCCTGCTGCTGCTGACGATCTTCATCTTTTACGAGGCTTACCAGCGCTTCCTCGACCCGCCGGAAGTTCTTGGCGGGCCGATGCTGGTCGTCGCCTTGGCCGGCCTCGCGGTCAATCTGATATGCATGAAGCTGCTGTCCGCCGGCTCGTCGGAAAGCCTCAACGTGAAGGGTGCCTATTTCGAAGTATTGGGCGACATGCTGGGATCACTCGGCGTCATCATCGCCGCAGTCATCGTGATGCTCACGGGCTGGACGCTGGCCGACCCGATCATCGGCGCTGGAATTGGACTGCTTATCGTTCCGCGCACCTGGATGCTGCTGAAACAGGCCATCCACATCCTGATGGAAGGCACGCCACCGGAGATCGACCTGCGGCTTCTGGAAGCCAGGCTGACGGGGATTTCCGGCGTCGTGGCCGTGCACGATCTTCACGTCTGGACGATCACGTCCGGCGTCGACTCGATGAGCTGCCATCTCGTCGTCGCCGACATGGCTCAGGCGAGGGCCACGCTGATCGCCGCAAACGAGGCCATGAAGTCCGGCTTTGGCCTCGCCCACACGACCATACAGATCGAGGATCAGGCGCTGCGCGAGGCCGAGGGCGAGAGAAAGCTGTAGCGGCGCGCGCGACACGTCTCATTTGGTGTCAACGCGACGCGCCCGCTCTATAGTTGCGGCCAGTTAAAAGCATGGTTGAAACCAGACCCCCCGCCAACCCGCTGTTTCTGCGCGACGAGGAATTGCGTCAGGGCATCGAACTCATGTTCTATGCCTACCGGGATTTCACGTTCGAATCGGACCAGCACCTCAAGCGCTACCAGCTCGGGCGGGCACATCATCGTGCGCTCTACTTCATCGGCCGCCATCCCGGCGAAACGGTGGGCCACCTTCTGTCGATCCTCAAGGTCACGAAGCAATCGATCTCGCGCGTCCTGAAGGACCTCATCGAACAGGGCTATGTCGAACAGAAGAGTGGCACGCGCGACCGCCGCGAACGGCGGCTGGAACTGACCGAGCGCGGCCAGAAGCTTGAACGTGACCTGACCGACCGCCAAAGCCAGCGTTTCGCCCGCGCCTATCGTGAGACCGGCGCCGAATCGGTCGAGGGCTTCCGCAAGGTCCTGCTCGGCCTGCTCGATCCGGCGGAGCGTGCGTTGGTCGACAAGCGCGTTCGAGGCAGGCGCTGACCGCCATGGACTCATCGGCCGACAAGCCGCACGTACTGGTCGTCGACGACGATACACGATTGCGCGAGCTCCTGAAGTCGTTCCTTTCGAAGAACGGCTTCCGTGTCACCGCCGCCGGCCACGCCGCCGAGGCACGCCAGCGCCTGCAGGTGCTCGATTTCGATCTGATTGTGCTCGACGTCATGATGCCTGGCGAAACCGGCCTTGCCTTCGCGGCCCAGCTGCGCCGGACCGACGACGTGCCGATCCTGATGCTGACGGCCATGAGCGAGGCCAAGGACCGCATTGCCGGCCTCGAGACCGGCGTCGACGACTATCTCGCCAAGCCGTTCGAGCCTCGCGAACTGTTGCTGCGCGTTCAGAGCATCCTCCGGAGGAGGAAGCCAAGCGCCGCACCGGAAGCCGAACCGCAGCGGCTCATTGCATTCGGTCCGATGCAGTTCGACGCCGGATTGGGGGAGCTGACCCACAAGGGCAAACGGATATCGCTGACCGAAGCGGAAGTGGCGCTGCTGCGCGCCTTTGCCGGCCGAATGGGTGAAGTGCTGAGCCGCGACACGCTGTGCAAGAGCGTCGGTAGCGATGTCAACGAACGCGCCATCGACGTCCAGGTCACCCGCCTGCGGCGCAAGATCGAGCCCGATCCGTCGTTTCCGCGCTACCTGCGCACAGTCCGCGGCCAGGGCTACCGGCTGGTCGACGCATGAGGTGGGCCACCACCCGCGACCTGTTCGAACGCGTCGCCCGCTGGGCCGACCAGCACTCGCCACAGACGCTGTTTGCCCGCGCGCTGATCATCATCGTGGTGCCGATGCTCCTGCTGCAGGCGTTGAGTGCATGGTGGTTCTACAGCCAGCGCGGCGACAACGTCACCAATCGACTGGCGATCCTGCTGGTTCGCGACCTGCGTGTGCTGATCGCGCTGCGCTCCGACTTTCCCGACGACGAGCATCGTGCCTGGATCCTGCGCCGCTCGGCCCAGGATCTGCTGCTGTTCGTCAGCTTCCGCAAGGGCATCGTGCGGCCGTTCCAGCAACCGGAGTATTTCGATATCGCCGCCCGCGAAGTCCAGGGCGCGCTCGAAGCTGACCTCAAGCGGCCGTTCTACATCAACAACGATGTCGGCGGCGGCCAGATGCTGATCGAGATCCAGCTCAACGACGGCGACGTCATGGACGTCCTGGTTCCGCATGTCCGCCTGACCTTCGGCTCGAGCTTCGCCTATGTACTCGCCCAGCTCGGGTCGGCGCTGGTGCTGTTCGGCCTCGCCATCTGGTTCATGCGGCGCGAACTGGTGCCGATCGAGCATCTCGGCGTCGCCGCCGACGCCCTCGGCAAGGGCCGCGATGTGCCCGATTTCGCTTTCAGCGGCGGCACCCGGGAAGTGCGCAACGCCGCGACCGCATTCCATACGATGCGGATCCGGCTGCGCCGCTCGATCCAGCAGCGCACCGAAATGCTGGCCGGCGTGAGCCACGATCTGCGCACGCCGCTCACCCGCATGAAGCTGTCGCTGGCGCTGCTGCCCGAGTCGCCGGAGACGCGGGAACTCGCCGACGACGTGATCGACATGGAACGGATGATCGAGGGCTACCTCGCGTTTGCCCGCGGCGAAGGCGACGAGGATCCCGCTCCGGTCGATCTCGGCGAAATCCTGGAAGACGTGGCGGCCGGCGCCCGGCGCGACAACGCCAATATCGAGGTCAGCAGCCAAGGCGACATGAATGTCGAGCTGCGCACGCTCGCCATCAAGCGTTGCCTGACCAATCTCGTGTCCAATGCGCTGCGCTACGGCACCAAGGTCGGGATTCAGGCCGTCCGCGGCCGCACCTCGATGGAAATCACCATCGACGACGACGGCCCCGGCATCCCGCCCGACCGGCGCGAGGATGTGTTCCGGGCGTTCTTCCGCCTCGACGAATCGCGCAACGCCGACACCGGCGGCGTTGGCCTCGGCCTCACCATCGCGCGCGACGTGGCACGCAGCCATGGCGGCGACGTGGCCCTCGATACCTCGCCGCTGGGTGGCCTGCGCGTGGTGGTGCGAATTCCCGTATGAAATACCCCGAGACATCCACCGGACTAGCCTGTGATACAGTCGGGCAGTTTTCAGAGAGACCAAATGGCCCAGACTCAGTCCCTTCAGTTCGCCCACCTGCCCCATCCCGCGCCGGTCACCGCCGAACAACGCGCCACCTTGTTGCGCAATCCCGGTTTCGGCCGGGTTTTCACCGACCATATGGTGACGGTCCGCTATCACGAGCCCCAGGGATGGCATGATGCCAAGATCGAGCCGCGTGGTCCGATTTCCATGGATCCGGCCGCGGCCGTGCTGCATTACGCCCAGGAAATCTTCGAGGGGCTGAAGGCCTATCGCACCGCGAATGGCGGCGCGACCCTGTTCCGGCCAGAGGAAAATGCCCGCCGTTTCCAGCAATCCGCCGAGCGGCTGGCCATGCCGGTGCTGCCGGAATCGGTGTTCCTGGAAGCCGTCGACAAACTGGTCAGCATCGACCGCGACTGGATTCCGGACGGCGACGGCAGCCTCTATATCCGGCCATTCATGTTCGCGAACGAGACGTTCCTCGGCGTGAAGCCTTCGTCCGATTATCTTTTCATCGTCATCGCCTCGTCGGTCGGTGCCTATTTCAAGACGGATGCGCCGGCGGTTTCGGTCTGGGTATCGCCGGACTATACCCGCGCCGCACTGGGCGGGACGGGCGCGGCGAAGTGCGGCGGCAACTATGCCGCCAGCCTGATCGCCCAGGCGGAAGCGACCAAGCATGGTTGCGACCAGGTTGTGTTCCTCGACGCCGCCGAGCGGCGCTGGGTGGAAGAGCTGGGCGGCATGAACATCTTCTTCGTCTTCGACGACGGCTCGATGTCCACCCCGCCGCTCGGCGGCACGATCCTGCCCGGCATCACGCGTTCATCGCTGCTGACCCTGGCCAAGGACAAGGGCATCGCCGTTCGCGAGGAGCGCTATTCCATCGAGCAATGGAAGGTCGACGCCGCCAGTGGTCGCCTGCGCGAAGCCTTCGCCTGCGGCACGGCCGCCGTCGTCACGCCGATCGGCACCGTGCGCGCGTCCGATGGCGAATTCACCATCGGCAACGGCGGCTCCGGCGCCAGGACGGAAGAGCTGAAGTCCATCCTGGTCGGCATCCAGCGCGGGCGTACGGCCGACCCGCACGGCTGGATTCACAAGGTCTTCTAGAAGCTCCCCGCACGCCGGGGAGCTGTTCTCCTGATCGCGTGTAACACGCGCACGCGTCACATCAGGTTGTGACAAATGTTGTGACACGCCCCTGCCCGGAGTCCGGGCCGAGCCTGGTTTTGCAGGCTTTTTTGACGTCGTTTCTTCTTTTGTCACAAGCCCGGCGCACCCTGTGACAGGCAGCGCGATGTGTCCGTTCCGGGTCTTATCGGTGCTCGGTGGGGGCGGGCTCAAAACCCTACTCAGTCGGCTTAGCGTGGCGAAGGAGTGCTGGCAGTGCTGGTACTCTGCCCTCCCGCTCTAGAACAGGCGCCCG
>CALFRN010000475.1 GCA_937919085.1 uncultured Reyranella sp.
CTCACCCGAGGCGAGCCCGTCGCGCAGGGCGGCGAGATCGCGCGGGCCGCCTCGGCCGACGCTGAGGCGCGTCAGTGCGCGTTCGATGTCGGGCGTGCGCTTGAGCGCCTCGCGTACCCGCTCGCGCACGGCAGGACGCTCGACGAAGAGCTGCACCAGATCGAGCCGACGCTCGATCTCCGCGCGGTCGGTGAGCGGGGCGGCGATGCGTTCGGCCAGCAGGCGCGCGCCTGGGCCGGTCAAGGTGCGATCAATAGTGGCCAGCAGCGTGCCGTCGCGGCGGCCGTCGAGGCTGCGCACCAGCTCAAGATTGCGCCGCGTGGCCGGATCGATCTCCATGGTGCCGTCGGCGCGTTCGCGGCGCGGCGGCGCCAGTGCCGGCCGCCTGCCGGCCTGCGTGAGTTCGACATAGTCGAGCAGCGCGCCGCAGGCCGCGACCTCGGCCCGCGAGAAGGTGCCGAAGCTTTCCAGCGCCGCGACATTGAAGGCCTGGAGCAGCCGCTTGCGCGCGTTGTCGCTGTCGAAACGCGCCGAGGGCAGCGGCGTCAGCACCGCGGACCAGTCCTCGAGCGCCGCCTTGAGCGGCTCGCGTGCCAGCAACCGGTCGGACAGCAGCAACTCGCCCGGCGCCAGCCGCGCCAGCGCCGCGGCCAGCTGGGACGGCAGGACGGGCTGGGTAGCGAAGTCGGCGGTCGACAGATCGAGCCAGGCCAGCGCCAGCTCGCCCTGGGCCTCGGCGATTGCCGCGAGATAGTTGTGGCTGCGGGCATCGAGCAGGGAATCCTCGGTGAGCGTGCCGGGCGTGATGACCCGCACCACGGCGCGCTCGACGACGGATTTCGCTCCGCGCTTCTTAGCCTCGGCCGGATCCTCGATCTGTTCGCAGACCGCGACCTTGAAGCCCTGGCGGATCAGCCGCGACAGGTAGGCGTCGTGACTGTGCACCGGCACGCCGCACATCTTGATGTCTTCGCCGAGGTGCTGGCCGCGTTTGGTGAGCGCGATGTCGAGCGCCGCCGAGGCCCTGACGGCGTCATCGAAGAACAGCTCGTAGAAATCGCCCATCCGGTAGAACACCAGATGGTCGGGATGCTGCGCCTTGATCGCCAGGTACTGGCGCATCATCGGCGTGGCATCGACGGGAATCGTCGGCGCGGCGCCGTCGGGGGCGGCTGAATTGTCTGGCACGGTTGGTCCTCGCTGGCTCGGTCTACCACAGCCCCACTTCAGGGCCATGTGGACGAGCGGTGAATCACGCTGCAGCGCACTGTCAGAAACTGCCGTGCGCTGGCCCCGGCTTGGGATTGGCGCCAATATGCCGGCCAAATGCAGCATGCCTGCCCAACCGGGAGTGAATCGATGACGAGCAAAAGCTCGGAAGAAATGGTCAGCAGCCAGATGGGCGATCTCGACGGCGATTCGCTGCGCATGCACCGTACCGGGCGTCCCGGCAAGATCGAGATCATCGCCACCAAACCGCTGGTGACCCAGCGCGACCTGGCGCTGGCCTATTCGCCGGGCGTGGCCGCGCCCTGCCTGGAAATCGCCCGGGATCCCTCACTCGCCTACGACTACACCATCAAGGGCAACCTGGTGGCCGTCATCTCCAACGGCACCGCGGTGCTGGGGCTGGGCGACATCGGCGCGCTAGCCGGCAAGCCGGTGATGGAGGGCAAGGCCGTCCTGTTCAAGCGCTTCGCCGACGTCGACTGCATCGACATCGAGGTCGACACCAAGGATGTCGACCAGTTCGTCAACGCCATTCGCTACCTCGGACCGACCTTCGGCGGCATCAACCTGGAAGACATCAAGGCGCCGGAGTGCTTCATCATCGAGCAGCGCCTGCGCGAGCTGATGGACATCCCGATCTTCCACGACGACCAGCACGGCACCGCCATCGTCTCGGCGGCCGGCCTGATCAACGCGCTGCACCTCACCGGCCGTGACATCAAGGACATCAAGATGGTGGTGAACGGCGCCGGCGCCGCCTCGATCGCCTGCATCGAGCTGGTCAAGGCGATGGGCCTGCCGCACGAGAACGCCATCCTGTGCGACACCAAGGGCGTCATCTTCCAGGGCCGCACCGAAGGCATGAACCAGTGGAAGAGCGCCCATGCGGTGCGCACCAAGGCGCGCACGCTGGAAGAGGCAATGAAGGGCGCCGACGTCTTCTTCGGCCTGTCGGTCAAGGGTGCCGTGACCCCGGCGATGGTGCAGTCGATGGCGGCCAAGCCGATCATCTTCGCCATGGCCAATCCAGACCCCGAGATCACGCCCGAGGACGTGAAATCCGTCCGCGCCGACGCCATTATCGCCACCGGCCGCAGCGACTACGCCAATCAGATCAACAATGTGCTGGGCTTTCCCTACATCTTCCGCGGCGCGCTCGACGTGCGCGCCAGCACGATCAACGAGGAGATGAAGGTCGCCGCCGCCGAGGCACTTGCCAAGCTCGCGCGCGAGGACGTGCCCGACGAGGTCGATCGCGCCTATTCTGGCCGCCGCCTGCGCTACGGGCCGGAGTACGTCGTGCCGGTGCCGTTCGACCCGCGCCTGATCTCGGCGGTGTCCGCAGCCGTCGCCGAAGCCGCGATGAAGTCCGGCGTCGCACGCAGGCCCATTACCGACATGGCCGAGTATCGCCGCGAACTTTCGGGCCGGCTCGATCCGACCAGCCACTGGCTGCAAAGCCTGTTCGACCAGGTCAAGGCCAACCCGCAACGCATCGTGTTCGCCGAGGGCGAGGAGGAGCGCATCATCCGCGCCGCCGTCGTGTTCCGCGACAACGGCTACGGCACGCCGATCCTGATCGGCCGCGAGGAGCAGGTCCGCGAGACCATGAAGTCGCTCGGCATCAACGACGACTCGGGGCTCGAGATCCACAATGCGCGTCTTTCCACCCGCAACGCGCCCTATACCGACCTGGTCTACGGCCGCCTGCAACGCGACGGCTACCTGCGCCGCGACGTGCAGCGCATGGTCAACCAGGGGCGCAATGTGTTCGGCGCCTGCATGGTGGAGATGGGCGACGCCGACGGCATGGTCACAGGCATCACCCGCCGCTTTCCCGAATGCTACACCGACGTGAAGCGCGTCATCGACGTCGAGCCCGGCAAGGTGCCGATGGGCTATTCCATCGTCGTGGCACGGCACGGCACGGTGTTCCTTGCCGATACCTCGATCAACGAGACGCCGTCGCCCGATCAACTCGCCACCATCGCCCGACAGATGGCGCGCAATGCCCGGCAGATGGGCCATGAGCCGCGGGTGGCGTTTCTGTCGTTCTCGAACTTCGGCAGCCGCGAGATCGAGCGCATCGACCGCATCCGCAAGGCGATCCGCATCCTGCAGGCCGAGAAGGTCGATTTCGAATTCGACGGCGAGATGCAGGCCGACATGGCGCTCGACTACGAGCTGCTGCGCGAAACCTATCCGTTCTGCCGCCTCACCGGCCCGGCCAACGTGCTGGTGATGCCGGGACTGCATTCGGCGCACATCTCCTCGCGCCTGCTGGAGCGACTGGGCGGGGTGACGGTGATCGGCCCGGTGATCGACGGCCTGCAGAAGCCGGTCCAGATCGTGCCGATGGGCGCCACGGTAAGCGACCTGGTGAACCATGCCGCTCTCGCCGCATACGGCGCCCTCAGCGCCCGGAGGTAGGAATGGTCGATCTCGTCATTCGCGGCGCCACCATCGTCGACGGCCTCGGCCACGAACCCCGGCGCGCCGATCTCGCGGTCACGGACGGCCGCATCACGGCGATCGGCGAGATCAAGGACACGAGCGCGGAGACGATCGACGCCGGTGGCCTCACGCTGTCGCCTGGCATCGTCGACGTGCACACCCACTACGACGCTCAGGTCACCTGGGACACCACCCTGTCGCCCTCGCCGTCGCTCGGCGTCACGACGGCAGTGATCGGCAACTGCGGCTTTGGCATCGTGCCGGCGCCACCTGCCGTACGCGACCTGGTGATTCGCAACCTGTCGGTCGTCGAAGGCATGGACCTGGACGCCCTGCGCCGCGGCATCGCCTGGGATTTCGAAAGTTTTGCCGACTACATGGCGATGCTGCGCCGGCGCGGCGCTTACGCCAACCTCGCCGTGCTGGCCGGCCATTCGACCATTCGCACCGCGGTCATGGGAGAGGCGGCCTCGCAGCGCGCCGACGCCAAGCCAGAGGAACTCGCCAGCATGAAGGCGCTCGTCGCCGACGCGATGGCCAACGGCGCGATCGGTCTCGGCGCCTCCTACTCGCTCAACCACTCGGGTTATGGCGGCGTGCCGATGCCTTCGACCATCGCGCCGCTCAGCGAACTCGATGCGCTGGTCGGCGCCATGGGCCCGCGCGGCAAGGGCGTGATCGCCATCGCGTCGGGCGTGAAGTCACCGGAGGAACTGGAACCCATGGCGTCCAGGTACGGCCGGCCCTTTTTCCAGGGCACCGGCATGGCGATGTACAACGAGCAGGAACCGGCGCGCGCGCTCGGCATCTTCGACGCCTGCGCCGCCGCCATCCGGCGCGGCAACGGACTTTATGTCCAGATTCCCTGCCAGCCGCTGTCGTTCGATTTCACGATGGCCAATGCCTACCCGTTCTACAGCCATTCGGCCTTCGACCCGATCAAGGCGTACACGCCCGAGCAGCTCATGGCCGTCTATCGCGATCCGTCGTGGCGCGCCAAGTTCCGCGAGAATGCCAGAAACCCGCGGCCCGGCATGATCTTCCAGGGCAACTGGGACCGCGTCATGGTGGCGGTGGCGCAAAAGCCTGCCAACGCCAAGTACGTGAACCGCTATCTTCATGACATCGCCAAGGCCGAAGGCCGCGATCCGCTCGACATCATGCTCGATCTCAGCCTCGACGAGGATCTCGAAACCGCCTTCCTCGGCCGGTTCTTGAATGTCGGCGACGACGGGGTGGCGCGTCTCCTGAAGCACGAAGCCGGCGTGGTCGCGCTCAGCGACGCCGGCGCCCATCTCATCTACATGTGCGATGCAGGATTCGGGCTGCATTTCCTTGGCCACTGGGTGCGCGAGCGGGGAGACTTCGACATCGTCGAAGGCATCCGGCGCCTCACCAGCCATCCCGCCGACCTCTACGGCATCCAGGATCGCGGCCGCATCGCGCTGGGAGCCCACGCCGATCTGCTGTTGTTCGATCCCGCCACCGTGGGTGTCAGCCCCGCCGAGCGGCTGGCCGACCTGCCGGGCGGCGGACGCCGCACCATCCGCCGGCCGATCGGCGTGCACGGCGTCTTCTGCAACGGCGTGCGGACGTTCGACGGCAAGGACTATCCCAAATACGCCAAGGGCCCGGGCCATGTCCTCGACAGGTTCAACGATTCAACAGGCCGTCATAGCGCGATCGCGGCGCAGTAGTACCTCGCGTGGCCTGGCCAGGATGCCCTGCTCAGGGCGCCTTGGCTTCGGCGGCCGGCTTCTCGACCTTCAGAACCGTGAGTTCGTGCTTGCGCCCATCGCGCGCCGTCCAGGAAATCGACTGATCCTCGCCGAGGCCTATCAGCGCCGCACCGATCGGCGTCAGCACCGAGATCTTGTGCAGGGTGATATCCTCGTCGACCGGATAGACCAGCGTCATCCGCCGCTTGTGGCCGTCGTCGGAACGGAACGTCACAGTCGATCCCATGCGCACGACATTTTCCGGCACGGCCTCGGGGGCGACGATCTTGGCGCGCTCCATCTCCGCCAACAGTTCCTCGGCGACATCGGGCAAGCGCTCCTGCGCCGCCGTCGCAAGACTGGTCAGACGCTCGTAATCGGCTTCGCTGACGATGATCTGGGGAACCGAGCGGCTCCGAACGATGTCACGCATGGAGACACTTCCTCCTTGAAAAACGATGCAGCGCCGCCTGAGGCGGCGCCACCGCCGCCTTGGCGGTTGGTCTGAACATGGAACACGGGCGCCCAGTTGGGCGAAGCGCGCGACCCCCGAACCGGGACCGCAGGAATGCCGGGCCGGGGACTACGCTCCTGCGAGCAGATGGTTCCGCCGCAAGACGTGCGGGATCGAGGCCGAAAAACTCATCATATAGAAGTAGGCGCCTGCGCCGCGGATTTCAACCCGCCACAGACCGCTCACTCTTCCGACGGGGTGGGCTGGCTACGGCGTAGATTTGGCGACGCCATCGCGGCTGCGCCGCGCGAGATAGACCTGCAGATGGGCATAGGCCAGGCGCAGGTTGGGCGTGGCGATTCCCGCCTTCTTGGCTCGCGCGATCATGTCGCCAACCACATGGTCGGCCTCGACCATCGCGCCCTTCTCGAGGTCGTGCAGCATGGAGGCCGCGAACTTCGAGCCTTTCACGGTCAGGAACGAGCGGATGGTAGCGATGCCTTTCTCGCCGGGATCGTGACCCGCGGCGGCCGCAACCTTGCGGCCCTCATCGACCGTTTCCAGCACGATCGCTCGGCCTTCATCGGCTTCGAGGATGTCGCCCGAAGCACCACGCATCAGGCAACAGGTTGCCGCAAGCGTGCAGAGCATGATCCACTTGTCCCAGAGATCCTGGACGATGTTCG
>CALFRN010000476.1 GCA_937919085.1 uncultured Reyranella sp.
TGTCAACGCCGGAGTAAAATCCGGCCATGCGGCGGTGTAAAAGTCGACCACCTTTGGCGCGCGCATGAGGCCTCCGGGAGGGCGTAGCCCGATCGGGGGTCTCATGCGCGCGCGGCTATTTTCAGAGAGGGTTCAGCCGGCCTTTCGGGCTCGGCTTTGGGCGAGACGATAGCTGTCGCCGTTCATTTCGAGAATGTTGACATGGTGGGTAATGCGGTCGAGCAGTGCACCGGTCAAACGCTCGGATCCGAGGGTTTCCGTCCATTCGTCAAACGGAAGATTGCTGGTGATCAGGGTGGCACCCCGTTCATAGCGTTGCGAGATCAGCTCGAACAGCAGTTCCGCACCGGTCTTGGAGAGCGGTACGAAGCCCAGTTCATCGATGATGAGAAGTTGGTAGGCCGCCATCTGTTTCTGGAGCCGCAGCAGACGCCGTTCGTCGCGCGCTTCCATCATCTCGCTGACCAGGGCGGCGGCTGTGGTGAAGCCGACGGATAGGCCCTTTTGGCAGGCGGCCAGGCCGAGACCAAGCGCGACATGAGTCTTGCCCGTGCCGCTGGGTCCAAGCGCAATGACATTCTCGCGGCGCTCGATCCATTCGCAACGTGCCAGTTCCAGCACCTGCATCTTGTTGAGCTTCGGGATGGCGGCGAAGTCGAAGCTGTCCAGGCTTTTGACGACCGGGAACTTCGCCGCCTTGATGCGGCGCTCGACCTTGCGGCGATCCCGTTCGATCATCTCCCGTTCGGCAAGCCGGGTGAGGTATCCGACATGGTCGACGCCTTCGGTAGCGCACAGCCGGGCCAGCTTCTGGTACTCACGCTGGAAGGTCGGCAGCTTGAGGGTTTTGAGATAGTGGGAAAGCAGGATCTCGGGCACTTCGGTGCTCATGCCGCTTCCTCCCCGTCAACACCGTCAAGAAGGCGCATGTAGGACTTCGCCGAGGTCGTCTCGACCGTCGCCTTCGGCAGGTACGGATAAATGGACAGGTCCAATCGCGGCGGCCGGCGCTCCACCCGGCACAGGATCAGATGCTTGACCGCGTCGAAGCCAATTGCTCCGAGTTCGATCGCCTTCTTCACCGCTGCATGCAGGTCAGCAAGCTCGAAGCTTTCCATGAGACGCAGCACCTGCACGTACTCACGCCGGCCATGCTTGTTCATCCGCGCCTCCATCAGCCGGCGCAGCGTGGCGAACTCTTCCGGCAAATCCCAGCCCTGGAGAGGGGCCGCCTGATCCAGCGAGTTAATCTTCTGCTCGATCAGCGGCAAATAATGCACAGGATCGAAGACGACGTCTTCTCGTTCCCAACTCCGGGGATGGCGGGCGATGATCTCGCCATGGCAACCGATCACTACCTCGTCGACATAGCCCCGGACCCAGACATCCTGATGGCCATAGGCGACCGGAACGGAATAGTCGTTGGTTTTGTAGCGCACAAGCGACTGGGACGTGACCTTGGCGCCGGCCTGGTCACAGGCATCGAAGGGCGAGGCCGGTAACGCGCGCATGGCGGCAAGATCGCGCTGCAGCCGTTCTCCGATCGTCTCGTTCTCGCCCCGCAGCCTGTCGCGCTGGCGTTTGCGGCATTGTTCTTCCAGCCAGATGTTAAACGCATGCCATGTCGCAAACTGCGGTATCGGCACCATGAAGTTCCGGCGAGAATAGCCAACAAGCCCTTCGACGTTTCCCTTGTCATTGCCTTTGCCGGGACGGCCGTAGCGATCCCGGATCAGGTAATGGGACAGGAAGCCGCTGAACAGCCTTGCCCGCTTGCGCGTGCCATCGGGCAATATCTTCGCCACAAGGCAGCGGTCGTTGTCGTAGACGATCGATTGCGGCACGGCCCCGAAGAAGGCGAACGCATGGACGTGACCATCTACCCAGGCCTCTGACACCGCCGCCGGATAGGCCCGAACATAGCAGCCGTCACTATGCGGCAGGTCGAGTACGAAGAAGTGCGCCTTCCGCTCTACTCCGCCAATCAACACCATCGCCTCGCCGAAATCGGCCTGCGCATGGCCGGGCGGATGCGACAGAGGCACGAACACCTCTTGGCGACGCTGATCACGCTCGCGCATGTAATCCTTGATGATCGTGTAACCGCCCGTGAACCCGCACTCATCCCGGAGCCGGTCGAACACCCGCTTGGCCGTATGGCGCTGCTTGCGAGGAACCTTTGTGTCCTCATCAAGCCAGTGATCGATCGTCGAAACGAACGCATCCAGCTTTGGCCGCCTGATCGGCAACTGACGCTGATAGCCAGGCGGCGTCGAATACGCC
>CALFRN010000477.1 GCA_937919085.1 uncultured Reyranella sp.
CTTCGGGGCCGATGCCGTCGCCGGGCAGCATCAGCAGATTGCGGTTGGACGCCATGTTGTCAGGTCTTCCGTTGATTGTATGGTTTGCAGTTCAGAAACCCGGTGACATCCAGCGCGAGGGTGACCCCGCGCTGGATGTCTCTGTGCGGATGTTTCAGTGCGGTGTTCAGGCCGCGGTATGGAGCCAGGGCTGGGAGTCCTTCTGGCGAGCCTCGAAGCTGTCGATATCGGCCTTCTTTTCCATCGTCAGCCCGATGTCGTCGAGACCTTCCATCAGGCACTTCTTGCGGAAGGCATCGATCTCGAAATGGACCGTGCCGCCGTCGGGGCCCTTGATCTCCTGCTTGTCGAGGTCGATCTCGATGATGGCGTTCGAGCCGCGGCTCGCGTCGTCCATCAGCTTGGCGATGATGTCCTTGGAGACCTTGATCGGCAGGATGCCGTTCTTGAAGCAGTTGTTGTAGAAAATGTCGGCGAAATCCTCGGAAATGATGCAGCGGATGCCGAAATCGAGCAGTGCCCACGGCGCATGCTCGCGGCTCGAGCCGCAGCCGAAGTTGGGCCCGGCAACGAGGATCTTGGCATTCTGGTAGGCCGGCTGGTCGAGGATGAAATCCTTCTTCTGGCCGTCCGGCGTCCAGCGCATCTCGTAGAACAATCCCTCCTTCAAGCCGGTGCGCTTGATGGTCTTCAGGAACTGCTTGGGAATGATCATGTCGGTGTCGACATTGACCATCGGCAGCGGCGCCGCGACGCCGCTGAGCGTCGTGAACTTCTCCATGGGATCTCCCTTGCGAAAACGCCGGAATAAACGGACTTTCGAGGGCTCCGTCAAGCACGGCAAGCCCTTCTCCTCCCCCGTCATCGGGGGAGGTGCCCCGCAGGGGCGGAGGGGGCCATGAGCAGCTGGCGGCGTGCCTCCGACCCCTCCGGCGCTACGCGCCACCTCCCCAGCTTCGCTGGGGAGGCGTTAAAGCGTCAGCGGGTCTTGATCACCAGGGTGCTGGCGATCATGTCGTGCAGGCCGCGCTTCCTCTCGGTGAAGCCGATCATGATGAAGCCAATGCACAGGATGATGGCCGATATGATCTTGGCGAAGTAGCGGCCGGTGGCGTTCATGAAGCTCAGCCGCTCTCCCTTGTCGGTCACGACGCGGAGGCCCATGGCCATCTTGCCCACAGTGGCGCCGCGCTCGGAACTCTCGAGCAACGCGAAATAGAGCCAGCCGATCAGAAGGGAAGCGATGTTGATCGTGGCGCTGTAACTCTCCATGTCCGGTTCGAAGATATCGTAGCCCAATACCGATCCAACGATGCCAAATACGATACTGAGCAATATGGCGTCGATGATGTAGGCGACGAGCCGTATCCAGAAGCCGCCGTAGGCGACGGCGGCGGTGCCGGCCGGGTGGGCATCCCAGACGGGTGGTGGCGGGGCGCTGGGACCCGAATTCGGAACGCTGGCCATGGCGGATTCTCCCTTGGGATAGGCGGACCGATCCTACCACAGCATGGCGGCCTGTTCCTGCCCCAATGAAAAGGGCGGTGCATTGCTGCACCGCCCACGAAATCCAAGCGCGTTCGAGCGCGACGCCTACTGGTAGTCGCGCACGTCGGCGAGCGTGCCCTTGATGGCGGCCGCTGCCGCCATGGCCGGGCTCACGAGATGCGTGCGTCCGGCGCGGCCCTGGCGACCCTCGAAGTTGCGGTTCGAGGTCGAGGCACAGCGCTGGCCGGGTTCGAGGCGGTCGGCATTCATCGCGAGACACATCGAGCAGCCCTGGATGCGCCACTCGAATCCGGCCTCCAGGAAGATCTTGTCGAGACCTTCCTTCTCGGCCTCGGCCTTCACCAGGCCCGAGCCCGGCACGACCATCGCCGACACGCCCGCCGCGACCTTGCGGCCCCTGGCGATCTCGGCAGCGGCCCGCAGGTCCTCGATGCGGCCGTTGGTGCACGAGCCGATGAACACGCGGTCGATCGGCACGTCGACGAGCCTGGTGCCCGGCGTCAGGCCCATGTAGGCCAGCGAGCGCGTCCACGCCTCGCGGAGATTCTCGTCCGGCGCATTGGCCGGATCGGGAATCACATCGGTGATCGGCAGCGCATCCTGCGGGCTGGTGCCCCAGGTCACCATCGGCGGAATGTCCGAGGCGTTGAGGTCGAGCTGCATGTCGAAGTGCGCGCCCTTGTCGGACGGCAGGCGACGCCACTGGCCGAGCGCCAGGTCCCACGCGCCCCCCTTCGGCGCATAGGGACGACCGTCGAGATACTTGAAAGTCGTCTCGTCCGGTGCGATCAGGCCGGCGCGCGCGCCCGCCTCGATCGACATGTTGCAGACCGTCATCCGGCCTTCCATCGTCATCTCGCGGATGGCGCGGCCGGCATATTCGATCACGTAGCCGGTGCCGCCGGCCGTGCCGAGCCTGCCGATGATGGCGAGGATCACGTCCTTGGCGGTGACGCCGACCGGCAGGCTACCCTCGACGGCCACGCGCATGTTCTTGGCCGGCTTCTGGATCAGCGTCTGCGTGGCGAGCACATGCTCGACTTCGGAGGTGCCGATGCCGAAGGCCAGCGCACCGAACGCGCCGTGCGTCGAGGTGTGGCTGTCGCCGCACACGATCGTCGTGCCGGGGAGCGTCAGGCCCTGCTCGGGACCGATCACGTGCACGATGCCGCGGCGCGGATCATCCATGCCGAAGTAGGGTACGTGGAAATCGGCGACGTTCTTCTCGAGCGTCTCGATCTGGATCCGCGATTCCTCGTCCACGCCGCCGGCGCTGACCGGCAGGGTCGAGGTGTTGTGGTCGGCCACCGCGACGGTGGCGTCGGGCCGACGCACCGGGCGGCCCGCCATGCGCAGGCCTTCGAAGGCCTGCGGGCTGGTGACTTCGTGCACCAGATGCCTGTCGATGTAGATCACACAGGTGCCGTCGTCCTGGCGATGGACGAGGTGCGAATCCCAGATCTTCTCGAACAGCGTGCGCGGGGCTGGCGGCTCGACGGGCGGCATCGCCGCCTTCTTGCGGAATGCCATGGCGCGCCTACTTCTTGCCGCCGCCCTTGGCGGCGCGGACCGAGCCTTCGGCCTTGGGCTTTTCCTTCTTGAACTTCTCGCGGCGCGGACGTGTCGCGGCCTCCTCGGCCTGAACCGCAATCAGCTCGCGCTGGGCCTCGGTATCCTCGGCGATGCGGCTCGCCTTGCCGCGCAGATCGCGCAGGTAGTAGAGCTTGGCGCGGCGCACGACACCTTTGCGAACGACCTCGATCTCCCAGATGCTCGGTCCGTACAGCGGGAACACGCGCTCCACGCCTTCGCCGAAGCTGATCTTGCGCACCGTGAACGAGGAATTCACACCGGCGTTCTTGCGGCCGATGCACAGGCCTTCATAGACCTGCAGACGCTCGCGGCTGCCTTCCTGGACCTTGACGTGCACGCGCAGCGTGTCGCCCGGCTCGAAGCGCGGCACCGGCCGCTCGTTCTGCACCTTATCTATCGTCGTCTGGCCGACCATATCGAGAATGTTCATCGCATCCATCCTTTCGTCACTTCTCTTCGGTTTCCGTCGCGGTCCGGCGCCGGGCCCACAGGTCGGGCCGCCGCTGCCGCGTAATCTCTTTTCGTGCCTTCATCCGCCATTCCGCGACCTTGCCGTGGTGACCCGAGACCAGGACCTCCGGCACGTGCCGTCCGATTCCGTCGGGTCCGGTCCACGTCGCGGGCCGGGTGTAGTGCGGGTATTCCAGCAGTCCGTCCTCGAAACTCTCCTCGTTCGCCGATGCCGGCTCACCCATCACTCCGGGCAGAAGCCGCACGCAACAATCCATCACCGCCATGGCCGCGATCTCGCCGCCCGAAAGCACGAAGTCGCCGACCGAAATCTCCTCCAGCGCGTGGGCCTCGATGACGCGCTCGTCCACGCCCTCAAACCGACCACATACCAGCAGCACGCCTGGTCCCGCCGCCAGCTCCCGCCCGCGCGCCTGGTTGAACGGCGCGCCCCTGGGCGAAAGCAACACTCTCGGCACATCCGTCATGCCCGGTGCCTGGGCGACCGCCTCGATCGCCGCTGACAGCACGTCGGGCTTCATCACCATGCCGGCGCCTCCCCCGAAGGGTGAATCGTCGACCGTGCGATGGCGGTCCCTGGCGAACCGCCGGATGTCGACCGCCGACAGTTCCCACGCTCCCTCTCTCAACGCCTTGCCAGCCAGGCTTTCACCCAGCGGCCCCGGAAACATTTCCGGGAAAAGAGAGAGCGCCGTCGCGCGCCACACGTTGTTCTATGCCTCCTTCGTTTCTCCGCCCGCCAGCAAGCCTGCCGGCGGATCGACCACAATCCTGCCGCCCGCGACGTCGATCTCGGGCACGGCTTGCGCCGTGAAGGGCAGCATCACCGAACTTCGCGATGCGCTGCCTCCCGAGACTTCCATCGTTCGTCCGGCGCCGAAATCGTGGAAGGCGACCACCTTTCCCCAATCCCGGCCGTCCCGGCCGATCGCGGCGAGACCGACGATGTCGGCCTCGTACCATTCCCGCTCGTCGGTGGCCGGCAGTGCGCTGCGCTCAACGTAGAGGCGCAAACCCCGCAATGCCTCGGCCGCCGTACGATCGGCTACACCCTCGATCCGGGCCAGCACCGCGTCTTTCACGGTGCTCAATGCCTCGACCCGGTACAGCTTCCGTCCCGTCTCGTCCGACAGCGGGCCATACTGTGCCACCGCCATCGGGTCTTCCGTGTAGCTTCTGATGCGCACCAGGCCCCGTACACCGTGCGGCGCCGCGACGACGCCCAGCAGGACGCGGCCGTTGGTCATCAGATGATGTCCATCAGGTGGCCGCGGCCTCCGTAGCACCCTCGGCCGGCGCGGCCGTAGCGGCGGCAGCGGCCGCTGCGGCTGCCTTCATCCGTTCCTGCGTCTTGGCGCGCGGCAGCGGCTTCTTGCTCTGCTCGCGGCGCTCCCGTGGCGGCATCAGCTCCGCCTGGGCGAGAAACTTGGCAACGCGGTCGGACGGCTGGGCGCCGACCTTCAACCAGTGCGCGATACGCTCGTTCACCAGCGTGATGCGCTGGGCATGTTCGCGCGGCAACAGCGGATTGTAGGTCCCGAGCTTCTCGATGAAGCGGCCGTCGCGCGGGCTGCGCGCGTCGGCGACGACGATGTGGAAGAACGGCCGCTTCTTGGAGCCGTGGCGGGTCATGCGGATGGCTAGCATACTTTCGATCCTCTCTTTCGATACGTTCGATTCGCGAATTCCATGAATATCCTCAGCGCGGAAAGCCTGGCGGCTGCATCATGCCCCCAAGCCCGCGCATGAATCCCTTTTCACCGAGCTTGTTGACGCGCTTCATCATCTTGAGCATGTCGGCGTGCTGCTTGAGCAGCTTGTTGACGTCCTGGACCTGCACGCCCGATCCCTTGGCGATGCGCTTCTTGCGCGACGCATGGATGACGTCCGGGTTGCGGCGTTCCTTGGCCGTCATCGACAGAATGACCGCCTCCTGGCGCTTGAGCTGGCCTTCGTCGATCTTGGCCTTGGACATGGCCGCCTTGGCCTGCATGGCGCCCGGCAGCATGCCCATCAGCCCCTGCAGGCCGCCCATCTTGCGCAACTGGCGGAGCTGGTTGAGCAGATCGTCCATGTCGAACTGGCCCTTGCGGACCTTGGCGGCAAGCTTCTCGGCGTCTTCCTTGTCGATCGTTTCGGCGGCGCGCTCGACCAGCGAGACGATGTCGCCCATGCCGAGGATGCGGCTGGCGATACGGTCGGGATGGAACGGCTCCAGCGCATCGAACTTTTCGCCGACGCCGATCAGCTTGACCGGCCGGCCGGTGACGGCGCGCATGGACAGCGCCGCGCCGCCGCGGGCATCGCCGTCGACACGGGTCAACACGATGCCGGTGACCGCCAGTCGTTCATTGAAGGAGCGCGCAACGGTGACGGCGTCCTGGCCCGTCATCGCATCGGCGACCAGCAGCGTTTCCTTGGGCTTGGCGAGGTCGCTGATATCGGCGACCTCCTTCATCAGCTCTTCGTCGATCGCGAGCCGGCCCGCGGTGTCGAGGATCAGGACGTCGAAGCCTTCGCGCCGGGCGGTCTCGAGGGCACGCCGGGTGATGGCGAGCGGCATTTCCAGCGGCACGATCGGCAGGGTCGGCACGCCGGTCTGCGTACCCAGCACGGCGAGCTGCTGCTGGGCGGCCGGGCGGCGCGTGTCGAGCGACGCCATCAAGACCTTGCGCTTGATCGCGAAGGAGCCGCCGACCATCTCGGCGGCCATGCCCTGCGGGCCCTGGCTGAGGCGGTAGGCGATCTTGGCACTTGATGTCGTCTTGCCCGAGCCCTGGAGGCCGACCATCAGGATGACGACCGGGGGAATGGCGTTGAGGTCGAGGTCGGCCACCGTGCCACCCAGCATCTCGACCAGGTGATCGTTGACGATCTTGATGACCATCTGGCCCGGCGTGACCGAGCGGATGACGTCGGCGCCGATCGCCTTGGGGCGAACCCCGTCGATGAAGTCACGCACGACGGGCAGCGCCACGTCGGCTTCGAGCAGGGCGGTGCGAACCTCGCGCAGGGCCGCGTCGACATCGGCTTCGGAGAGCGCCCCGCGCCCCCGCAGCTTGTCGAATACGTCACCCAGACGTTTGCTCAGACCTTCGAACATTTCCGTTCCAGAACTCCGCCAAGAAACCCGTTTGCCCAAACGAAAATCGCGCCGATGCGCGAACCTTCGCGGATCAGCGGAGCTCCCCGACGGGGGAACCGGTAGAAATCGGCACGACCGATTGAGCGGCCGGGGTATAAAGCCTGCCGGCCATGGAGTCAAAAGGCTTGCCGACCGATCATAACTCATTGATTTATAAAGAAACCAGGTCGATCGGGGGCCGAGAAATCATCCTCTTTCTGGTGGCCCTGCCCCTGTTGGGGGTTCCGGCCTTCTGGCTTCTGACCGATCGCGGCCTGCTGGGGCTGCTTGGGCTGTTTTTCGGTGTCGGCCTGCTGGCGGTCATTGTGGCGGTGGCGCCGCTGGGGTCAGCCGCCCTGCCGGCGCTGGGTTTCCGGGCGGTCGGCTGGCGGCCGGTCCTCTGGGGCACTCTGGGCACTGCGGCGTTGTCGGTTGCCGTCAGCCAGCTCGGGATCGAGCCCCGGGGCGTCAAACAGGCGATGAAGATCGCCCAGGATCCGGCGGCGCTGCTCATGGGCCTGGCATTGCTTGCCGGGTTGGCGCCGCTGGTCGAGGAACTCGTCTTCCGCGGCCTGCTCTACGGCTGGCTGGCGGGCCGCTGGGGGTCAAGCATCGCCTTCATCGGCAGTTCGCTTGCCTTCGCAGCGGCCCATGTCGAAATCGCGCACATCATCCTCGTGCTGCCGCTCGGCCTGATGTTCGGCTGGCTGCGCTGGCGCACCGGCTCGCTGTGGCCTTCGCTGGTGGCGCACATGGCCAACAACGGCCTGGCCGTGGTCGCCGCTGCCTATCTCGATGTCTGACTGAGCAAGAGCGCCTGCACTGCCAGCATCCGCTCACGCACACGCGAACGAACTTTGGATGCAAGTTCAGCAGGAAAACACTGTGTCTTCTGGCAGGCTGGCGGCAGACGCATCGGCGCGGCTGGAGCTTGCCTCGGATGGTACGTCACGCCAGACCGACTGAGTCCGGTTTTGAGCCCGCCCCCACCGAGCACCGATAAGACTCGGAACGGACACATCGCGCCGCCTGTCACAGGGTGCGCCGGGCTTGTGACACAAGAAGAAGAAACGACGTCGAACAAAGCCTGCAAAACCAGGCTCGGTCCGGACTCCGGGCTGGTGCGTGTCACAACATTTGTCACAACCTGGTGTGACGCGTGCGCGTGTTACACGCGATCAGGACAACGGCTCCCCGGCGTGCGGGGAGCCGGCGTTTCTGCCCTACGACGCGAGCTTGCGATCGACGAAATCGAGCCGGTCCTGGCCCCAGAAAATCTCGCCATCGATGACGAACGAGGGGGCGCCGAAGACATTCTGGGAGATCGCGTGCTTGGTATAGGCCTCGCGCTTGTCGGCCATGTCGGGCGCCTCGCTCGCCTTGATCACCGCGTCGGCATCGAGGCCGCAATCGGTCAGGATCTGCTTCAAGGTCGCGGGATCGCCGGGGTTCTTCTCCTCGGCCCAGATCGCGGCCATCACGGCGTGCGCCAGCTTGATCGCCTCGGCCATGCGGCCCTGCTCGCGGAGCGCGATGACGCACTTGGCCGCCGGCACTTCGTTGCTGGGAAAGAACTTGGGTTCGAGCGTGAGCTTGACGCCGGTCTGGGCGCGCCAGCGCTTCAGCTCCATCATGCGGTAGGCTTGGCGCTGCGGCGCCCGCTTGGGCAGCGGCAGGCCGCCCGACACGGAGAACACCGAGCCGAAATCGACCGGCCAGATGGTGACGCTGGCGCCGTACTTCTTGGCCATGGCGTCGAAGCGCGCCGAGCCGAGATAGGTCCAGGGTGAATTGAGCGAGACATAGTAATCGACATGCTTGGCCATGGTGTGCCCTCCGTTGACCGACTGTGGCCGAAAGACACGCGACAGCAAAGTCCCGATGCGCCATCCTGATCACGTGTCGGAACGAGCGATCGCAATCACTGGCGGCGACGCCGCCTACTTCGGCCTGATGAGCGAGTGCATCGGCTCGCTGCAGGCAACCGCGGAAGGCCGCGCCTTGTCGCTCGGTATCCTCGATTGCGGGCTCACGGAGGAGCAGCGTGCCTGGTGCCACGAGCGGGGCGCCACGCTTGTCGTGCCGGACTGGGATTTCGACTTTCCCGGCCGCGAGGGTCTCAAGGATGGCTACAAGGCGCTGACGGCCCGGCCGTTCCTGCCGCGCTATTTCCCGGGCTTCGACCTCTATCTCTGGATCGACGGCGATTGCTGGGTACAGCAGGGCGATGCGCTTGCCCTGTTCCTCGCGGCCGCGCGCACCGGCAAGCTCGCGGTGGCACCCGAAATCCATCGCTCGATGCGACACTATCGCCATGCGTGGAAGGAGTTCTCGACGATCAACGGCGCGGCCTTCGAATCCTGCTTCGACAAGGAGACCGCCGAGCGTCTGGTGCGCTACCCGCTGATCAATGCCGGCGTCTTCGCGCTGCAGGTGGATGCGCCGCATTGGCGGGGCTGGGCGGAGTTATTGGGCGAGGCACTGCAGCGATCCGCCGACATGACCGACCAGATCACGCTCAACGTTCTGGTCTACGACAAGGGCTTCCCGTGCGAGCCGCTGCCGAGCCGCTGCAACTGGCCTGTCCATCATGCGACACCCGCCTGGGATGCCGGGCGCGGCCTGTTCGTCGAGCCGGCCATGCCCTACGAGGCTCTCGGGATCCTGCATCTCACGATCTACACCAAACGGCTGGCGACACTCGATGTGCAGGAGGTTGGCGGGCCGCATGCGGGCCAGGTCCGGGCGCGCTCGTTGCGCTGGCCCGGTCGAACCGCCATATAGCGCGTCAAATGACCGGACTGCCGTTCCTCAAGATGCACGGACTAGGCAACGACTTCGTGGTGCTCGATGCGCGCGTCGCTGCACTGGACCTGTCGCCCGAGCGCCGCCGCGCCATCGCCGACCGGCGGTTGGGCGTCGGCTGCGACCAGTTGATCGTGCTCGAACAGCCGACCGACGCCGATGCCGATGTGTTCATGCGGATCTTCAATCCCGACGGCGGCGAGGCCGGTGCCTGCGGCAACGCCACGCGCTGTGTCGCTTCGGTGGTGATGGACGAACGCAAGACCGACCAGGTGACCGTTCAGACGATCTCGGGCCTGCTGGAATCGCAAAAGGCAGGCATGGGCGCCAACGGCCTGCCGGTGATTTCCGTCGACATGGGGCCGGCGCGTCTGGACTGGCGCGAGATCCCGGTACGCGAGGCCTGCGACACCAACCATATGCCGGTCGGTCTCGGCCCGCTGCAGGACGCCGTCGGCACCAGCATGGGCAACCCACACGCCACCTTCTTTGTCGACGACCTCGACGCGATTCCGATTTTGGAAGTCGGACCGAAGCTCGAGCACGACCGCTTCTTCCCGGAACGCGCCAACATCGGCGTGGCCCAGCTCGTGGGCGAGAACCGGCTGCGACTGCGCGTATGGGAGCGTGGCGCGGGCCTCACGCTTGCCTGCGGCTCGGGCGCATGCGCGGCCGGCGTGGCGGCGGCGCGTCGCGGCCTCACGGGCCGTAAGGTCGACATCGTGATGGCGCACGGCACACTCGGCATCGAATGGCTGCACGACGGCCACGTGATGATGACCGGCGGCATCTCGCTCGCCTACCAGGGCGAGCTCGATCGTTCGTTGCTGACATGAGCGACGTCGCGGAGCCGCAGAAGAAGGGCTGGCTGTCGCGTTTGCGCGACGGGCTTTCGAAGTCGACCAAACGGGTCACCGAAAGCATTACCGGCCTCTTCACCGGGAAGAAGCTCGACCGGGAGACGCTGAACGAGCTCGAGGATGCGTTGATCCAGGCCGATCTCGGCGTCGCCGTCGCCGCGCGTCTCGTGGAGAAGCTCGGCAAGGAACGCTTCGGCAAGGAAGTCACCGACGAGGAAGTGCGCACTGCCTTCGCCGATGATATCGCCGAGATTCTGAAGCCCGTCGCCGTCCCGCTGGTAATCGACGCGACGCAAAAGCCACACGTCGTGCTGGTGGTGGGCGTGAACGGCAGCGGCAAGACCACGACGATCGCCAAGCTCGCGGGTTTCTACAAGGGTGAGGGCCGCACCGTGATGCTGGCGGCTGGCGACACGTTCCGCGCCGCCGCGGTCGAGCAGCTCAAGGTCTGGGGCGAACGCGCCGGCGTGCCAGTGATCTCCAAGGATACCGGCGCCGATGCCGCGGGGCTTGCCTACGAGGCACTGGAGCGCGCGCGCGCGGAGAAGTGCGACGTGCTGCTGATCGACACCGCCGGCCGTCTGCACAACAAGACCAACCTGATGGACGAGCTTGCCAAGATCGTGCGCGTGATCCGCAAACTCGATCCGGGCTCGCCGCATTCCTGCCTGCTCGTACTCGACGCCACCACCGGCCAGAACGCCCATGCCCAGGTCGAAACCTTCAAGGCCCTGTCGCCGGTCGATGCGCTGGTGGTGACCAAGCTCGACGGCAGTGCCAAGGGCGGCGTCCTGGTGGCGCTCGCCGAGAAGTTCGGGCTCCCGGTCGTCGCCATCGGCGTCGGCGAGGGCATAGATGATCTCCGGCCGTTCGAGGCGAGGGCTTTCGCGCGTGGATTGATGGGGCTGCCGGCATGACCGAGAAAACAGGCAACGACGGCAGCATGCGACGGCTCTACGCCACCGCGCTGGAGCTGGGCCCGCTGGTGCTGTTCTTCATCGTCAACGGCAAGTGGGGCATTTTCATCGGCACCGGCGTGTTCATCGTCGCGACCGCGATCGCACTGCCGTGCTATCGCTGGCTGGAGAAGCGCTGGCCGGTCATGCCGCTCGTTGGCGGCTTCTTCATCCTGGTGTTCGGCGGTCTCACCATCTGGCTGCAGGATGACACCTTCATCAAACTGAAGCCGACCATCGTGAACTGCCTGTTCGGCGTCATCCTGGGCGGCGGCCTGCTTCTGTTCGACAAGCCGCTGTTGAAGCCGATATTCGGCGCGGCCTTCCGGCTGACCGACGACGGCTGGCGCAAACTGACAGTTCGCTGGACGCTGTTCTTCTTCGTGCTGGCGGCGGTCAACGAGGTCATGTGGCGTAGCTTTTCGACCGAGACCTGGATCGCCAGTAAGATGTTCCTCAGCTTCCCGCTGACGCTGGTCTTCGCCTTCCTGCAGATGCCGCTGCTCAGGCGATACTGGGACGGCGCCGACAATCCATTCGCGCGCGAGAGCTGAGTTCAACCGGTCTCCGGCTCCGCAAGCTGTGCCTTCTTGAGACTGGAGAGCGAAGGCAGCTTGTTCGTGAGCAACGCCACGCAATCCAGGATGCCGGTGTCGGTCGGACCTTTGCGGGTCGGTACGTCGTTGCCGGCGAGCGCCCGTTTGCGCTTGCGAAGCATTGCGCGGAAGGCCTCGACACGCTGCCAGCCGACGTAGCCGTCTTCGTCCAACTGCGTACCGTGCTTGCGCAGCCACATCGCCGCTGCCCCCGCGACATGGACAGTTGCGTAGGATGTACCGTCGCCGCTGCCGGCAACCTCCCTGAAGGGTTCGGGCAGGCCGAACACCGCGTTCGGCCTGAAGATGTCGTCGGCCGGTGCCCAGGTGTCGACGAACGAACGGCCGATTTCGTAATCGAAGCAGACCTTCATGTCGGAATTTATGCCGCCGACGAGAATGGTGCGCGAGTAGCGGCCGGGATAGACCGTGGCGCCCACGAGCTGCGGTGCGTCGTCGGTCTGGCCGGCCGCGCAAACCACGATGACGCCGCGTTCGTAGGCATGGTCGACGGCGCGGCCCAGCGCGTGCATCTGCTTGACGTTGCCGATGATCGACTGGACGCCAAGACTGATCGAGATCACGTCGGCCAAGTTGCGGTCGACGGCATCCATGATGGCGTTGGCGGCATTCAGGATGGTCTGGCCGCTTAGCATCACCCCGTTTGTGACGCGGTAGGGCACGACCGGTACGGTCGGGCAGACGCCGATGTAGATGCCGGGCAGGTTGCCGCACAGCGCGCCAAGCGTGCGCGTGCCGTGACCGGGCGTGACCACCAGCCCGCCGCCGCCGTTCAGCGGGTCGCGTGGCTCGGACACGCCGGTATCGACGTAGTTGATGCCGCGATCGGTCAGCAGGGCGGGTCTATCGCTCTCAAGATTGAAGACGACATGGTTGGTGAAGCCCGTGTCGAGATGGGCGATCAGGACGCCGTTCCAGTCGAGATCGGCACCGAATTCGTCGGTGAGCAGACGTATCGCCTCGCGCGAGCGGACGGCGCCGGTGTTCCAGTTGCTGATGGGCATGGTGGTCTCCCCCTCTTGGCCGAACTTTCAGGGGGCAGGCGGGCGGTCACAAGCGCGAACGCCATCCTCGGGTGCATATCTTACTGTCAGACGCCCTGGGGCTTCCTTGGCGGCCACAAGCGGGCAAGTTCGCCCGTCGGGTTGGAATAGGTGGCAAAATCCGTCTTGCCGCGGGAGTCGTGGAAGTGCGCCAGGGCCCAGACCACCGTCGGGAAGGCGAGCTGTTCCCAGGGAATGTCGGACCAGTCGACCAGTGCCACTTCTTCGCTTTCGATGCCTGCCGCGATGTCGGCATTCACCAGCCGGGCGCGATACATGATCTGCACCTGGCCGATGCGCGCCACGCTGTACATCGCGAGCAGCCGGTCGATCTCGATGGTGGCACAGGCTTCTTCCTGAGCCTCGCGTGCCGCCGCCTGCTCGGTGGTCTCGCCCAGTTCCATGTAGCCGGCCGGCAGGGTCCAAAAACCCTTGCGCGGTTCGATGGCCCGTTTGGCCAGTAGGATCTTTTCACCCTTGCTGTCCGTCCATGTGCAGACCGCGCCCGCCACGACCTTGGGATTCTGGTAATGGATGAATTCGCAACGCCCGCAGACCAGGCGCTCGCGATTGTCGCCGTCGGGGACGCGCTTTTCGAAATGCTCCGGCGGATCCCAGGGCAGGCGAGGACGGTCGGGTGGATTGACGGGCACGCTCATACCCCCAAGTCCTATGCCGCCCGGATAAGCGCCGCAACGCCCGGCAGGGTCTTGCCCTCCATCCACTCGAGGAAGGCACCGCCCGCCGTCGAGACGTAGGAGAACCGCTCTTCGACGCCCGCCGCCGCCAGTGCCGCCACGGTGTCGCCACCGCCGGCGACCGACAGGAGCTTACTGTCGTCGGTCAGATGGGCGACCGTTCGTGCCAAAGCCACGGTGCCCGCGTCGAACGGCGGGATCTCGAACGCGCCAAGCGGCCCGTTCCAGACGAGCGTGGCGCAACCGCCTACTTCTTTCTGGTAGAGCGCGATCGATTTCGGACCGACATCGAGGATCATCTGGTCGTCAGGGCAGGCCGCAGCCTCCACGACCTTGCTGGGCGCACCAGCCTTGAATTCGGCTGCCACCACGACGTCGACGGGCAGCAGTACCGTGCACTTTGCTGCCTTTGCCTTCTCCAGGATCTCGAGCGCGGTTGCCGCGAGATCCTTCTCACATAATGACTTGCCGACATCGATCCCTTGCGCGTGCAGGAACGTGTTGGCCATGCCGCCGCCGATGATCAGCTTGTCGACCCGCCCGACGAGGTTGCCGAGCAAGTCGAGCTTGGATGAGACCTTGGCGCCACCGACCACGGCGCAGACCGGCCGTTTGGGACTGCCCAGCGCCTTATCGAGCGCCTCAAGTTCGGCTTGCATCAATCGGCCCGCTGCCGCCGGCAGGCGATTGGCGATGCCTTCGGTCGAGGCATGCGCGCGATGCGCGGTGGAAAACGCGTCGTTGACGTAGATGTCGCCCAGCACCGAAAGCTTGTCGATGAAGGCCGCGTCGTTCTTCTCTTCTTCCTTGTGATACCGCAGGTTCTCCAGCAGCAGAATCTCGCCCGGCTTGAGGCTGCGCACCGCGCTTTCGGCGAGCGGACCGATGCAGTCCTCGGCGAAGGTCACGGGCTTGCCGAGCGCCTGCGACAGCGGCTCGACCAGCGGCTTCAGCGACATTTCCGGCACGCGCTTGCCGTCGGGACGGCCGAAATGACTCAACACCACGACTCTGGCACCCTTGGTGGCGAGTTCCGACAGGGTCGGCACCGCGCGCTCGATGCGCGTGGCATCGGTTACCTTGCCGTTCTTCATCGGCACGTTGAGGTCGACCCGCACCAGGACGCGCTTGCCGGCAACATCCAGGGTGTCGATCGTTTTGAAACTGACTTTGGGCATGCATTCTCTCTGGATACTGGGGCCGGTCCCTAGCGTTTCCTGATGACGAAGACCAGCGTCTCGCCGTCGCGCGAACTCGAGATCAACTCGTGACCGGTCTGGCGGCAATAGGCCGGAAAGTCCTGCCAGGCGGCGGGATCGGTGGCCCGCACGGTAAGCAGTCCGCCGCTCGACAACTCGCGCAGCTTGCGGTTGGCCCGCAGCACCGGCAAGGGGCAGAGAAGTCCCGAAGCGTCGTATTCGAGTGAATCAATCACGGGGACGATAATACCTCATGGCCTCGTCGACCCAGCCACGGATGTTGCTGATCCGCGTGGTATCGGCGGGATGCGTGCTCAGCCACTCCGGCTGGCCGGGGCGGCCGGAGCTTGCGGCGCGCATGCGCTCCCAGACGCCGATCGCGGCGTGCGGGTCGTAACCGGCCAGCGCCATTAACACCAGCCCGATACGGTCGGCCTCTGATTCCTGTGCTCGTGACATCGGCAGGACAAAGCCCACGGTCGCGCCGGCGCCAAGGGCCGCCATCATCGCCGGCAAATAGGCCTGGCTGCGTCCGCTTACGGTCGCCGCCAGAGTGGCGGCAACCGCCGCGGTGCCTACCGAAGCCACCATCTGGTCGCTCATGCGCTCGGCGCCGTGGCGGGCCAGGGCATGCGCCACTTCGTGGCCGATCACCGTGGCGAGACCGGCTGCGGTGCGGGTGATCGGCAGCAGACCGGTGTAGACCGCGACCTTGCCGCCAGGCAGGCAGAAGGCATTGGGTTCGTTCTTCTCGATGACCTTGAACTCCCAGCGGTAATTCGGTGCGCGCCACATTTCGGCGGGCGGCCGTTCGGCCGCAGCCGCGATGCGCCGGCCGACTTTTTCCACCAGGGCAATAGCCTGCGCATTGTTCGACAGCGGCTCCTTTGCCAGCACCTGCCGATAGGCTTGCAGGCCCATCTGGCGCTCCTCGTCCTCGCTCACCAGCATGATCTGCGACCGGCCGGTGACCGGCGCGGTCTCGCATGCTGCGAGCAGGATGGCGGCGCCGCACAGAAGCACAATCAATCGAAACGCCGTACTCATGCCCGGACTCTAGGGACGACGCACGATCAGGTCGAGAGGAAGCCCGGCCCGCCGCGGCGCTTGAGTTCGTGGCCGGCGTCGCGGCCCATGGCGACGGCATCGCCGGCATGTCCGGTCCGTTGCGCGGCGATCAGCTGCGAACCGTCGGGCTTCACGATCAACCCGCGTAAATGCAGGGTGCCATCGGCAGCAAGCACGGCATGGCCGGCGATGGGTGTGCGGCAAGACCCGTCGAGTACGGCCAGCATCGCATGCTCGGCTGCGACGCAGGTTGCCGTGGACGCATGATCGATGGCGGCCAACCAGCCGCGTATCCGTGCGTCGCCCTCGCGGCATTCGATGCAGACCGCCCCTTGGCCGACGGCGGGAAGAATCTCTTCTTCCGGCACCGGTGCACCGACATCGGCCATGCCAAGCCGCCGCAGGCCGGCCAGCGCCAGCAGGGTCGCTTCCACGATGCCGGCCGCGCGTTTGGCCAGGCGGGTCTCGACGTTGCCGCGCAGATCGACGATCCGCAGGTCGGGCCGGCAGTGCAGGAGCTGGGCGCGTCGTCGGAGCGCCGAGGTCCCGACGATGGCGCCGGGTTTCAGATCGGCGATGCGCTGCACGTCGCCGGCGATCAACACGTCGCGGGCGTCCTCGCGCGGCAGGAAGGCGGCGATCGACAGGCCCGGCGGTTGGGCAGTCGGCATGTCCTTCATGCTGTGGACCGCCACGTCGATCCGACCTGCCAGCAAGGCTTCTTCGATTTCCTTCACGAACAGGCCCTTGCCGCCGGCCTCCGAGAGCGGCCGATCCTGGATGGCATCACCGGTCGTTTTGATGGCGACGATTTCGATGGCGTCCGGGGTGGCGAGAGCCGGCGCCGACGCAGCCAGGGCATCGCGGACAAGGCCGGCCTGTGTGAGCGCGAGCTTGCTGCCGCGTGTGCCGAGACGAAGAAGGGGGGATGTCATGGCATTGCTCTCGCTATGGAGCGTCAAAAATCTTCCTCGGCGGGACCGAGGCTGCTGACGGATACCTTGCCATCGATGCCGGCGCGAGGTCGATGCTCGTTATGCCGGTGATCGACGTGCACTGATCATGCGCCGCATTGTCGCCCTTTAACTTGCATATGGTATGGTAACGGCTCGCTCCCCCGGGGGGAACGCGCTGCACATGCGGTGTTTGTGCTGGGGTGCGGCGTCGAGGCTTGCAGTCTGGCACGCCGCCGCAGGCATCACGGCTGAGCCAGCGAGACGACCGGAAGCCACAATCAGCAGGGAGAAGTGATGAACATCCGCATTTCGGGACAGCAGATCGATCTTGGAGCAGCGCTGCAGGATCACGTCCGCGAGCGCCGGGCGGAAGTCGCCGGCAAGTATTTCGACCGGCCGATCGAGGCGATGGTGACATTCAAGCGCGTGGCTGGAGAGTTCAAGTCCGAGATTCTTGTCCACGCCAATTCGCGCACGACCGTAAATGCCAGCGCGGAGTCCGGCGAAATCTACCGCGCCTTCGACGACGCGCTTATCCGGGTTGCCAAGCGTCTGCGCCGGCACAAGCGCTGGCTGGAGGGCCGCCGCGGCGCCGAGGCTCCGCCACCGGAACGACCGCAAGCCGAGGGTGATCTCGGCTCGCGTCATTCGCTGATGAGCTGGGACGGAGAAAAGAACGATGAAGCGCCGCACGAGGCCGTGGTCGTGGCTGAACTCGACACACCGATCCACGATGTGACGGTCGCCGATGCCGTACGTATGCTCGACCTCGGCGAAGAGCCGGTCTTCGTGTTCCGCAACGCTGGCACCGGTGCTTTCAACGTCGTCTACCGTCGTGTCGACGGCAATGTTGGCTGGATAGAATCCTAGAGCGCGGCCGGCGCAGCCGTCCGGCCCTACATTTCGACCTGCTGCCCGATCGCCACGACCCGGTCGGGAGGAAGCTTGTAGTAGGCTGTGGCGCGGGTCGCGTTGCGCCACATGAAGGCGAACAGTAGTGCATGCCACTGGTTCCAGAGCGTCGTCGTGCGGCTCGGGATGATCTCCTCATGGCCGACGTAGAACGTCACGGTGGCCGGATCGACCTCGAGGCCGAAGCGCTGGCACAGGCGCAGCGCCACCGGAACATTGGGGCTCTGCATGAAGCCGTAGCGGACCACGATGCGATGGAAGCCGAGGGTCAGCTCCTCCCATTCGATCCGCTCGACGCTTGGCACGCGTGGCTTGTCATCGGTCAGGATGGTCATCAACAATACCCGTTCGTGCAGCACCCTGTTGTGTTCCAGGTGGTGCAATAGAAGAGCGGGCGTTTCCGCCCGCGCCGATGTCATGAACACAGCGGTCCCGGAGATGCGCGGCAGCGGCTTTTTCGACCGGGCGACGAGAAAGTCATCCAACGGCTCGCGCTTGTCGTGGGTCAGCATGCCGAGGCGTGCAAGGCCGCTGCGCCACACACCCATGACGGTAAAGACCGTGGCGGCGACGACCAGCGGATACCAGCCGCCATCGGCGATCTTGAACAGGTTGGCGCCGAAAAACGCCAGATCGATGGGGAGAAACATCAGCGTCAGCGCCGCGGCAAGGAATGGATTGAACTTCCAGCGGATGGCCACGAAGAAGGCGAGCATCGTCGTGATGACCGTGTCGGTCGAGACCGCCAGGCCATAAGCGCCGGCGAGCCCGGTCGACGATTTGAACGCGAGCATGAGGGCAATGGACGCCAGCATCAGCATCCAGTTGACTGCAGGGATGTAGATCCGGCCAAAGTGCTCCGAATCGGTCTGGAGGATTCTCATGCGCGGGAGCTGGCCGAGTTGCACGGCCTGGCGCGTCAGCGAGAATGCGCCTGATATCACCGCCTGGGAGGCGATCACGGTGGCTGCCGTGGCAAGGATCACCAGAGGATAGAGTGCCCAGTCCGCGGCAAGACCGTAGAACGGGTGGGTCACGGCGCCGGGATCGTCGAGAACGAGGCTGCCCTGGCCGAAATAGTTGAGGAGCAGGGCGGGCAGGGCGACGGCGAACCACCCGAGCTGGATCGGCTGGCGGCCGAAATGCCCCATGTCGGCGTACAGGGTCTCCGCACCCGTGACGACCAGAAACACCGTGCCGAGAACAATGAAGGCGATCAAGCGGTTCGCGATCAGAAAGCCCGCGGCATAGGTTGGATCGACCGCGGCGAGGACATGTGGCGAGCGGATGACCTGGAGCAGCCCCAGGGCGCCCAGCGTGACGAACCACACGAGCATGACCGGTCCGAAGAAGGTGCCGATCCGCGAGGTCCCGTGCCGTTGGACAGCAAACAGCCCGACCAGGATCGCGATTGCAATCGGCAGGACATAGGGGGCGAACGCCGGGGTCGCCACCTGCAGGCCTTCGATTGCGCTCAGAATGGAAATCGCCGGCGTGATCGTGCCGTCGCCGTAAAGCAGGGCCGCGCCGAACAGGCCGGACAGCATCAGCAGGCGCCGCCGCGATCCCGGTGCGGCGTGCCAGGGATTCAGCAAGGCCACCAGGGCGATGATCCCGCCTTCGCCGCGATTGTTGGCCCGCAGGACGAACACCAGATACTTGACCGAAACGACCAGGATCAGCGACCACACGATCAGCGACAGGATGCCGAGAACATTTTCGACGGTTGGCGCAATGGCGTAGGGGCCCTGGAAGCACTGTTTGAGGGCGTAGAGCGGGCTGGTGCCGATATCGCCGTAGACCACGCCGAGCGCCGCAATCGCCGTTACGAAAAGCGGCCCTCTCTTGTCAGCATCCCTGCCGGAGTCGTCATCGGAGTCCGATCGTGCCGTCTTTCGGTCATCCGTCACTGGAGAAACCCCGGTATCGACTGCGCGCTCATGCCCGACACGATGGTCATGGTCCGCAACCTTGGCCGGTCCGGGAATCATTGTCACGCCGGCAGCGTGAATGCGCACGGCTGGCGTCGGCGACCGCGCGCCGCTAGAAGATGTGGATGCGCGTGCTGGGCATCGAGACAAGCTGTGACGAGACCGCAGCGGCCATCGTCGAGGCGCCGGATGGCGCGGCGTCGAACGGGCCGGTCGGGCGGATCCTGGCCAATGTCGTCTACAGTCAGCTGACGGAGCATCGCCGTTTCGGCGGCGTGGTGCCGGAGATCGCCGCGCGCGCCCACCTCGAGCGGATCGACGGCGTGGTCCAGCAGGCGCTCGACGAGGCCGGGTTCGGCCTGGCCGATCTCGACGGCATCGCCGCCACCGGCGGCCCAGGTCTGATCGGCGGCGTGCTGGTGGGCGTCATGACCGCCAAGGCGTTGGCCTTCGCGCACGACAAGCCGTTCCTGGCCATCAACCACCTCGAAGGCCATGCGCTCTCGGTGCGGCTGACGGAAGATGTGGCCTTTCCCTATCTGCTGCTGCTGGTCTCCGGTGGCCATTGCCAGCTCCTGACGGTGCGCGGGCCTGGCGATTTCACGCTGCTTGGCACGACGTCCGACGACGCTGCCGGCGAATGCTTCGACAAGACCGCGAAGCTGCTTGGCCTCGGCTTTCCCGGTGGCCCCGCCGTCGAACGGGCGGCCGCAGGCGGCGATCCGCAGCGCTTCGCCCTGCCGCGTCCGTTGTGGCGCAAGCCGGGGTGCGATTTCTCCTTTTCCGGCCTCAAGACCGCGGTGCGGCAGACGATCGAGAAGCTGGCCGTCGACGAACCGCCGACGGGCGACCCCAGGGCCATCGCCGATCTTTGCGCCTCGTTCCAGCGCACCGTGGGCGACGTGTTCGCCGACCGCTGCGCCAACGCCCTGGCAGCGTCGTCGATGCCGACCCTGGTCGTGGCCGGTGGCGTCGCGGCCAATGCCTATCTGCGCCGTCGGCTCGAGGAACTCGCGGCAGCGCATGGCGTGCGCCTGGTTGCCCCGCCAGTGGCGCTTTGCACCGACAACGGCGCCATGATCGCCTGGGCGGGTGTCGAGCGGTTGCGGCTTGGAAAAGTCGATGCGCTCGATTTTCGCCCGCGCCCGCGCTGGCCGCTCGACCCCGATGCGGCGGTTCGTGGGGTCCCTTCGCAAGTGGGGTCGAGACCGTGACCGGCACCTTTGAAACCATTCCCCTGTTCGCCACCCCGATCATCGTATCGGACGTTCCCGATGCCGCGGCGCTCAATGCCGAATTGCGCAAGGCGATCGAGCAGCGCCAGAAAGCCCATCCCGGCACCCAGCATTCCAATCTCGGCGGCTGGCAGTCGACCTGGGACATGGATCGATGGGGCGGCGCACCGGCGATCAAGCTGCTGGCGCTCGCCCGCAACCTCGCCAACCGCGTGACCGCCGACCGCCAGGGCAAGCCCGTCGCCATCGTGTGGCAGGCCAACATGTGGGCGAACGTGAACCGGGCCGGACACGGCAACGAGTTTCATTCCCACCCCGGCAGCTTCTGGTCGGCCGTCTACTACGTCGATGACGGTGGCATCGCGGCCGATCCGTCGCTGGGTGGCGAGCTCGAGTTCATGGATCCGCGCGGCCCCGGACCGGCGATGTATGCGCCGCACCTCGCCTTCGCGATGCCCGGCGGCCTGTCTGCCGGCGCCAATGAGACGGTGCCGCCCAAGGCCGGCCGTTTGGTGATGTTTCCCGCCTGGATGCTGCATCAGGTGCGGCCCTATCGCGGCAGCGCCGAGCGCATCTCGATTGCCTTGAACCTCAGCCTGTGAGCGCCTTGCCTTGAACAGGGTGGACCATATCGGCGTGGTCGGCGGCGGCGCCTGGGGCACGGCGCTTGCCTGCCTGGCGCGCCGCGCCGGCCGGCGGGTCACGCTGTGGTCGCGCGATCCGGCAATCGCCGAAGCGGTCGCGCGGGACCAGGCCAACCCTGTCTACCTTCCGGGTCTTGTGCTGGAGGCCGGCATCGAGGCGGCGCCCGACCTGGGCGCGCTCGGGCCTTGCGACGCGCTGTTGCTGGTCTGTCCGGCCCAGGCCGTGCGGACGGTGGCGCGCGACCTGCCGGGGAGCGGCCCTGTCGTCATCTGCGCCAAGGGGATCGAAGCCGCTGGCGGCCTGCTGATGCCCGAAGTGCTGGGTGAGGTCTTGCCTGGCCGGCCCTTCGCGATGCTGTCCGGTCCCAGCTTCGCCGAGGAGGCGGTCCGGGGCCTGCCGACGGCCGTCAGCATCGCCACCGCCGATGCCGCCACGGGACGCGATCTCGCGCAGGCGCTGGCGGCCGGTGCATTCCGGCCCTATTGGACCGACGACGTGACGGGCGTGGCGCTGGGTGGTGCGGTCAAGAACGTGCTCGCCATCGCCGCCGGCATCGTCGAGGGCCGTGGCTTGGGCCACAACGCCGCCGCCGCGCTGATCACCCGCGGCTTTGCCGAAATGGCGCGCCTCGGTCTCGCCATGGGCGCCAGTCTCGAGACCATGACCGGACTCAGCGGTCTCGGCGATCTCGTGCTCACCTGTCATGGACCGCTGTCGCGCAATCGATCGCTGGGTGCGGCGCTCGGCAAGGGCACGGCACTCGGGCGGCATATGGAAGGGCGGCGGCAGGTGGTCGAGGGCGAGGCGACGGCCCCGGCGGTCGTGACGCGTGCCGCGCGGCTCGGCATCGAGATGCCGATTTGCGCCGCCGTCGATGCTATCCTCCACCGCGGCGCGGCCCTCGACGAGGCGATCCGCGGTCTGCTGACGCGACCGCTGCGCCGCGAGGGCGAATAGTCCGCAAAGAATATGGGGAGTGAAATGGCCTATTGGCTCCTGAAATCCGAGCCCTCGGTCTATCCGTGGTCGCAACTGGTGAAGGACAAGCGGACGCACTGGAACGGCGTGCGCAATCACCAGGCTGCGCTCAATCTCAAGGCGATGAAGCCGGGCGACCGCTGCTTCTTCTACCACTCCAACGAGGGCAAGGAGATCGTGGCCATCGCCGAGGTGGCGAAGGCCGCCTATCCCGATCCTTCCGACGAGACCGGCAGATTCGTGATGGTCGATATCAAGCCGGTGCAGGCCCTGGCGGCGCCGGTGACGCTGGCGGCGATCAAGGCCGAGCCGAAGCTCAGGGAGTTCGGCCTGGTGCGTCAGTCGAGACTCTCGGTCGTGCCCGTCACCGATCTGCAGTGGGGACTCATACTGAAGATGTCCGGCACCAGGTGATCGACAATACGCGCGGCATCGCAGCGATGCTGTCGGCGGTCGTGGTCTTCATCTTCAACGACGCCCTGATCAAGCTCGCCGCCGAAACCGTGCCGACCGGCCAGGCGATCGGTGTGCGCGGCGTTTTCGCTACGCTTTGGTGCGGCCTGGCGCTGCTGGCGAGCGGCGCGTGGCGACGGATCGCCAGCGCCGTCCATCCGCGCGTGCTGCTGCGCGGGGGGCTCGAGGCCAGCATGGCGATGTTGTATCTGACCGCGCTGTTTCAGATCCCCTTCGCCATCGCCAATGCGGTCAATCTTTCCGGCCCCTTGATGCTGACGGTGCTTGCGGTGCTGATCCTCAAGGAAGATGTGCGCTGGCGGCGGTGGAGCGCCACGATCGCGGGCTTCGCGGGCGTCCTGCTGGTGATCCAGCCGCATCCCGGCGATCTCAACGGCTGGACCTGGCTGGTGCTGCTCGCCACGCTGATCGGCGCCTTTCGCGACATCGTCGCCCGCTACCTGCCGCCCGCCGTGCCGACCCTGGTGGTCTCCTTCACCACGGCCACGACGGTGGCGATCGCCGGCTGCATCTGGGCGCTGATCGAGGGCTGGCAGCCGATGGAGTGGCGTGCCATCGCTTTCATCGTTGCCTCGTCGCTGCTGCTGGCCGCCGGTTATCAGTTGCTGGTGCTGGCCCTGCGCTCGGGCGGCGAGATCTCGGTCATGGCGTCGTTCCGCTATTCCGCGATCCTGTGGGCGCTCGGCCTCGGTTATGTCGTGTGGGGCGAGGTGCCCAATCCGCTGGCCATCTCGGGCATCGCGGTAATTGTGGTTGCCGGCCTCTACATTCTCCATCGCGAGCGGATGAGGCGTTAGATCTCCAAACCGCCGTTATCGATGCAGGGCGAAATTCTGTCGGACGATCCGGTAGCCGTTCGGATTTGCGAAAGGAAGCCCGCGGCCATCGCGGTGGAAGCGCAGAAGCCCATCGGGATCGTCAAAGGGGGCCGTGCGACCCGCAGGACAGGAGCCTTCACCATGGCCGCCTTCGGTCGGAGTTCCTCTGCATCCGTGTCTCCGGCGTTCGCGCCCGATCAGCGCGGCGTCGAACTGTCGTCCGGCTGAACGGCGAAGAGTTCCCAGCTTCCTTCCAGGCCCTTCAGTCTGTGGTGGCCGCGCGGGGTGAACAACAGGCCCGAGCCTGCGACCAGATCGGGCAGGATCCGCGAGACCAGGATTTCACCGGGCGCGGCGCTGCCGAGAATCCGGGCGGCGACATGCACGGCGACGCCGCCGATGTCGTCGCCCCGCAGCTCAATCTCGCCGGTGTGCAGCCCGGCGCGTGTCGTGGTCCCGAGGCCGCCGGTGGCCGCGATCAGTCCCTGGGCACAGCGGATCGCGCGGGCCGGTCCGTCGAACGTCGCCAGCAGGCCGTCGCCCGTGTTCTTCACCAAGCGCCCGCGATGCTGTTTGACCAGGCGCCGGGCGAGCTGATCATGCTCGTCCAGCAGGCGTCGCCAAGCCTGATCGCCCAGTCTGGTCACCTGACCGGTCGAGTCGACGATGTCGGTGAACAGCACCGTCGCCAGTACTCGATCGGCATCGGCCCGCGTCGCGGCGCGATGTCCGGTGAGGAACGGCTCGACGTCGTCGCACATCCGGCCGAAGTCCGTTCCGGCGAAGACGGCATGATCGCCGTCCGGATATTCGATGTAGCGCGCGCCGGGAATCTGGGAGGCGAGATAGCGGCCGTTGGCCACCGGAACGGCGGCGTCGGCGAAGCTGTGCAGGACCAGCGTCGGCACCCTGATCTGCGGCAGGATTCCTCGCACGTCGATCTCGATGTTGGTATCGACCATGGCCTTGTAACCGCCGGGACTGAGGCAGAGTCGTTCGCCCTTGGCCCACAGCCGAAGCATTTCGGGGTCGTTGGCCAGGCTTGGCGCGAATGTCTTGATGCTGAGACCCGTGCCCCAGTACTCCGCTGAATGGCGGATCGTTTCGGCGTCGAACATCAGCGAGAAGTCGGGCGCATTGGCGAAGCGGGCGAAGCCGCCATAGAGAACGAGCCGCGACACCCGCTTCGGGCGGGTCGCGGCGAACAGGGCGCTGAGCGAGGCGCCCTCGGAAAAGCCCAGGATTGCTGCCCGCTTGCACCCGACGGCCGCCATGACGGCGTCGAGATCGTCGGCCCTCTCTTCGAGCGACGGGACGCCGACCACACGGTCGGAGAGGCCCTGGCCA
>CALFRN010000478.1 GCA_937919085.1 uncultured Reyranella sp.
ACAGGGCTGCCCACTCCAGCGAGTACCTACGCCGCGGTGCTCACCGAATGCGTACCTTCGTTCGCTATCAACCCAGCACTCAATCGCGCTTCTTAACGGACGACGAGGTAAACCGGACATGGCCGGACGTGCTACTGACTCGCCTCAGTTGCGAATGACTCCAAGGGGAAATGACAAAGGTGTTTACTCGATCACCCCGTGGGCGCGGGCGAACATCAACGGCAAGATGGCAAGGCCGAGCGCGCCTCTAGCGAACATAGCAAGAAATCTACCTTGTCCGGCCGAATCCGTCTGCGCGAAAAGTGTCTGCAATTGCTTTGCTGAGCGGACAGGTCAAGGATATGTCAAAAGTGACGCGAATTGTTCAGACCAAACATGACTGACCTGCTTACTCGATCACCTCGTCTGCGCGGACAAGCAGCGTCCAGGGCACGGTTAGTCCGACGCTCGCGGCAGCGCGTAAATTGACAGTAAACTGCCAAGCATCGGACTGCTCGACCGGCAGATCGGCCGGGGCGGCGCCCTTTAGAATGCGGGCAGCGTATTCGCCGACGCGGCGGTGAGCATAGTCGAGATCATGACCATAGGCCAAAGTGCAGCCGTTGGTAGCCATATAGTCCCATTCGCAGATTATTGGCATGCGGAGCGCTTGGGCGATCGGGCTGAAACTTCGCACATCATTTGCCAGGACCTGCGTCGAGGCAATTAGCACACCGGCAACACCTTCGTCGCGCATGGAGGCAAAAGCCGCCTCATACGCGGCCGGCTCGAGCCCGGAGACCGCGCGTATTGTCAGTTCGACATCTAGGTGGCGGGCTGCTTTTGCCAGCAACTCAGTAGCGCGCGCCGGAATCGATCCGGGTGGCCGAAGGTACCCGAACCAGCGCGAGTTGGGCATCGCTTCGCGCAGAAGCTGCAGGCGCTTTACATCGCCTTCGTACGTCTGAAAGGCAAGACCGGTAACCCTGCCGCCGGGACGTGCCATGCTGGCGACAAATCCGTTCGCCACCGGGTCGGCACCGACCACCATGACAATCGGGGTCGCTTCGGTCGCCGCCAGCATCGCCCAGACCGACTCATTACCTACCGCGACGACGACATCGACTTTGGCGCTGGCGATCTCCCGCGCGAGGTCTGGCAAGCGATTTACATCGCGAGCGGCATAGCGGCCCACCAGCTCAAGATTCCTGCCAACACGATATCCGTTTCGATCGAGACTTTCCAGCATCCCGGCGCGCCAAGTCGATTGCGTGGAGATCTCCGACTCCTCGCTCCCCGCTGTCAACAGCCCTACCCGCCAAACTTTGTCTTGCGCCACCGCCGAAAATACCAGCGACGACAGCGCAATGGCAACCATCGCTCCGGCGAGCAGATATGCCGCCGCTTTCCATAGGGACTCGCGCACGCTCATTCGATCACCTCGTCGGCACAGGCAAGAGCACAGCCTGCTGCAATACTGACGTGTGCCGGATTGTATCCTAGATCCGACGTGCCGTTCCCGCCAGCCAGGACCGCCCGCCCACTTCCGATGTTGTTAAGGGTTCTCGGACGCCTGCCGCTGATGGACGATGCCACGCGCACGTGCGGCAGGCGTCGGAGAAGCCTCAAGGGAGGAAACCGCGGGAAGAGTTGGCTCGGTGGTGCCGGGCACTATGGCGATAGTGTCGCCGGCAGTAGCGGTTGGATACGATGGATTGGCTGAGTTTTGGCCGCAGGAGGCTCCGACCGAGGGGGCTTGCGAGCCGAGGCGGGTGAGCTTGGCGGTCGGCCGATAGCGGAACGGCGTGCACGAGCGTGCGGCGATGCGGTTTTGAGACGAGCGCCGCCCTCGCCGATTGATGACCGGCGACGCGGACGAACAGTGTTTGGGCGTTGTGCTGTCGGGAGCGTCATCATGATGTGTCGATCCTGATCGGGCTGGTGGGACGAGTGCGAGGCGGTGCCGTCACTCGATCACCTCGTAGGCGCGCTGCACCAGGCCCGGCGGCAGGGAGAGGCCGAGCGCCCTGGCCGTCGCGAGGTTGAGGAAGAGGTCGAACTGCGTCGGGAACATCACCGGGATGTCGCGTGGCGGCGTGCCCTTCAGCACCTGCGTCAGGCTGAAGGCCAGCAGGCGATTTAGTTCGGCGGTGTTGGCGCCGATCGCCATCAGGCCGCCGGACTCGACGTAGGGCCGGCCCTGCGCAACCGAGGGCAGACGCATCGCGCGCAGCCGTGCGGCGATCGCCGCGAGCGGCAGGCTGGGCTGCACGATGACGGTGTCGGTCTGGCGGGCCTGCAGCTTGGCATAGGCCGGCTCAAGGTCGCCGACGGTGGCCGCGATCGGCTCGACCTCGATGGCCAGCGTCCCGATGGAGGCCTGGATCTGTGCCAGGAACGGCTTGCTGAACGGGTCCGCGGAATTGAGGAGGACGGCAAGACGCTTCATCGACGGCACGATCTCGCGCAGGAGTTCGACCCGCTTGGCACCAAGTGTGGCAGCGCCGCCGTCGACGCCCGTGATGTTGCCGCCCGGACGCGCCATGCTGTCGACGAGGCCCATGCCGACCGGGTCACCGGACCAGCTGACGATCGGGATGGTCTGCGTCGTGCGCTTGGCGGCAAGGGCGGCCGGCGTTTGCAGGGCGACGATGACGTCGACGTTGGCTGCAGCCAGTTCCGCGGCGAGCGCCGCCAGGCGGTTGATCGCGCCACCGGCCGAACGAATTTCCAGGGAATAGGAGCCCTCTGCCCAGCCACGCTCCTGCATGCCGGCGCGGAACTGGTCGGCGCTGTAGTGCTCGTCGCGCGCCATCAGCACGCCGATGACCGGCCTGCGCGGCGCCTGCGCGTGGCTTCGTGCGGCAGGCAGAGCCGCAAGTGCCGACAGGATCAGGCGCCGCCTCACTCGATCACCTCGTCGGCGCGGATCAGGATCGATTGCGGCACCGTGAGGTTGAGCGCGCGGGCGGTTTTGAGGTTGACGATCATCTCGATCTTAACCGGCCCCTGTACCGGCAGGTCGCCGGGCCTGGCGCCCTTCAGTATCTTGTCGAGATAGACGGCGGAGTCGCGATAGATATGCTGGATATCGGCGGCATAGCTCAGCATGCCCCCCGCATCGGTGAAGCGGCGCGACGCCGACGCCGACGGCAAGCTATTCTTGAGCGACAGGTCGGCCGTAAGCTTCACTGATAGGCTGGGCTGCACCACCACGGCATCGACGCCGCCGCCGCCCAGCCGCGAGAAGGCGGGCCCGAGATCGGCCTCGCGCTCGATCATCACGCGCTCGATGGTGACGCCGCCCTGGCTCCCGGCCTTTTCGAGCTGGTCGAGGAAGGGCTTGTGGAACGGGTCGGGCGCGCTGGCGATGGCAGCGATGCGGCGGGCCGCCGGCAGAATTTCCTTCAGGAGCTCGACGCTCTTGCCGGAAAGCTCGGCGGTCGCGGTCGACACGCCCGTCAGGTTGGCCTCGGGCCTCGCCAGGCTAGTGACCAGCCCGGTCGCCACTGCATCCCCCACGCCCGCCAGCACGATCGGGATGGTGCGTGTCGCCTTCTTGGCGGCGAGCGCCGACGGTGTCTGCACGGCGACGATTGCATTGACGCCGAGCTTGACGAGCTCGGCGGCCAGTGCGTCGAGCCGGGCCGGCACGAACTCGGCGGAGCGGAATTCGAACCGGATGTTGCCGCCTTCGGAGTAGCCAAGTTCCTTCAACGCGGAGCGGAAGATCGTCCAGAAGGGCTCGGGCTGGCCGACGACCAGGACACCGACGCGGAATACCTTGCCGGTCTGGGCGATGCCGGCAAACGGCAGGGTCGTTGCTGAAGCCGCGCCAGCGAAGAGGGTGCGCCGCTTCACTCGATCACCTCGTCGGCGCGGGCCATGAACAATGCCGTGATGAGCAGACCGAGTGTCTTCGCGGTCTTGAGGTTGATGACCAGCTCGAACTTGGTCGGCTGCAGCACCGGCAAAGTCGCTGGGTTCTCCCCTCGCAGGACGCGGCCGGCGAGGACGCCCGACTGCCGGTAGGCTTCGGCGAAGCTGGGGCCGTAGCTCGCGAGCCCGCCGGCATCCGCGAACTGGCGCCACTGGTAGATGCCGGGCAGCCGATGGCGCGCGGCCAGCTCGACGATCCGCTGCCGCTGGCTGGTCAGCCACGGGTCGGAGGCGACGACCAGCCCCGTGGCGTTCTGTGTCGCGAGCGTCGAAAAGGCAGCCTCCAGCTCTTCGACCGTGCCCGCTCGCAGGACTTGCAGCGTTCGACCGATCGCCCTGCCGGCCGCCTGCAGGTTCGACTGCTGGACGGCGACACTGGGATTCCTGGGATTGACGAGAGCACCGATCAGTCCGGTCGACGGCGCAAGTTCATGCAACAGTTCCAGCCGCTTGGCGTCGAGCTCCTCGGCCAGGATGGCGACGCCGGTGAGGTTCCCGCCCGGCCGGTTCAGGCTGGCGACCAGCCCGTCCTGCACGGGGTCGCGCACGGCGGTGAAGACGACGGGAATGGTGGCGGTGGCGGCCTTTGCGGCGCCGGCCGAGATATTGCCACCAGCCGCCACGAGGAGCGCCGGCTGCAAGCGCACCAGCTCCGCGGCCAGCAGCGGCAGCGTAGTCGAGTCGCCGTCGGCCCAGCGGTATTCGATGATCACGGTACGGCCGTCGACGAAACCGGCTTCCTCCAGTCCTGCCTGGAATGCCGCCAATTGCTCGCGCAACGAGGCCTCCGGAAGGAGGCTGAGAAAGCCGATCACCGGCAACGCCGGCTTCTGGGCGCCCGCCGCCGACGGCAGGCCGGCCGCAGCGGCTCCTCCCAACAGAACGCCGCGCCGCTTCATTCGATGATCTCGTCGGCCTGGGCGAGCAGGGCCGGCGGCAAGGTGAGGTCGAGGGCCATCGCCGTCTTCTGGTTGATCACCAGCTCCAGCACCGTGGGCTGCTCGACCGGCAGGGTCGCCGGCGCCGCGCCGCCCAACACGCGCACGACGTAGAGCGCCAGGCGCTTGTAGGCTTCCTGCAGGTTGGGTCCATAGGTCATGAGTGCGCCGGCGCTTGCGATCTCGGACCAGCCGGAGATCAGGGGCACCTTGCGGGCGATACAATCGCCCGCCGCCGCGGGCGCGTGGTAGACCATGCTCGAGCTCGGCAGCATGACGACCGCCTGCGTTCCGCTGTCGAGCGCCTGGCCGAGAGTGGCGCGAATCTCGCCGGGAGACTGGGCGCGATGGACGGAGAGGTCGATACCCATCGACTGGACGGCCGTCTGGCAGGCGGCGATCTCCTTCTCCTCGCCGGGATGCCTGGCGTTGGACAGCAGCGCCACCTTGCGGCACTCCGGCAGCGCGATGCGCATCAGGTCGATCCGCTTGGGATTGAGCTCGATCGACATGAAGCTGATTCCGGTCGCGTTGCCGCCCGGCCGCGACATCGATTGCACGATGCCCGCGACGACGGGATCGCCGCTGTAGCCGAAGACTACCGGCACCGACGGCCTGGTCGCCGTCACCGACACGGCCGCAAGCCCCTGGCACACCATCAGGCGGACGCCCATCTGCTGCAGCTCGGCGACCCGGGCCGCCGCGAGCGCCGGTGTCGTGACGTTGTACCGTTCGAGAAAGCGCACCGGTTCGGCGCCGGACGGCAGGGCGGTGGCGAGGCCGGCTTTCAGCGCGTTGAAGAAGGGCGCCGTGGCCTCGGCCGTACCGGGCGAGACCCAGCCGACCAGCCGCTCGGCGGCAAGGGCGCGGCGGGTGACGACGAACGGCGCGGCGAGACCCGCCGTCAACAGAGTGCGGCGCTTCATTCGATTGCCTCGTCGGCGCGGAGGAACGGGAAACCTAGCCGGGACCGGTCGACCGGCGGGGCGGACATGCGCGCAACCGACGGCACGGCAAATGCCTGCCGTTTCCCCAGAGGCTTGAACCAGGCACCGGATCGGTCGCTGACACCCATGACGTCACGGGCTCCTTCTCCGAGGCGATCCTATCCGCTTCGGCAAGGGGTTGGCGAGTACCACCCGTCACCCGGTGCAACGCAGCAATGCATTTCTTTATTAGCAAGTGCCGCAGGTTTTGGGGTAGTTAATGGATCATACTTGGCTCAGTCTCTCACAACACTTCGAGAGCCAACCCTCCCGCCGGTCCGAATCATGCTAGGCTTGCTGCATCCTCTGGAGGCCGCATCCATGCCCGACGCCGTCTTGCCCCCGTCAGCGCCGACACCCCCCGCCCTGCTCGATGCCGCCGGCGCCGCGGCCCTGGTCGCCTCCTACGCGCCGGTCAGCCAGACGGCCGCCGTCAAGGACATCGGCCGCATCGACCACTACC
>CALFRN010000479.1 GCA_937919085.1 uncultured Reyranella sp.
GCTGGGCGAGCCGCCGGCGCTCGCCTTCGCGCTGGCCAACCTCGACGCCATGATCGTGCGGCCCTGCCTCGGCCACGACCGCGAGCCGATCGTCGTCGGCATGCTGGAACCCGCCGAGCGTGCAGCCCTCGAGGCCCGGATCTGCGTCCATCCCGGCCGGTTCGTGGCTCAGTACCCCTTCACGCCGTCGCTCACACCGAAATGGGACGGCCAGGCCCTAGCGCCGGCCGCCGTCGTCATGCGCGTTTTCCTGATTTCCGATGGTGACAGCTTTCGCGTCCTGCCGGGCGGCCTTGCGCGCGAGCCTGCGGGCGACACCGCGCTGAGCTCACTCGGCCGGCTCGGTGGTACCCTGAAGGACGTCTGGGTGCTGACCGAAGACGCCGCCGATGTGGAACTGCCGCCGACCCGGCAGTTCCACCAGCTTGCCGTCGAGCGCGGCGGCGCCGACCTGCAAAGCCGCGTTGCCGACAATCTCTATTGGCTGGGACGCTACATCGAGCGGCTGGACAACGACACCCGGCTGTTGCGCACCGCCGCCACCAAGGTGGCGCAGGGCGCCGTGGGACCCCGCGACTCCGTCGAGCTGCGCCTGCTGGGACGCCTGCTGCACCAGGCCAATCTGATGGACCCTGCCGCCGCGATGTCGGCGCCGGAAAGCGCTGCCTTTCAGCAGGATCTGGGCGCCGTCGCCTCGGATGATCGCGGACTTGCCACCGTGCTCGATGCCATCCAGCACCTGGCCCGCACCATGCGCGACCGCTTTTCCGCCGACATGACGACGGCAGCAGGCCCCGAGATGTCCGAGGTGCGCAAACGGCTGCTGGCGGCGCGCGGCAACCTCGACCTCCTGCTCGCGGCACTCGACGAGATCGTCCGCTTCGTCGCCACCCTTTCGGGCCTCGCGCAGGAAAACATGACCCGAGGCACCGGCTGGCGTTTCCTCGATCTAGGGCGCCGCCTCGAACGCGCGCAATTCATACTGACCGGGGCACTCAGCCCCTTCACCCAATCGCCGATCGACTGGGACGCCGCGATGCGCGTGGCTCTGGAATTGTGTGACAGCACGATCACCTACCGCACCCGCTACCTTGGTCAGCTCCAGCCGGCGCCGGTGCTCGACCTCGTTGTTCTCGACGACAGCAACCCACGCGCGCTCGCCTTCCAGCTCCGGGCCATCAACGGCCATCTCGACTATCTCGCCCGTGCTTCGGGCGTGCCGGTACCGGCGTTTCCGGCGTCGCTCGAGAGCGACCTCACGGCCGTCGTCCGCCAGTTCGGCGGTGACGAGAAGGCCTGGCGGCACGAAGGGCTGGCGCTCGCCATGCTGCGCGACGTCGCAGCCGACGCCGACGAAAAGCTGGAGGCGCTTTCCGAAGCGATCACTCGCGCCTATTTCTCGCACCTGCCGGCGGCACAGGCTGTCGGCTCCTCGGGCGGCTGAGGCGGGACGAGCGGCCATGCAATACCTGCTCACGCACCGGACTTCCTACAGCTACGCCAGCAGCGTCGACTCGGCGCATCACATCGCCCATCTGCGGGCGCGCCCGTTTCCCGGACAGAAGGTCACGGCTATCGACGTCACAACGAGTCCCGACGCAGCCCTTGCGGTGCAGCACCTCGATCATTTCGGCAACCACATAGACATCTACCGCATCGCCGTTACGCACACGCGCTTCGACATCGAAGTGCGCGCCACGGTCGATGTCCGCTTCCCCGATCCGCCGCGTGCGGCCTCGACCCCTCCCTGGGAGGAGCTCCGGGCGGAATTGAGCGGCGGCGGTTTTCCGGTTGCGGTCCAGGCCAGCGAATTCGTCCACGACTCGCCCCTGGTGCCAACCGTAGAGGCGCTCCGGGCCTATGGCGCGGTGTCGTTCACACCGGGGCGGCCGATCCTCGAAGCCGCCCGTGAATTGACCACGCGCATCAAGACAGACTTCGAGTATCGCCCGGGCGCCACCGACATCAGCACGCCATTGGCCGAGGTCTTCGACGGCAAAAGCGGGGTCTGCCAGGATTTCGCCCACGTCCAGATCGCGGCCCTCCGCGCCCACGGCCTCGCCGCCGGCTACGTGTCCGGCTACATTCGCACCGTCCACTCAAAGGATGAGATTGCACTACGCGGCGCCGACGCCAGCCACGCCTGGGTGGCAGTCTGGTGCGGCGAAGCGGCGGGCTGGGTCCATCTCGATCCGACCAACGACCTGGTCGCCCGCGAAGACCATGTCGTCGTCGCCTGGGGGCGCGACTTCTCCGACGTGAGCCCGTTGCGTGGCGTGATCCTGGGGGGCGACGCCCACACCTATAGCGTCGAGGTCACGCTGGTACCGGTGGGCTGACCGTCAGCCGCCAAGGAAATCCCTGGTCCAGCCGCTGTAGTCATCGTCGCGAGTGACCCGCTTCATCAGACCGGCATCGGCCACGCCTTGCAGCTTGGACGGCGCCGTTCCCTCTCTTAGAGCCTTCAGCGTATCGTGGACGGCCTTCACCCCCGCCGCGAACGGCTGGTGGCCCTGCAGCGCGATGCGCACGCGGCGGGCCGAAAGGTAGTCGAGGTCGCTCAATTCGCCCGACAGGCCGCCCATGATCAATGGCAGTGTCGTCGCGGCTGATATCGCATCGAGTTCGGTCCGCGCCCTGATCCCGACGAAGAACAGCGCATCGACACCCGCCGCCTCGTAGGCTTTGCCGCGGGCAATCGCATCGTCGAGCCCTGTGATGCTGATCGCGCTGGTGCGCCCGGCGATGCAAAGCGCCGGATCCTGCCGGCCGGCCAGTGCCGCCTTCATCTTGCCAATGCCCTCGGCGATCGCGATCAAGCGCGGCTTGGACGTGCCGTACGGCGTCGGCAGGTCGGTATCCTCGATGCTGAGGCCGCTGACCCCTGCGGTCTCCAATTCTTCGACGGTGCGTTTGACGTTCAGGGCATTGCCGTAACCATGGTCGGCATCGACCATCAGCGGCAGGTTGCCGGCACGATTGATGCGATAGGCCTGGCCTGCGAACTCCGACAGCGTCAGCACGATCAGGTCGGGGGCTCCCAACACCGTCATCGATGCCACGGAGCCGGCGAACATGCCGATCTCGAAGCCGAGATCCTCGGCGATGCGGGCGGAGATCGGATCGAACACCGATCCCGGGTGGTAGCAGCGGTCTCCGGCAAGAAGCGCGCGGAAACGCCGACGTCGGTCGGTCCAATGCATGACGGTCGTTCCTCCCTGAATTGGCACCCTGCATAGCAAAACCGCAGGCCCCTGACCCTTGTTTCGACCGGTCCCCCGGGCGTAGCGTTGGCGCAGGAGGCTACCTTGGACACCCTGATCCCGACGTCCGCCGACCTCGCAGGCGACCAGGCCGTGATCTCGCTTGCCGAGGCCGTCCTGCCGGCAGTCGACGCCGCCTCGAAGGAAATCGAGGACAGGCGCCGGCTGCCGCCGGCACTTCTCGACAAATTGCACGAGGCGCGGCTGTTTCGTCTGCTGCTGCCGCGTTCGTCGAATGGGGTTGAAACCGACCCCGTCACCTTCTTCCATGTCATCGAGACCCTAGCGCGCGGCGACGCCTCGACGGCCTGGTGTGTCAGCCAGGCCGGGGGGTGTGCCATGACCGCGGCCTATCTCGACCCCAGGGTGGCGAAGCACATCTTTGGTGACGATCCACGCGCCGTGCTGGCCTGGGGACCGGGACCGAAGACCCGCGCCGTCAAGTGCGAGGGCGGTCACAAGGTCACCGGCACGTGGGCGTTCGCCTCGGGCGGCCGTCACGCCACCTGGATCGGCTGCCACTCGCCGCTCTTCCAGGCGGACGGCTCGCCGGTTATGACCAAGGATGGCCGGCAGATCGAGCGCACCTTTCTGGTGCCGATGAGCGCCGTCGCCTGGACCGACATCTGGAACGTCGTTGGGCTCCGCGGCACCGCCTCCGACCAGTTCGCCGTCACCGACCTCTTCGTGCCCGACGGCTACTCATTCAGTCGCGATTTCTCGCAGCCAGCCTTCGAACGCCGCGAGTCGGGCGCGCTCTACCGCATGTCGGCAATGACCTGCTACGAGGTGGGTTTCGCCGGCGTGGCACTCGGCATCGCCCGTGGTGCCCTCGACGATTTCGTCGACACGGCCAGGAACAAGGTCCCGCGCGGCGGCAAGAGTCCGATCCGCGACAGCGCCGTGGTGCAGACCAACCTCGCGCAGGCCGAGATCGGCGCGCGCGCCGCCCGTGCTTACCTCCTGCAGGAACTGGCGCGGATATGGAAGGAAGTCTCGGCCGGCGACGCGCTCAGCGTCGACCATCGCATCGTCATCCGCGGCGCCTCGACCAACGCGATCCACAAGGCGCGCGAGGCGGTCGACTTCGCCTACAACGCCGCCGGCGCCACGGCGATCTTCGAGAGCCATCCCCTGGAACGACGCTTCCGCGACATCCACACCGTGACCCAGCAACTGCAGGGTCGGCTCAACCATCTCGAAACCGTCGGCGCCTGGATGATGGGCGCCGAAACCGATCTAACCTGGGTCTAGGAGACCACCATGCCGCTTGGCGCCCTGCAGCACTACACCATCGAACCTGCCAATCTGAAGAAGACCGTCAAATTCTACTGCGAGGTGCTTGGCCTCAAGGACGGCGACCGTCCGCCCCTCGGCTTCCCCGGCAACTGGCTCTATTCCGGCGGCGTCGCCACCGTGCATATCCTGGGTCCGCGCAAGCCACGCGAAGGCATCGTCGTGCGCGGCACCAAGAAGAAGTTCAAGGACACCGGCCGTTTCGACCATATCGCCTTCGCCGGCACCGACATAGACGGCGTGCGCAAGAAGCTGAAGGCAAAGAAGGTGAAATTCCGCGAGCAAACCATCCCACGGACCGGCGGGCAGCAGATTTTCCTCTACGATCCCGACGGTGTCGGTGTGGAGATCAATTTCCCGCCGCCAGACGCCAAGTAAGCGGCGTGCTCCTTTCGGTCGACATCCAGAAGGTCGAACCTCTGGCCGATGACGCATCATTCGGCGAGGTCGGGGCCTATGAGCGTGTGATTGGCACGGCACGCGGCGAGGTCGACCCGGCCGAGCCCGCCAACAAGGGTATCGCCCTGATCGACAAAGCGCCACGCAATGCACGCGGCATGGTCGAATACACGACAGACTTCTTCGTGCTGCGGCCTAGGGATCCCGCCAAGGGAAACGGCCGCATCCTCTACGAAGTCAACAATCGGGGCCGCAAGATGCTGTTCGGCAACATCGCCGACGGCCCGCAGGGCGTGAACGATCCCAGGACCATGGCCGACTGCGGCAACGGCTTCCCGATGCGCATGGGCTGGACGATCGTCTGGTCCGGCTGGGACCCCGATGCGCCGCGCGCCAACATGGGCCTGGGCCGGACCGCGCCGGTGGCCACCGAAAATGGCCGACCCATCGTCCAATGGGTACGGGATGAATTCGTCTCAGGCACGCGCGGCGGAGCCCTCGAGGCTTACAAGCTTTCGTACGAGATGGCCTCGCAGGACGGCGCGAAACTCACCGTGCGCGAGCGTCAGGCAGATCCACCTCAGGACGTCG
>CALFRN010000480.1 GCA_937919085.1 uncultured Reyranella sp.
CGGCGGCGCGGTCGCGGATGAAGCCGATGCGGACCGGGTTCAGCCGGTGCAGGGGCGCGAACTTGCCGGTGGGGTCCCACCACTCGCCGGCGATGCGCGAAAAGCGCTCGATCTCGGCCGGATCGATCGTCGAGACGGCTGAGTTATGCGACGTTCCGCTCATGGCTGCCCTTGACCCTTGTGGTGCCACCGGTGTCTATACCCCGCTTTCCGGGCGAGGGCTTCCCCTTCGAGCGGGATCTTCGAGCAGGTTTCTTCGAGCAGGTTCATGGCGCGCATCGTTCTCAAATTCGGCGGAACCTCGGTCGGCGATATCGACCGGATCAAGAATGCCGCGCGCAAGATCAAGGCCGAGGTCGCCCGCGGCCACCAGGTCGCGGTCGTGGTCTCGGCGATGTCGGGCGCCACCAACCAGCTCGTGAAGTGGGTGAGCGAGGTCGCAACGCTGCCCGATCCGCGCGAGTACGATGTCGTCGTGGCGACCGGAGAGCAGGTGACGGTCGGCCTGCTGGCGCTGGTCCTGCAGCAGGAGGGCGTGCCGGCACGCTCGTGGGTGTCGTGGCAGATCCCGATCCGGACCGACGGCGCCCATTCCAAGGCGCGCATCGTGGATATCGACACCACCGAGATGGCGCGCACCATGGCGGCTGGCGAAGTGCCGATCGTGCCGGGTTTCCAGGGCCTCTCGCCCGAGGGCCGCATCACGACCCTCGGCCGCGGCGGCTCGGACACCTCCGCGGTGGCGCTGGCGGCGGCGCTCAAGGCCGACCGCTGCGACATCTACACCGACGTTGCCGGCGTCTACACGACAGATCCGCGGATCGTCGAGGCGGCGCGCAAGATCGATCGCGTGACCTATGAGGAAATGCTCGAAATGGCCTCGCAGGGCTCGAAGGTGCTGCAGACGCGCTCCGTCGAGCTGGCGATGAATCATCATGTGCGGGTGCAGGTGCTGTCGTCGTTCGACGACGCGCTCGGCAGCGACCTGCCCGGCACGCTGGTTGTGGACGAGGAAGAGATCATGGCCCAGGGACTCGAGAAATCCGTCGTGAGCGGCATCGCCTTCGCCAAGGACGAGGCCAAGGTCACGGTGACCCATGTGCCCGACCGGCCCGGCGTCGCGGCGGCGATCTTCGGCCCGCTGGCGGCCGCCAACATCAATGTCGACATGATCGTGCAGAACGTCTCGCTCGACGGCAGCTCGACCGACATCACCTTCACGGTGCCGAAGGCCGATCTCGCCCATGCGGTGCAGCGGCTCGAGCAGGCCAAGGCCGATCTCAAGTTCGCCGAGGTCAAGTCCGACCTCAACGTCTCCAAGGTCTCGGTGATCGGCGTCGGCATGCGCAGCCATTCCGGCGTGGCGCTGAAGATGTTCGAGACGCTGGCCGCCAAGGGCATAAACATCCAGGTGATCTCGACCTCGGAAATCAAGATCAGCGTCCTGCTGGCTTCCGAGTACACCGAGCTCGCGGTGCGGGCGCTGCACACCGCCTACGACCTCGACGCGGCATGAACGCATGGGTTCGCCCCGTGCCTATGCGAATAAGCCGATAGGCAGTCAGGCGCGGGCTTTGCTATAAGCTTGCCATGCGCGCGGCACCCTCCTTCATGGCCTGCCTGAACGCCCGCCCGTCGGCGGCGTGGCGAGCCTACGCCTGCGCCATCGACCGCAGCTTTGTAGTCATCCGACTCAAGTATCCCGCGGTCTGACCATGGAGAGATCAACTCCTCTGGCCGGACCGCGAATGCTCCTCAAGCGGCTCCGGGACACGATGGCGCGTGCCGGTTCCGTCGAGGAAACGCTGGCCGAAGTGGTGCGCCTGGTCGCCAACGAGATGGTGGCCGAGGTCTGCTCGATCTACCTCCTGCGTGCCGGCGAGGTGCTCGAGTTGTTCGCCACACAAGGCCTCAATCCCTCGGCCGTGCACAGCACCCGACTGCGGGTCGGCGAAGGTCTGGTCGGCGACATCGCCGCCCATGGGAGGTCGTTGGCGCTGGACGACGCGCAGGCGCACCCGCAGTTCGCCTATCGTCCGGAGACGGGCGAGGAGATCTATCACTCGCTTGCCGGCGTGCCGATCCTGCGTGCCGGCCGCGTGCTCGGCGTCCTGGCGGTGCAGAACCGCACCCGCCGCCTGTACGACGAGGAGGAAATCGAGACCCTGCAGACGATCGCCATGGTGCTGGCGGAGCTGATTGCTGCCGGCCACATCGTCAGCCCCAACGAAATGCAGCAGGTTGACGGCATCGGCCTGTTGCCTCTGCGAGTTGACGGCGTGCAGCTGACGCCCGGCGTTGCGGTCGGCCACGCCGTTCTGCACGAGCCCCGCATCGTGATCCAGCGCGTCGTCGCCGAGGACGTGGGGCTCGAGCAGGAACGTTTTCACGAAGCACTGCGCGGCGTGCGCGCCGATGTCGATCGCATGCTGGAAGCCCACGATATGCAGTCGGGCGAACAGCGCGAGATCCTCGAGACCTTCCGCATGTTCGTCGACGACCGCGGCTGGACCGAGCGCGTGCGCGAAGCGATCACTTCGGGCCTCACCGCCGAAGCCGGGGTGCAGCGCGCCTTCGACGACGTGCGGCGGAGGCTGGGGCAGTCGACCGACCCCTACATTCGCGAACGCCTGAGTGACCTGCAGGACCTCTGCAACCGGCTGTTGCTGCGGCTGACCGGCCGCGTCGCGGCCGATCCGAGTTCGCTGCCCGACGACATGATCGTCGTCGCTCGCGACATGGGGCCGGCCGAACTGCTCGACTACGATCGCACGCGCCTTCGCGGCGTGGTGCTCGAAGAGGGCTCGGCCTTGAGCCACGTCGCGATCGTCGCGCGCGCCCTCGATATCCCCGTGGTGGGCCGCGCGCCCAATGTCCTGTCGCGGGTCGAGGTCGGCGATTCGATCGTCGTCGACGGCGACAATGCCCAGGTCCTGGTGCGCCCGGCCGAGGACGTGCTGCAGACGATCCATGCCGCGATCGACGCCCAGACCGAACGGCGGCGCAAATACGCGACGCTGCGCGGCCTGCCGTCGACGACGCGTGACAGGTCCCCCATCGCCCTGAACATGAATGCCGGCCTGTTGATCGACATGCAGCATCTCGACGACACCGGAGCCGATGGCGTCGGCCTCTACCGGACTGAGATTCCGTTCATGGTGCGTTCGGAGTTTCCCGACGTCGATGCCCAGGCCTGGCTCTATGGTCGCGTCCTCGACCTTGCCGACGGGCGGCCGGTGACTTTTCGCACGCTCGACGTCGGTGGCGACAAGGTTCTTCCCTATGTTGGCGCCTTCGGCGACGACAATCCCGCGATGGGGTGGCGTGCGATCAGGATCGGCCTTGACCGGCCGGCGATGCTGCGGGGACAGCTCCGTGCCCTGATCCAGGCTGCGAACGGCCGGCCGCTGTCGATCATGTTTCCGATGATCGCCGAGGTGGCCGAACTGCGCAGCGCCCGGCAGCTGCTCGAGCTCGAACTCGACCGGGCGCGGCGGCGCGGACAGGCACTACCGGAAGGGTTGCGCGTCGGCGTCATGTTCGAGGTCCCGGCGCTGGCGTGGCAGTTGGACAGTCTGTTGCCGCACGTCGATTTTATTTCAGTCGGTACGAACGATCTTCTTCAGTTCCTATATGCGGCCGATCGTGGGAACAGCCGTTTGGCTGGACGCTACGACACCTTGTCGCCGGCGCTGCTCCGACTGCTACATTTTGTGGTCGGGAAGGTCCGGCCCGCCGGTGTCGACCTTGCCGTCTGCGGCGAGATGGCAGGTCGGCCGGTCGAGGCGCTGGCGCTGCTGGCCATCGGTGTGCGCTCGTTGTCGATGTCTCCCGGAGCGATCGGACCGGTCAAGGCGATGATCCGTTCGCTCGATCTTGGTGAGGCAACTGGCTTCATGGACGCTGCGCTTTCTCAACCGGATCGGCCGATGCGCGAGACGTTGCGACTGTTCGCGGCCGATCACGCGATCGAAATTTAGAGACAAAAACTCGAATCGCTTTTGCCCTGTCAGTACACCTCTGCTAGAAGTCGTCTGCGAGGGGAAAGCAGGGTCGATATCAATGCCAGATCAGGTTGATTGGCGGGTGATTGAACGTGAGGCCACACCGGGCCGCGCGGTTGGACGCTTGCTGCGGGATCAGCGCGAAGAGCGCGGTCTTAGCCTGTCCGATGTCGAGAAGAGTCTGCGGATCAGGCGGAGTCATCTCGAGGCCATCGAAGAGGGCCGGTTCGACAAGCTGCCCGGCGCGGCTTACGTCCCCGCCTTCCTGCGCGCGTACTCCGCGCATGTCGGCCTCGATTCCGAGAAGGTACTGACCGCCTATCATCTGTCCGGACCGGTTCCCATCAAGCGCCCGATCGCGCTGCCCGCCGATTTCCCTGTCGTCGAGCGGCGTGCGCCGATCGGGTTGGCCGTGCTGACGGTGCTGCTGGTTGTCGGGGCGGGTTACGCAATCTGGAACTATCTGCCGCGCGAGCAGACGGTGGTCGCGGAGAAGGTGCCGCCGGTGCCGGACCGCCTTCTGGCGGCACGGCCCGCCGACCCGGCGCCCGCGCCGGCGAGTGAGCCGGCAACACCGGCTGCAACGGAATTTCCCGCATCGGTTCCCGAGGTGCGCAGCACTTCCGGCGCCTTGCCGGCCGAAATCTGGCCGGCGCCGCGGCACGACTCGACCATTCAACCCGCACCTGTCTCGCCACCCGTGATCATCGCCGTGCCTGCGCCGCCGCCGCCGGTCGTGATGACGGCGCCGGCGATCGGCCAGGCGCAGGCGGCACAGCCACCTATTCAGGTCGAACAGCCCCGCGTCACCGCGCAACCCCCTGCAGCGACGGAAGAAGCGGTGGCACGGCCGCCGGCTACCGACGTGGTGCCGAGCCTGCCGGTGAGAATCGATACGCCCATCAGCGTGCGCAACAACAGCTGGGTTGAACTGCGCGCGCCCAACGGCGACGTCCTGGCACAGACCTACGTGCGTGCCGGCGAAAGCTACCTCGTGCCGGCGGGCATCGCTTACCGGATCATCGAGGCCCGCTAGGCAGGACGACCGCCTCGCCGGCTGGATAAGCCCGGCGCTCACGGCTACATTGGCAGGCATGAGCATCAGACCCTATCGCGACATCGTGCGCCGCAAGTCGCGGCGGATCATGGTCGGGTCGGTGCCGGTTGGCGGAGATTCGCCGATCACGGTCCAGACCATGACCAATACGCTCACTGCCGATGCCGAGGCGACGATCGCGCAGATCCGCCGCTCCGAGGAGGCCGGTGTCGATATCGTGCGCGTTTCCTGCCCCGACCAGGAGTCGACGGCGGCGCTGGCGGGGATCGTGCGGGCCTCCAAGGTGCCGATCGTGGCGGACATCCATTTTCACTATAAGCGGGCCATCGAGGCGGCCGAGGCGGGTGCTGCCTGTCTGCGCATCAATCCCGGCAATATCGGCAGCGCCGAACGGGTGCGGGAGGTCGTGAAGGCCGCCAAGGACCACGGCTGTTCGATGCGCATCGGCGTCAATGCCGGGTCGCTGGAAAAGGATCTCCTGGAAAAGTATGGCGAACCTTGCCCGGAGGCGATGGTCGAAAGCGCGCTCGATCATGCACGCATCCTGCAGGATCACGATTTCCACGAGTTCAAGATCAGCGTGAAGGCGTCCGACGTCTTTCTCGCGGTCGCGGCCTACCAGCAGCTGGCCGACGCCTGCGATTACCCGTTGCACATCGGCGTCACCGAGGCCGGCGCTTTGCGCACCGGCACGGTGAAATCGTCGATCGGCCTGGGGTCGCTGCTGTGGGCGGGTATCGGCGATACGGTCCGCGTCTCTCTGTCGGCCGAGCCCGAGGAGGAAGTCCGCGTCGGCTTCGAACTCCTAAAGGCCCTCAACCTGCGTCATCGTGGCGTCAACATCATTTCCTGCCCGTCGTGCGCGCGCCAGCAGTACGACGTCATCCGCACCGTCGAGGCGCTGGAGAAGCGCGTCGCACACATCGTCACGCCGATGACGGTGTCGGTGATCGGCTGCGTCGTGAACGGTCCCGGCGAGGCGCGTGAAACCGACATCGGATTCACCGGCGGCGGCGCCAACAATCATCAGGTCTATATCGCCGGCGTGCCGCACCACCGGCTGAAGGACGGCAACGTCATCGATCACCTGGTCGGACTGATCGAGAAGAAGGCGGCCGAGATCGAAGCTGCCAAGGCTGCCGAGGCCGATCGACACCGCGCCGCCGCCGAATAGCGACCTCCGGCTTCCTTCCGACGATATTTTCCCAAGGCGATTTTCCGTGAGCAAACTCCAGCCCGTCCGCGGCACGCACGATCTTCTTCCCGATGAGTTCAGGCGTTTCGCGCATGTCATCGACACCGCGCGCGACGTCGCGCGCCTGTACGGCTATCGTGAGATGGCGACGCCGATCTTCGAATTCACCGAGCTGTTCGCGCGCGGCATCGGCGAGACGACCGACGTCGTCTCCAAGGAGATGTACACTTTCGCCGATCGCGGCAATGAATCGCTGACGCTCCGGCCGGAGTACACCGCCGGCATCTGCCGCGCCTTCGTGTCGAACGGCGAACTCGTCCAGCAGCTGCCCCTCAAGGTCTTCGCCGCCGGTCCGATGTTCCGCTACGAGCGGCCGCAGAAGGGTCGCCAGCGCCAGTTCCATCAGATCGACCTCGAGGTCCTGGGGGCGCCCGAGCCGGGCGCCGACATTGAGGTGATATCGGTCGCCGCCGATATTCTCGACCGGCTCTCGATCCTCGATCGCTGTGTTCTCAAGCTCAACTCGCTCGGCGATCCCGAAAGCCGCGGCGTCTATCGCAAGGTGCTGGTCGAGTACTATTCGGCGCACGCTGCGGGGCTTTCCGAGGACTCGCGAAACCGCCTGCAGCGTAATCCGCTGCGGATCCTCGACAGCAAGGACGAAGGCGACAAGGCGATCAACGTCGGCGCGCCGTCGTTCGCCGATTATCTCAACCAGGCGAGCCGGGATTTCTTCGCCGCGGTGAAAGACGGGTTGTCGGCCGCCGGCATCGCTTTCGAAGTCGATCCGACCCTGGTGCGCGGCCTGGACTACTACACCCATACCGCCTTCGAGTTCGTCACCACGCACATCGGCGCCCAGGGCACGGTGCTGGGTGGCGGCCGCTACGACGGGCTGATCGCCGAACTGGGCGGGCCGCCCACGGCCGGTATCGGTTGGGCGGGCGGCATTGAGCGCCTGGTCATGCTGGCGAACGAGCCGGCACCGCTGCCGCGCGCGGTGGTGATCGCGCCGCTCGGCCCGGCCGCCGAGGCCAAGGCGCTGGGGATCGCCCGGGCGCTGCGGCGCCACGGCATCGTGGTCGAGCAGGACTATCGCGGCAACATGAAGCGGCGTATGCAGCGCGCCAACAAGCTCAACGCCCGTGCCGCCATCATCATCGGCGACGACGAACTGGCCAAGGGCGTGGTGCAGCTCAAGGATCTCGACAGCGGCGGCCAGCGGGAAGTGGCGTTCGACGCCCTCGCTGGCGCCTTGAAAGGCTGAACCCAGTGTCGCTTCTTCTCAAGCTCAACCAGATCGTGACCCGCCATGCCGAGCTGCAGGCGGCGCTTTCCGCCGGCACGCTCGACTCGCAGAAGTTCGTCGCGGCGTCGAAGGAATATGCCGATCTCGGCCCGCTCGTCGAGGCGGTGAACGAATGGCACAAGGCCGAGCAGGAACTGAAAGACGCCGAAGCGATGGCCGCCGATCCGGACATGAAGGCGATCGCCGAGGAAGAGGCGGCGGCGCTGCGCAAACGCCTGCCCGAGTTGGAGCGGGCCGTGAAGCGCATGCTGCTGCCCAAGGATGCCGCCGACGAAAAGAACGCCATCCTGGAAATACGCGCCGGCACCGGCGGCGACGAGGCGGCGCTGTTCGCAGCCGATCTCTTTCGCATGTACCAGCGGTTTTCCGCCGAACACGGCTGGAAGTTCGAAGTCATGGAACTCTCGGACACCGGTATCGGCGGCTACAAGGAGGCGATCGCGACGGTGACGGGCCGCAACGTCTTCGCCCGCCTGAAGTTCGAATCCGGGGTCCATCGCGTGCAGCGCGTGCCGGCGACCGAAGGTTCGGGTCGCATCCACACCTCGGCGGCAACGGTCGCGGTGTTGCCGGAAGCCGAGGAGTTCGACGTCAAGATCGACGAAAAGGACCTGCGGATCGACGTTTTCCGTTCGTCGGGCCCGGGCGGGCAGTCGGTCAACACCACCGATTCGGCGGTGCGCATCACGCACATTCCGACGGGAGTCGTGGTCAGCCAGCAGGACGAGAAGAGCCAGCACAAGAACAAGGCCAAGGCGATGAAGATCCTGCGCGCGCGGCTCTACGATGCCGAACGCCAGCGCCGCGACGACGTGCGTGCCGCCGACCGCAAGGGCCAGGTCGGCAGCGGCGACCGCAGCGAGCGCATCCGGACCTACAATTTTCCGCAAAGCCGCGTCACCGATCACCGCATCAACCTCACGCTCTACAAGCTCGACGAAGTCCTGGAAGGCCGAGGGCTCGACGAACTGATCGACGCGCTGACCGCCGACGACGAGGCCGGCCGTCTGGCGGAGCTCGCGGCCTGACCGCGACCTACGATACGCTCCTGCGCGATGCCGCCGTCGCTCTGGCCGCGGCCGGCGTCGACAATGTCCGCTTCGAGGCCCGCCTGCTGCTTGCCCATGCGGCGGGGCTGACGGTCGAACACCTGATCGGTCATGGCAGAGAGGCCGCACCGGCCGCCGTCGTGGAGGCGATGCGAGCCTGCACGGCGCGTCGCGTCCGGCGCGAGCCGATGGCCTACATCCTGGGTGAACGCGAATTCTGGGGGCTGCCGTTCAGGGTTTCGCCCGCCGTTCTCGTGCCGCGTCCCGACAGCGAGACGTTGATCGAGGCGGCCTTGGCCCTGATGCCGGCGCGGACCGGGCCATGGCGGATTCTCGATCTGGGGGTGGGCTCGGGTTGCCTGCTGCTCACCCTGCTGCGGGAGTTTCCCAACGCACGCGGGGTCGGGATCGATGCTTCGGCGGAAGCACTGGAAGTGGCGCGCGCCAACGCAGATGCCCTGGGCGTCGGGTCGCGATCTACGCTCCTGGCCGGCGATTGGCGGCAGCCGGCGTGGGCCGAGCGCTTGGGCGGCCCCTTCGATTTGCTCGTCTCCAACCCGCCCTACATCGAGGCGGCGGCGATCGATGGGCTGATGCCCGATGTCGCCCGCTTCGAACCCAGGCTTGCACTGGATGGCGGCCCGGACGGGCTTGTGGCTTATCGCACCATCGCTGCCGCCGCCGCCGGGCTGGTGGTGCCGGGGGGGCGCGTCCTGGTCGAGGCTGGAGACGGCCAAGCTGCTGAAATATCGACGTTTATCAGGTCCGCCGGGTTCGCCGTGGAGGCTCCGTGGAAGGATCTAGGCGGGATCGACCGCGTGGTTTCGGCGACGCATTAAAGAGTTGGCAAGCGGTTGGAATAGGACTACTTTGCGAACTGTCCCCTAGGGGGCTTAGCTCGAGCCGATCGGTGGCAACGGGCAAATATATCCCTCTGAATATTGGCCGTGACGGCGCCCGGGAAGGGCAGAGGGTCTGCAACAATAAAACCCGTCCGGCATGTAACTGGCCCTAGGTAATGAGACCAAACAATCGTCAGCGATCGCGCGGCGGTCGCAGTGGTGGTGGTGGCGGCGGCGGTGGCGGAGGTGGTGGCGGAAGCCACAATCACCACAAGCAGCATCACAATCCAAATCGCCCGCCCAATCGAAACCAGATGTTCGACAGCAGTGGCCCCGACGTTCGGGTCCGAGGCAATGCGCATCAGGTATTCGACAAGTACCAGGCACTGGCCCGCGAGGCGGCGTCGTCGGGTGATCGCATCCAGGCCGAGGCCTATTGGCAATATGCGGATCACTATTTCCGCATGATCCAGACCATGGGCGGTTTCGGCCAGCGCAACAACGTCGGCTATGGCGACGAAGAAGGCGGCCAGCAGAATCCGCAGCAGCAGGGTCAGCCGGGAGGTCAACCGGCCGGCCAACCGCCCAGCAACGCCAACGGTCATGCGCCCGGCGAACGACTGGGTGGCCAGGGAGACGATCCGCCCGAGCCCGAGCCCGAACCCGGCCTTGGCGGTGTCGCGTTCCTGCAAACCGGGCGCAGCGCGGCTGCCTCCGACGATCCCGCGGCCGAAGAGCAACCCGATGTGCCGGCATTGACGCCGGCCAGCGGCCGGCGCGGCTGATCGCCGATCCCGGCGAGTATTTCAAGAAGCACCCGACGGCCTTCGCCCTCGGGTGTTTTCTTTTGTCCTGACGGTGGATCGGGTCGGCGCGAAGGGCCCGAACGCTGTC
>CALFRN010000481.1 GCA_937919085.1 uncultured Reyranella sp.
AGCAGGACGGCGCATGCCGGCTTCGTGCTCGATGCCCTGGAGCAGGCTCTGCACAGGCTCGACGAGCACAAACTGGCAGCGTGACTCAAACCAAAAAGCCTCCGGCAAACCCGGGGCGGTTCAGTTGACCTATTATATCTCCTCATAGTGGCAATCATTACGGCGATTATCGCTGCAATCTGGGTGGCCTTTTTTTCCAGATAGGAACTGGCCGCGCAATGGCTATGCGCGCATGCTGGCTGATCTTGTCGGCAACGCCGGTAACGCCAACAGGGCAAGATTAGATCGAATGGCACAAGCTACGCCCGCTTTCGAGCCATGGCAGCTACGGTGTGTTGAGGAACTCAACACAGCAGGGAAGAAGAGCCTAACGCACAGAATGCGAGCCCTATCGCTCGTATCCCAAACCTAGGCAAAACCTCTCAACCGCTTCTCCAGCCTCCGTGCGCCGGTCATTCCGGGCGACGCAGCTTCATCACCACGCTGGCCAGCGAGGGGATTGGCGCCCGTGTGCTGGCGTCGCTAGCGGGACATCGGCGAATAGCGTCTGTTCAGGGATATATCGATGTAAACGACAACATGAAGCGAGCGGCGGTTGAGTTGGCCTCTTAGAACGTTAGCGTTCATCCCTGCCACGTCGATCCTTCCTGCTGACCAAAGCGGAGCGGAAGCGACCCGCGCCTGGCTCGACAAGGAGACCTTCCCGATCTGAGCCAGGCTGGCCGTCAGACGAGCAGACCGCTACCCGCCGCGCTGGTAAAGTCGAGCTGCACGATCAGGTCGTTGAAGTCGCGGTCACCGCCGGCATAGGTGTCCTCCCACCCCCACGTGTTCAGCCCGTAGCTCCAGAGGTGTCCCTGCTCGTCCGGATTGGCCTGCGAAAAGGCCCAGTAGGTCAGGCCGCTGCTGCGGTTGGACAGCGCCATTGCCACGAAGTCGCCGGCATCGACGTCGAGCAATTGGTTCTGCGTGAAGTTGCCGTAGCCCGGTCCGCCCAGGAAGGTGCCGCCCGACGCCAGCTGATAGGCCGCCGCCTGGACGGCGGCGGCATAGCCTGTCTCGCCCGGCTTGAGGCCCGCGACCATGCCCGAAAGGTCGTCGGCCCTGTAGAAGGTGACGCCCAGGCTGTCCTGGCCGTTCTGGCGCACCCGCACTACCGCCATCTGGTCGTCGGCACCGCCCGCCGTCTGTGCGACCGCCACGGCGCGCGCGACGGTGACGCCGCTGCTGCCGTCGGTGAAGCTCGCGAAACCATAGTCGCTGGTGAGCTCGACCTGATCGCCTCTCGCCGCGCTGCCGTTGAGCGATACCGAGAAACTGTCGCCATCTACCACGAAGGATTGCGAGACGCCGCCCTGCCCCGCCTTGTCGAACAGGCGTACCAAGTTGGCATCGAAGTCGGGCTGCAGCGCCTGCTGGGCCAACCTCGCCGTCCAGGCATAGGACTGGGTCCCGCCACTCCAGAAGCCGAGGTCCATGCCGCCGATGTCGATATCGACCGACACCGAACAAGGCGAGACGGTCTGAAACAGCAGGGTCTGGTCGGCACCGCTCGTCCACTCATCCGCGCCGCTCGACGTGAGCACACCGGACAGGTCGCCGAAAGAACTCTGCCCGTGCGCAATGGCGGCGAGCGCCCGGCCAAGGAGGACACCGTTGGGGGAACCGAGGCCCGTTACATAATCGTAGCCGGCGCCGGCCGAGTAACCGATGTTCGTCACGAAACCCGGGTTGCCGTCGATCGTGTAGTTGCCGGTCGGATCGTAATAGAATGTCGAGTTGTTGTTGCCGACGGTAACGTCGTTGAAGGAAGCCGGGGCGATCGCGGAAGCAATGTAGAGCAGGTCATTCATGAAGCCCAGATTGGGCAGGCCCTGATCCTTGAAGATGTAATTGAATTGGGTGATCAGCGACGCCCAGAGTGGAGCCCCGGCGCTCGTGCCGCTAAAGAACGCACCGCTGGGCCCTATTTCCATTTCGCCGGTAGGCACCCAGTATTTCAGGTTGCCTCCGGCATTGGCCGAGACGTCAGGAACCCCGCGGCCGCCCTGTGCGAGCGAGTCGCTGGTGATCGGGGTCAGCCCGAATTGCGCCTGATACCAGGGAGGCGCCAGCTGGGTCGGGTCCACGCCGCCTGCGCTCGTAAGGTTGCCCGTGTACCCACTTACCGCGTCACTGGTGGCATAGTACTGGTTCCATACGGTCTCGATGAAGAAATCGAGGTCGCTGGCCGCGGCCGGCATCGTCATGAGCCCGCCCATGACCAGCTGCCACAGTATGCTCTTGGTGCCCTCAATCGCGGCTTCGTAAATCGGAGCCAAGGTAGGGTCCGTCGACGCAACGTGGCGGCTGGAAAGCGAGGTGCCACCGACTGTGATGACAGTCGGCTGCGTCTGGGCGCCTTCAAAGACGTTGGTCAGGCCGTTACCGATCCCTCCTCCGGAGCCCTTGTCGCCCAGGGCCGTGACGCTCGTCTGATTCATGAGGGCAGCGTCGATGTAGAGCTGCTGGTAGAACGTCCAGAAGGGCGAACCAGGTGTCGGGGACACTATGTCGCTAAACGAGCTCGACGTCACCTCGGGCAAGACGCCTGCAACCGGACGCCAGATCGAAGACTGGATGGCCGCGAAGGTGTCGAATGCCACTCCGTTAAAGAGCTGGATGTCCGAATTGGGATTGATCGCTGCCACAATGCCGACATCAGCCGACCGCTCCTGAAGCAATGAGGGGCCGGGAGCGGTAGCTATCTGGGCGCCAATGTCCTGGACCGAGACTTCGCCTGCGCCGCCCGTACCGATCGTCGAGAGATAGTCATCGAGCAGCGATGAGAAGGTCGAACCGGTCGGATCACCGCTAAGGTAGGTTCCGGTGTTGGTTGCAATCAGGCCCACGACGCCGGTCTGGACCGCACTGCCATCGATCGGAAAGTTGTAATATCGAGTGGCGAGGTTCTGCGGCCTAAAGGCCATCCCGGCACCTGAGTTTCCGGGACTTTGGGGGCCTGTTGGTAGCGTGGCCGGAGGGCTGCTGCCGAGGCTCTCGGGGGAAGGCAAAGGTCTGGCAACGTTAGAGATCCAGAGGCCTACGACCCCCCAGTCCTCAGGAAGTTCGAGATTGGTGTCCCAGTAAAACATGCCTTGGGAGGGCGAGTATTGCAGCGAAGTTCCGAACAGGGTGGCGAAGTCCTCAGCCCCCTGGAGCGCGACCCAGATCGTTCGGGTGGCAGGGCTCGATATGGAGTAGCCGTCAATATCCGGGATGACTTCCAGACCCGCGGAGGTGATCTGGTCGACCGCGGCCTGAAAAATCTCTGGATCGGCGCCGTACCTGGTCCATAGGTCGGAGTCGCTAATTGCTACCTGGCGGGCGTGCCAATCTTGCTGCAGCATCTGGTCCGGACTCTCGACCCGATCGAGCATGATCTGCACGAAGAAAGTGCCGCCGCCGCTTGCCGTTTCGCCGTCGGTGAAACCGTAGGCCTGGGCAGTCGTAGTCGCATCGGTAATCCGATAGCCCATTCGGTCCAAGAACGTCGAATTTGGAATCGCTACACTATTTTCCATCTTCTGTTAGACTTTCGCTTCGGCTGACGCAGTAGCTGCACCACTGCGCCCCTCCATAGGATTTGAACGCATACACTCGATTTGGCACCGACTGTGCGGTCGGCGGCACGGCTACCTCGCACACTGCAGCGAGGGGGATGTCCCGCTCTTTGTTGAAAATCGCTTAGCAGGCGTGCTCAGTTTCTG
>CALFRN010000482.1 GCA_937919085.1 uncultured Reyranella sp.
CCAGCGGGTCCGCCGGCGGCGGCGGTGTCTGGGCGGCCACGCCGCCGGCCGACAGAACGGCAGCCATGAGAACGGCGGCCATGGCGGCTGCAGCGACTCTCAAGGCGAACCTCGAATCGATTCTCAGCGCGAGCGGCACGGCTACACGCGATCCCGCAGCTGTTCGATACCCTGCCTTCCGGCGCAGTGGGCACAGCAGTAGAAAGTGCCATTATGCTCCAGTCCGTGCCCGATGACCCGGACACCGCAGGCGGCGCAGGCCGGCGCCAGGATGTGAATGGCGCATTCGAAACTGTCGAAGGTATAGGCCTTGCCGGCCTTCGTGACCTTGAAGGCCTTGTCGTAGTCGTTGCCGCAGGCGTCGCATTTGGCCATGGCGATGCTCCTTCGGTTATGTCCGTTCGACTTTCAACGCCCCGCACCGCGACGGGTTGCCCGCTGGTTGCCGGTAAGATTGCGCACCAGGTTGTGCATCGGCGTTGTCCATGGGCGGGCGCGCTAACGCAGCCAGCCGGCCGGTATGACGGCCACGATCGCGCAGCCGAAGTTCACTGAAGTTCGTCGCGTGCATCGTCCGCGATCGTGCAGTTGATGCGCGCGACATGAACATTTGCCCGACCCCTTGAAATGAGTCGCCCATGTTGCGAGGTTTGAGACAGTCAATGCGTTGATGGGTGACCACGCCAGGTGGAAGGCCGCGCTGGAGGTGCGGCCGAGTGAGAAAACCCCCAAGCAGAGGAGACGTGCGATGAGACTGAACCCCGCACAGATCGAAAAGACCCTCCAGCAATTCCAGGCCAAAGCAGTTCCGGCGGAACATCCGGCGATGTCGCAACTCGAGCGGCTGTTCGGCGAGCACACCTATTTCCTCGACGGCCGGGGATTGAACATCGTCGAACCCGCCGACGACACCGAGGTCGGCGGCGGCCGGGCCGTGGTGGTGACCGTCGCCAGCTGGGCCAACGCGACCGAGGGCGACCTCGAACCGCACCCGCCCGAGGAAACCGACACGGTCCTCGAACTGGACCTGCGTCACTGAGGCGATAACGGCCGGCGCGATAGCGGCCGCGCCGGCACATCCGATGCAATTGCGTCGTCCCCGGCGTCGTCCGGGACGACGGCAACGGCCCTATGCGATTGCCTTCTCCCACGGGCGGCTCCCACTGGCGGCCGCCCGGAATTGGGGCCTATGCTTGCGCCATGAGCCTCACCGTCACCCCCCGCCATCCCGCGCTCGGCGCCGAGGTTCGCGGCCTCGACCTGCGCCGGCCGATGGATGCCGCGACCCGCCAGGCCGTGATCGACGCCTGGACGAACCATCTGGTCCTGGTGTTCCCGGACCAGCCGATCAGTGACGAGGAGCATGTCGCCTTCACGCGCCAGCTCGGCGAGCCGGAGGTCTTCCTGCAGACCTCGCTCGACCTGCGCTCGGACCGGGTTAAGGAGATCTTCCTGGTCTCCAACGTCGACAAGCACGACCGGCTGATGACGCCGGCCGAGCCGTCGCAGAAGCAGCTGTCCTCGGCCCGGCAGTGGCACACCGATTCGAGCTACCTGCCGACGCCGTCGGTCGGCTCGCTGCTGCACGGCATCGAGATCAGCCGGACCGGCGGGCTCACCCAGTTCATCAACATGTACATGGTGTGGGACGAGTTGCCGGACGCGTTGCGCCGCCAGGTCGAAGGAAGGCGCGCGCGGCACGATTTCGGCATGATGTCGCGGCTGGTGGGCTCGCCGGCGCCGAGCGGGGCGGAGCGCGCCGCGCTGCCGCCGGTGTGGCATCCGCTGGTGCGCCGCCATCCGGTGAGCGGCCGCACCTCGCTATACATCAGCTCGATCTACAACGACGCGATCGAGGGCATGGAGGACGGCGCGGCGCGGCGGCTGATCGAGGAGCTGAGCGAATTCGCCGCCCAGCCGCAATACATGTACCGCCATGCCTGGGAACCGCACGACGTGCTGATGTGGGACAATCGCTGCACCGTCCATGCGGTGACGCCGCACGATCCCGCCGAGCGCCGGGTCATGCACCGCACCACCATCGTCGGCCGCGAGCCGGTGGTCGCGGCGTAGGGTCCCTGCGCGGGGTTTTCGGCACCGGGTTCGTTCGGCTCGTTCGTTCAGGTCTCCAGACCTCAAAAGGCCGCCCGGAAGGGAGGCCCCTTGGTTGAGCAGCTGGGTCGTGCGGCAGGATGATGGAGCTCCCTGCGCGCCCGGGAGCCTGGCAGGAGTCCTAAATGACGAGCGTCGTTCTCCGCTCCCGGCTTGCCGCGGCGCTGCCGGCCGCCTCGCCCTGCGGTCAATCCACCACGAACTCGACAAAAGTGCCGCCACGCGCCGGGCGCGGGCGGCGGCGGGCGTTGGCACCTCTATTGCTTGATGAGACTTTCACGCTGTGGGCGCGGGCTGGATGGGACATCTCCATTTGCCGACTGAAGACCATGTCGCCGGGGACGCGCATTCGCTCGGCGAATTGATGCTGCTGCGCCTGCGCGCCGACATCCTCAGCACCGATCTCGCCCCCGGCTCGAAGCTCGCCCTCCATCACCTGGCCAGGCAGTACGGCATCGGCATCACGCCGCTGCGCGATGCGCTGGGCCAGCTTGCGGGTGACGGGCTGGTCGTCATGGAGAGCCAGAAGGGCTTTCGCGTGGCGCCGGTCTCGGTGGAGGAATTGCGTGACGTCTGCGACATACGGCTCAGGGTCGAGCTGATGGCCCTCGATCTCGCCTTCGACCGCGCCGACGCGCCTGAAACCGACTGGGACCGGCGCATGAAGCAAGCGCACGCCACCTTCATCCATCTCAATCTCAAGGCCCGGGTCGGCGAAGATGGGCCGATCACTGCCGAGTGGGAGGCAGCGCATCGCGAGCTGCACATGACCCTGCTGTCGGCCTGCGCCTCACCGACGCTCATGCGGGTCTGCTGCCAGATCCACGACCGCGTCCACCGCTACCGGCGCATTGCGCTGCCGTCCAAGTCCTACATGGGCGGAATCAGCGACGATCACCTGGCCATGAGCACGGCCGCATACCGCCGCGACCGCGGGGGCTGCCAGGCGCTGCTCGAACGCCACATCGCGGAGTCGAACCAGCTCATCCTGGAGAACTTCCCCGGCGCGCCCGATGTATAGGCCGGATGTATAGAGTGTCCTGATCCTGCACAGCCCTGCGCGCGCGCGCAAAAATCTATAGATTCTTCGCGAAGGCCAGGAACCGATTCGCCCGAGAATCGCCGGATTCAGCGCTTTCGGGCGCTGGCACAGCTCCTGCACTTCAGGAAGCGACGCAGACAACAGCGTCGTCTTCCCGAGGGTTGGATATGCAGTATTCGGAACTGTCGCCGGCGATCCGCAAGATCCTGGAAACACTGCCGGACTCCGGAAGCCACGCGGCGTCCGCTCCGATGCTGCCGCGGGAGTGCTACACCTCCCCCGAATTCTTCGAGTTCGAGCGGCTGGCCGTGTTCCCGCGCTCGTGGGTCTGCGTCGGTCGCGAGGAGCAGATCCCCAACATCGGCGACTATCTGGCACCCACCATCGGCGTCGAACCGCTGCTGGTGGTGCGCCGGACGGACGGCTCGATCGGCGCCATGAGCGCCATCTGCCGGCACCGCGGCCTGGTGATCGCGACCGAGGCCGGCTCGGCTGGCCGGGCCTTCCGCTGCCCGCTGCATGTCTGGACCTACGACCTCCACGGCAACTTCGTGGGCGCACCCTACCTCGAGAGCCACGACGACATGGAGTGCCTGCGCAAGAACGCGAAGCTGCCCGAAGTGCGGCTGGAGCTCTGGCACGGGTTCCTTTTCGTCAATCTCGACCCCGAAGCCCAGCCGCTGGCGCCCAGCCTCGCCAAGGTCGAGCCGTTCTGGGCCAACTATGAAAACGCCGACCTGGTGGCGGTGCCGCCGACGCCCGGCGACAAGCCGCTGCCGTGGAACTGGAAGATCCACGCCGAGAACTTCACCGACGCCTATCATCCGGAGTTCGTGCACCGCGGTACGCACGATTTTGCGCCGAGCGTCCATGCCGAGGGCGGGGTCGAGTTCACGGCGATGTCCGATGCCGACAATGCGATCGTGCGAACCGTGCCGCTGCTGCAGGCCGACGGCGGCATGACCGATACCGGCTGGGGACCCGAGGCGGCCTTCCCCGCCATCGAGTCCCTGGCGCCCGAGCAGCGCAAGCGGCTGACCTTCGTGCTGATCCCGCCCAGCATGACCCTGATCTTCGCGCCCGGCGCCGTGGCCTACCAGCTCATAACGCCGCTCGGCGCCGAGGCGACGCTCGCCTCCAACGATCGCGTGACGGCGGGCGGCTGGCTGCTGCCGCGTTCGACGCGCGACCGCAACGATTTTGCCGAGCGCGCCGCCACGGTGCGCGAAGGCGCCAAAAAGATCTGGCTGCAGGACATCCCGGTCAACCTCGGCATCCAGGCCGGCAAGAAGTCGCGCTTCACGCCGGACGGCCACTACGTGCCGCTCGAGAAGACGCTGGTCCAGTTCAACGCCTGGCTGCTGCGCGCCTATCGCGCCGCCGCTCCGTCCCCCTGAGCGCAGAGGTTCCCATGAACGCGCCGATGTCGTCCCCGATGTCCATGCCGACCAAGGCGCCGGACGTCTATGCCAAGACCGCACTGCCCGAGACCGGCCTGCGCAACTACTGGTATCCGGTGCTGGCCGGCTGGCGCCTCGGCAAGAAGCCCCGGGCGATCAAGGTCCTCGACGAGGACATCGTGCTGTTCCGCGATGCCGGCAGGATCCACGCACTGCAGGACCGTTGCCCGCATCGCGGCGCGCAGCTCAGCCAGGGAAGCTGCCTGTATCCCGGCAGCGGCACCCTCACCTGCCCCTATCACGGCTGGACTTTCTCCGGCGAAAGCGGCCGCTGCGTCGCCAAGCTGATGGAGGGCCCCGATACCGTCATCGCCCCGACCACCGGCGTGAAGACCTATCCCGTGAAGGAGCATCTCGGCGTCATCTGGTTGTTCGTCGGCGACATGGAGGCCGTGCCTCTGTCGGACGACCAGCCGGAATGCCTGGCCCGCGACGACACGTGGCACGGCTTCTCGACCTGGCGCACCTATCACTGCAACTGGCGTGTCCTGAAGGACAATCTCTGCCACGACCTGCATGCGCCGTTCCTGCATCGCAACGCGCCGGAGCTGATCCTGCAGCCGATCTTTCCGCATGCCGTGCAGCAGCTCTCGGCCGAGCCGACCGGCGACGGCCGCGGCATCGGCTACAAGGCACAGGGCGGCATCAACAAGGCGGACTATCCCGGCCTTGGCCAGTTCCCGCCGCGCCGGGAGACCTGGTACCGCCGCCTCAAGCCGACCGGGCGTGGCAAGGACATCGACCCCACGAAATCGCCGGCCGTCGTGAAGTACGGCTACCTTCACCGGCAGAGCTCGCTGCTGCCCGGCATCACGCTGATCGGCCGGCCGAGCGGCGACTACTTCATGTGCCGCTGGGTCGTGCCGATCGATGCGACCACGACGCTCTTCTACACCTTCAGCCGTTTCCGCCGGCAGGGACCGTTCGCAACGCTGCGGAATCGCCTGCAATGGATCTTCTGGCTGTCGTGGACGCACGACTGGCTGTTCTCCGACCAGGACAAGCGTGTCCTGGAGCGCGTGAAGAGCCAGCGCGAGACCCTGTCGCGCACCGACACCGGCGTCGCCGCCTGGCGCCGTTTCGTCGCCGAGCACGCACGGCGACCGCCTGCCGACCAGCGAGCAGCAGCCGAATAGCCCCGCCCCAAAGCCCGAGGAGACCGAGCCATGTCCACGAGACAGACCATTACCCGCCGCAGCGCTCTCAAGGCCACCGCCGGCGCGGCCGGCCTTGCCGCAGGTCTTGCGACCCCCTTCGTGGCCCGTGCCGCGACCGACCTCACGTTCACGTTGCCGTGGCTCGCAGAGGGCAGCAATCTCATCGCCTTCGTCGCCAAGTCAAAAGGCTTCTGGGCCAGGAACGGCCTTAACGTGACCGTCTCGCGCGGCTTCGGCTCGACCGCGTCCGCCGAGGCGATCGCCGCGGGCAAATTCGACTTCGGCATGTCGGTCGCGACCTCGGGCATCGAGATCGCCGCCAAGGGGCTGCCCCTCGTGCAGCTCGCCACGACAGGCTACGACGCGACCATGTGCGTGGCGGTGCTGGAGGATTCGCCGATCCGCACGCCGAAGGACCTCGAAGGCAAGACCATCGCGTCGGTGGTGACGTCGGGCGACTATCCCTTCCGCCCGATCTTCCTCAAGCGCGCGGGCGTCGACGAGTCGAAGATCAAGCCGATCCTGGTCGATCCGAAAGTCCGCGAGCGGCTGCTGCTCGACAAGAAGGTGGACGCGCTGTCCGGCTTCGCGATCAGCATGGCACCCACACTCTATGCCGCCGGCCACAGGCCGCGTTTCATGCTCTACAGCAAGTACGATCTGCCGCTGTACCACAACGTGCTGATGACGCAGCCGGCGCGCCTGGCCAAGGATCCCGGCCAGTGCGAGGCGATGGTGAACGGCCTCATCGAGGCGATGAAATTCACCCTGCTCGATCCTGCCGCCGCGCAGGAGATCTTCTTCAAGGAAGTGCCCGAGATGGCGATGGTCACCCAGGCCAAGGAGCGGCTGCGGGTCGGCCTCGGCATCTGGATGGTCCAGGCGATGTATGCGCCGGCCCGCACGAACGGCCTCGGCTTCGGCGACCCCGCGGACTACGCGAAGATGATCGACCTCGTGATGACGAACATCGCAACCGATCCCAAGGACAAGCGGCCGGAGCAGGATGCCATCCTGACCAACCGCTTCACCGGCAAGGTGAAGCTCAGCGACGCCGAATGGGCCAAGGCGGAAGGGGCGGTGACGGAGTTCAAGGCCGTCCTGAGCTGAAGGCGGCGCCGGTGGACACGCTCGCCATGCCCCTTGCGGCGGCACAAGCCGCAGACCATGGCTTCATCCAGGTCCGCCAGGCGCGCAAGGTCTATGCCTCGGGCGACAAGGCGGTCGAGGCGCTGAGCGACGTGAGCTTCGACGTCGCGCGGGGCGAGTTCATCGCCATCCTGGGCCCCAGCGGCTGCGGCAAGAGCACCTTGCTGATGATGTGCGGCGGGCTGGAGCAGGCGACCGGCGGGACGATCGAGATCGCCGGCCGCCCGATGACCGGGCCGCGCACCAGCATCGGCATCATGTTCCAGGATCCCACGCTTCTGCCCTGGAAGACGGTGCTGCAGAACGTGATGTTCCCCGCGCACATCCTGCGCAGGCCCGATGCGGAATATCGCGACCGCGCGCAACAACTGGTCGACATGGTCGGCCTGCACGGCTTCGAGAACAAGCGCCCGCATGAACTCAGCGGCGGCATGCGCCAGCGGGTCGCGATCTGCCGCGCGCTGCTGAACGATCCCGACATCCTGCTGATGGATGAGCCGTTCAGCGCGCTGGACGCCATCACCCGCGACGAGATGAACGAGGCGCTGCTCGACATCTGGCGCCACTACGGCAAGACCGCGCTCTTCGTCACCCACTCGATCCGCGAAGCCGCCCTGCTGGCCGACCGCGTGCTGGTGATGACCCGCCGGCCCGCCACCGTCGTGGCCGACATCCGCGTCCCGTTCGGCCGGCCACGCGACATATCGGTTACCGAAAGCCCCGAATTCACCCGGCTGTGCGCCGAACTGCGCGGCATGATCGAGCACGGCGGGGCCGCGCGTGACCGCCGGCCGGGCGACGGGCCGGTGCTGCAACCCGGTCGCCATGGTGGCCAGGCATGAAGGGGGCCAGCGAACGCACCCTCTCCTTCATGCTGCCAATGGCCAGCGCGGCGGTGATCGCCGTCGCCTGGCAGCTTGCCGTCGAACTGGGCGACGTTCCCGAACTCATCCTGCCAACGCCGAGCGCGATCGCCGCCAAGCTCTTCGGCACGCTTCCCTCGCTGCTGCAGCAGGCAGCCGTCACCGGCCGGGAGGCGCTGGCGGCCTTCGTGCTGGCGGTGGCCGCGGGCTTCGCCGGCGCGGCCGCGATCAGCAGCTCGAAGATCCTGCGCGAGATCGTCTACCCCGCGATCGTCACCCTGCAGCTCATCCCGAAAGTGGCGCTGGCGCCGCTGTTCGTGATCTTCCTCGGCATCGACCACGAGGCGCGCATCACCTTTGCCGCGCTGCTGAGCTTCTTCCCGGTGCTGATCTCAACGTCGGTCGGCCTCGCCAACACCGACCTGAGCGCACTTCGGCTCTGCCGGTCGCTCGGCGCCTCGCCGTGGCGGACTTTCTGGTCGGTGCGCGTGCCCTTCGCCCTGCCGCATTTTTTCAGCGGCATGCGCATCAGCTCGACCATGGCGGTGACCGGCGTGGTGATCGCCGAGTTCATCAGCGCCAGGGAAGGGCTGGGCTTCGCCATCCTGGTCGCCGGCGCGCGCTCGCAGACGGCCGCGGCCTTCGCCGCGATCGCGGTGCTCTGCCTCCTGGGCCTCGTTCTCTACGGGGCCGTGGCCGGGCTGGAGCGGCTGGCCATCCGCTGGTATCGCGGATGACGGCGCTGCCCTTCGCCCCGGATACGACGGTCGATGCGGCGGTCGATGCGGCTCCCGCGCGGGGCATCGCGTGGCAGCGGTGGCTGCGCTGGACCCTCGTCCGGCCGATCCTGCTGCCGCTGCTCCTCGCCGCAGCGTGGCTGGCGGCCTGGCAATGGGGTGTCGAGCTCTTCCCGCAGACGCGCTCGCTGCTGTCCTCGCCTTCGGAGATTGGCGCGATCCTCGGCAAGAGCCTGCCGTTCCTGATGCCGCAGCTCGCCTCCACGGCGCGCGAGGCGGTGATGGGCTTTGCGCTCGCCGCCGTGATCGGCATGGCGCTCGGCACGGCGATCACGATGTCGCGGCGGCTGGAGCAGGCGCTGTTCCCGCATCTGGTGCTGTTCCAGATCATCCCGAAGATCGCACTGGCGCCGCTGTTCGTCATCTGGTTCGGGGTGGGCAGCGAATCGCGCCTGGTCTTCGCGCTGTTCCTCTCGTTCTTCCCGATCGCGGCCGCGACGGCCGGCGGCCTCGCCCGGACCAGGCCCGAAGCGCTCCGCCTCTGCGCCGCGCTCACTGCCACCCGTTGGCGCACCTTCGTCTCCGTGCGCGTGCCGTTTGCCATCCCGTCGATCTTCGCCGGCCTGAAGATGGGCATGACCATGGCGCTGATCGGCACGATCGTGGGCGAGTTCGTCACCGGCCAGCAGGGGCTGGGCTACATCATCATGTTCGCCGCGGCGAACGCCGACAGCGCGCTGACCTTCGCCGCCCTCGGCCTGCTCTGCCTCGTCGGACTCACCGTCTACGGCGCCGTCCTCCTGGCCGAGCTCGTCGCCCAGCGCTGGTATGGCGCACCGTTCGTGACCGAAGGCTTCAACTGACCCGGGAGACTCCGCCGATGACACCGCAGCAGATCGAACTCGTCCAGACGAGCTTCAAGAAAGTGGTGCCGATCGCGGCCACCGCCGCCGACCTGTTCTACGGCCGCCTGTTCGAGATCGCGCCCGAGGTGCGGCCCATGTTCCCGCAGGACATGACGGAGCAGAAAGCCAAGCTGATGGGCATGCTCGGCACCGCGGTCACCAACCTGCACAAGCTCGAGACGATCCTGCCGGCCGTGAAGGCGCTCGGCGAACGCCATAAGGGCTATGGCGTGACGGCGGCGCACTATGCACCGGTCGGCGCCGCCCTGCTGTGGACCCTGGAGAAGGGTCTCGGGGCCGACTTCACCCCGGAGGTGAAATCGGCCTGGACCGAGACCTACACGGCGCTGGCCGGCCTGATGACAACGGCCTGATCCGCTGCGCCCACGGCGAACGACAGGTACCCGACAGTCAACCATCCGCTTCACGATGGTGTCGGCGCGCCAAGCGCGGGACGGCAGCCTCGGTCCCGTGGGCATGCCGCGGCAGGTCACGATCGTCTGAGGGGCGATCTGAGGCCTCTCGCCCGAGATGAAGGGATTGCAGGCCACCGGTGAGGCTTATGACCCCTGCGGCCCGTCGCGCTTCGGCAGACGCCGCGCTGCGCCATCTCCCCGGATGACTGGACCGTGGAAGCGGCGATTTCGCTGATTTAATTGCCGGTTGACAAACATACCAACTAGTCGGTATGTTGCGCTCATGACGCCCCAAGCCCTCCACCAGTCGCGCCTGAAAATCCTCGAAGCGGCAACCGACGTCGTCCGGACCAAGGGCTATGCCGCCACCACGGTCGACGACCTTTGCGCCGCGGCCGGTGTCACCAAGGGCAGCTTCTTCCATCATTTCAAAAGCAAGGAAGAGATGGTGCTGGAGGCGGTGGCGCACTGGGACAGCTGGACCGACGGGATCTTCGCCGCCGCGCCCTACGCCGCCGCCGCCGATCCGCGCGACCGCCTGTTCGGCTATCTCGATTTCCGCCGCGAGCTGCTCGACCACACCGTACCGCAGTTCACCTGCCTGATGGGCACGCTGGTGCAGGAGACCTACGAAACGCATCCGGCGGTGCGTGCGGCCTGCGATAGCGGCATGTCCTCCCATGTCGCCATGCTCACGCGCGACATCGAGGCGGCGCGGCTCAAGTACGCGCCCGACGCCGCATGGACCGCCGAGAGCGTCGGCTACTTCATCCAGGCCGTGCTGCAGGGCTCGTTCATCTTCGCCAAGGCCAAGCAGGATGCCGCGGTCGCGCGCGGGAACCTGGCACACCTCCGCCGTTATCTCGAAAGCCTTCTGGGAAAGGAGCCAGTTCGATGACCACGAGCCCGATGACCACGAACCCGTTGCCGCGAGTCGTCTCGCCGGCGGAATGGCAGAGCGCGCTCGCCTTACATCGCGCCAGGGAAAAGGCCGCGACCAGGGCGCGCGACGCGCTGGCAGCGGAACGGCGCCGCCTGCCGATGGTGAAGATCGGGAAGGACTACGTCTTCGAGGGCGAGAGCGGGCCGGCGCGGCTGGTCGACCTGTTCGAGGGGCGACGCCAGCTCATCGTCTATCATGTGATGTTCGGCCCGACCTGGCAGCAGGGCTGCGTCGGCTGCTCGATGAGCGTCGACAACATCGGCCACCTCTCCCACCTGCATGCGCGCGACGTTTCGATGGCACTGGTGTCGCGGGCGCCCCAGGTGAAGCTCGCGGCCTACAAGAAGCGCATGGGCTGGACCGTGCCCTGGTACTCGTCGAACGGCTGCGACTTCAATGTCGATTTCGGCGTCACGGTCGGCGAGGACGAGAAATCCGCCGTGAGCGTCTTCCTGCGCGACGGCGACAGCGTCTACCGCAGCTACGTCACCAGCGGCCGGGGCGACGAGATGCTGGGCACCGTGTGGAGCTACCTCGACCTCGTGCCGTTCGGGCGCCAGGAGAAATGGGAAGACTCGCCCGCGGGCTGGCCGCAGACGCCGGCCTACGACTGGTGGCAACGCCACGACGCATACGACGACAAACCCGCCCTCACATCGACAGGAGCTTGATCATGTCCACCGCCACATCCCCCGGCCCCTCCACCGGCACCGTCCGCTTCCACCGCGTCCTCACGGCGCCGCCAGAGCGAATCTATCGCGCCTTCCTCGACGCCGACGCGATGTGCAAGTGGTTGCCGCCACACGGCTTCACCGGCCACGTCCACAGCATGGACGCCAAGGTCGGCGGCAAGTACCGCATGTCGTTCAGCAATTTTTCTGCCGACAAGAGCCACGCCTTTGGCGGCACCTATCTCGAACTGGTGCCGGGCGAGCGGCTGCGCTACTCGGCGAGCTTCGACGACCCCAACCTGCCGGGAGAGATGCAGACCACTGTCACGCTGAAGAAGGTGATGGTCGGTACCGAGATCAGCATCGTGCAGGAAGGCATTCCCGCCGTGATCCCGCCCGAGGCCTGCTACCTCGGCTGGCAGGAATCGCTCACCCTGCTGGCCCAGCTGGTGCAGCCGGAAATTCCCGGCTGACGCCGCGGCGGCGCCATCGGACTCTCAGAGGCGATCCTGGGACACTTCCGCTCGGTCACGCTCGCTGGTGAGACGCTGCAACGACTGACCGTGCCCAAAATGCGGATTGATCACGGCTTCCCTGTCGTGAAGGTAGAGCCCACGGCAGTCCCGCGGTGCCGACCAGTTGGGGTGCGACCACTTCGTGGGCCGGCGAATGGCGACCTCGTAGCGATCGGCATCTTCCGGAGAAAGGCTCACGAAGCACTGCATCTCCTGGTTGCCGCTGCGATAGCCGCTCACCTCGAACACCGGGCCGACGATCGCCGGTAACCGGACGCCGGCTGCCCGCAGATCGGCGTAGAGATCATCGATCGACTGCTCGTCCCGCATGACCGAGTACGACGCAAGCTGGTCGGACAAGGCGCCTTTGACGTTCAGCGACAGCATGTTCTGCTGGACGTTCTCAAGCATGTACAGCTTGGCCTGCCGCGCCGTCATCGTCCTGACCTGCGAGGCCTGCGCCGGGTCGACCCAGCCGGTCGAATGGTTGCAGATGCTGAGCGCCTGCTCTTCCGCGCTGACCTTCGGCCGATCGAGACCGATGGGGCAGACCTTGAGATCGAGAAACTCCGCGGTCGTACGGACATACTCGAATTCGTCCTGCGGCTTGGCCATCATCCGGGCAACAAACCGGGGATCGATTCCAAGATCGGCGGCATAGCGCATCACCGCCGCGGTGGCCGCCCTCGCCTCTCTGAAGCCCTGGCGCCTGCCCTGAACCGGGTCCGCGGCGGTCGGTGACTGGGCGCTGTTGGGGTTCAGATAAAACGCATGAAATCCCACTTTGCCGCCAACCTCGAGACTTTGACGCGCCGTCGGATCCGCCGATCCATTCCTCGACGTGCCGCCGAGAAAGGCAAGCGCACAGGCGGAGAGGCAGATGTCGTTCTTGCGTACGACCGTTGCGACATCGTGCTCCCGGAACAGGTAGCCCATCTGCAGCCCCTCGTTCAGATCGCCGCCGAGGCTGCTCAACTCGACCAGTGCCAGGGTGGCGCTTGCCGGGGTGCCATTGGAACGTGCCGTGGATTTTGCCTCGAGGTCGCGGAGAACCTGCTGCATCCGTCCGGCATCCCCCTGCCTGAAAGGACCGGTCAGGCGCAGCGTCGGCAGTTCTGCAGGACCACGCGACACCGAGGCTGGGGTGGCGCTCTTCTTGACTTCAATATCGGCCGCGTATGTCTCGGGGCCATATGGAATGAGCAGGATTACTGCAGAAAAAGTAGCGAACAGCCGCTTCATCTCCCACCTTCTAGCGCCCTGGATGTCGGCGCCTCGGATATGTGACTGCCTTGGGTACGCGCGGTGGCAGCGGCCGGATGGGCCGATCGGGCGGGCATGAGGTCACAACAAGGTGAAGCTGGTGCTGGCGGCCAGCGTCGGCACTTCGGTGTCGCGTGCCGGCTCGGCGCCCAGGATGGCGAAGCGGCTACCCCACGGTGAACCCGGCCGGAGCCTGCGGTCTCGGCCGGCAGCAATCGGTCACCCTGCTGGTACAGCTCGTGCAGCCGGAAGTTCCCGGCGGACGCAGAGGCGACAGGGCGCGGCCTACCCCCCGAAGCG
>CALFRN010000483.1 GCA_937919085.1 uncultured Reyranella sp.
GCCGAGGCGCGACCCGCGCGCCATGTCGGCGTCGATCACCGGGATGAAATCCTAGGCAGCCGTCCTACGCGGTGAGGCCGCCGTCGCAGACGAATTCCGAACCGGTCGAGAAGGTGGATTCGTCGGTCAGCAGGAACAGGATCATCGCCGCCACTTCCTCGGGCCGGCCAAGGCGGCCCAGCGGATGCATCTCCTCGAGCGCCTGCCTGCCGGTCATGTTGCCGACGTTCTGGTCGAGCCGCGGCGCGATCATCGGCGTGTCGATGTAGCCGGGATGCACCGAGTTGCAGCGGATGTCGTATTTCATCTGGGCGCAATGCAGCGCCACGCTCTTGGTCAGGGCGCGTACCGCGCCCTTGCTGGCCGAGTAGGCCATGGCCTGGGCCGCACCGCGCAGCCCCAGCACCGAGGAGATGTTCACGATCGAGCCGCCGCCTGACTCGCGCATCGCGGCGATCACCGACTTGCAGCCGAGGAAGGTACCCAGCGCGTTGATGTCGTTGACGCGACGGTATTCCTCGAGCGTGCAGGTCTCGATGTCGTTGCGCACACCGACGCCGGCGGCATTCAGAAGCCCGTGGATACCCCCGAAGGTCGCAACCGTCGCGGCGACGGCAGCCTTCCAGCTCGGCTCCAGCGTGACGTCGAGGTCGACGAAATGCACCGCTGCGCCCAGTTCCGCGGCGAGCGCCCGGCCCCTGGCCTCGTCGCGGTCGGCCAGCACGACCTTGCCGCCTTCGCGCACGACGAGGCGGGCGGTCGCGGCGCCGATTCCCGATGCGCCGCCGCTGATCAGCACGATCCGGTTCTCAAGACGGGGCAAGGAGCGATTTCCTCATCAGGCCTGAGGTGACGGCGCCATCGGCCACGATCTCCGCGCCAGTGACGAAGCTCGATCGGTCGGAAGCCAGGAACAGCACGACCTCGCCGAGTTCGCTCGCCTCGGACATGCGGCCGATCGGATGGCGAGCGCCGATGAAGGCCTTGCCCTCGTCGTGGCCGACCGCCTGCCAAAGCGGGTTGAAGATCGCGGTGTCGACGCCGCCCGGGTGCACCGAGTTGCAGCGGATGTCGTACTTCTTCTCGGCGCAATAGAGGGCCACGCTCTTGCTCAGCAGCCGTACCGCACCCTTGCTGGCGGTATAGGCGGTGGGCCCGGCGCCGCCGATCAGCCCGGCGACCGAGGAGATGTTGACGATCGAGCCCTTGGCGGCGGGTTTGCCCGGTCCGGTCTTCTTCATGCCCTCGATGGCATATTTGCAGCCGAGGAACACGCCCTCCGAGTTGATCGCCTGGACCTGCTGCCAGTTCTCGACCGTCGTGGTCTCGATGTTGCCAGAGCCGCCGGAGATGCCGGCATTGTTGACCATGATGTCGAGCCGGCCTTCGCATCCCAGGACGTCGGCGAGCAGGGCCTTCCAGGACTCCTCGGACGCGACATCATGGGCCACGAAGCGTCCGGGGCCATCGTTCGCTCCCAGCAGGTCGGCCACGACCACCGTGGCGCCGGCACCTTCCAGCAGGGCCACCGATGCCGCGCCGATGCCCGACGCACCGCCGGTGACGATCGCTACCCGTCCGGAAAGTTCGCTGTCCATGCCGGACGTGACCATAGCGACTGGTGGGCAACTGCAGTAGCCTTGTCTCCAGGGAGGATCGCATGGCGAAGCTCAAGGGCATTCTATTTGGCGCCGTTGCGCCATTCATCGTGGCGGCGTGCACCCAGACGGCGGGCGGTCCTCCGCCCGGCATGACGGCGGCGCAGGGGCTTGCCTACTGCACCACCCTCGCATCCCTGTATTCCGAATATGTCGGCAATATCGGCTCCGACCTCGGGACCACCTACAATGGTGGCGAGGAGGGCGATATTCACGCCCGCTACGGCATTGCCGAGTGCGAGGACGGCAACACCGCAGCCGGCATTCCGCCGCTGCAAAAGCAGCTACGCGATTCGAAGGTACCGGTGCCGCCGCCGCCGGCCTGACCGGCGTGCCTGGCAAGCGGTGAAGGAGGGGGAGATGCGCAGATTGCGTGAAGGCCTGGGCGGTATGCTCGCCGGGACAATTGCCGTGCTGGCGGCCGGCGCCTGCACGACCACGACCGCCGGTCCACCGCCCGGCATGACGGCGGCGCAGGGCGCAGCCTACTGTTCGACCCTGGCAAATTCCTACGGTGAATACGTCGCCAACGTCGGAGGCTACCTCGGCGGCAACGCGACGGGCGGGGAGGAAGCCGACATCGACGCCCGCGTGGCGATCGCGCAATGCCAGGAAGGCGAGACGGCGGCCGCTATCCCGGTATTGCAGCAGAAACTGCGCGACGCCAGGGTTCCGGTGCCGCCACCGCCGGTCTGACCGGCAGGATTTGAAACTCCGGCAAAGAAAAACCCGGGCGGTTGCCCGCCCGGGTTTCGTGTGTGCGTTGACGGGGCCGGTCAGAAGGCGAGGCCGTCCTTGATCACGACCCAGCGGCCGTTCTTGACCTGCTGCACCTGGGTGATGGTGTTGGCCAGGTGGTTGGTGTTGGAGAACTTGCTCGGCGGCGAGTTGAAGATGTCCATGTAGGCCTTGCCGCCTTCGAGCGCGGCCAGCATCTTCGCACCGGTCAGTTCCTTGCCGGCGAGTTCGGCAAAGAAGGCGAAGGTCATGACGGCGTTGTAGCCGATGACCGACTGGGTGTTGGCCTCGGTGCCGAACATCTTCTTGTAGGCTTCGGTCCACTCCTTGACCCTGCCCTTGGCGGTGTCGGCATAGGGTGTCTCGAAGGCGCCGGCGGCATACAGCCCCTCGACCGTATCCTTGCCGAGCCCGATGGTGTCTGGGATGTTGGTCGGCGTGGCGCCGAGGAACGTGACGTCCCATCCCAGCTTCTTGGCCTCGGCCATGGCGCCGATCGTCTCGCGCAGGATGGTTCCGAGCACGACGAGGTCGCAGTTCTCGGACTTCATCTTGGCGACCTGCGAACTGAAGTCGGAGGCGCCGCGCTTGTAGCTCGTGACCGCCGCCGGCTTCATCTTCATCGCATCGAGCTGCTGGGTGAAGCCGTCGAACACGTTCTTACCGTATTCGTCGTCCTGATACATGATGCAGACGGCCTTGGGCTTCTTCTGCTCGACCATGTACTTGAGAGCCGCGCGGGTGCTCTCGACGTAGGGCAGCAGGTTGCTGAATTTCAGCCGTTCCTGCGGCTTCTTGGGGTCGAACTTGTAGGTGAACTCCGCTGCGGTGAGCGGAAAGAGCTGCAGGACGCCGGCATCGAACAGGATGTCCTGCGAAGCGATGACGGTGGGCGAGCCCATCGGCCCGACCATGGCGAAGATCTTGTCCTTCTCGACCAGCTTCTGGCTGGCCAGCACGGCCTTCTTCGGGTCGTAGGCGCTGTCTTCGGCGATCAGTCGCAGCTTGCGGCCATTGATGCCGCCGGCCGCGTTGATTTCCTCGACGGCCAGCTTCATGCCGTTCAGGACCGGAACGCCCCAGCCCTTGATCGGACCGGAGAGGTCCTGGTGGGTGCCGATGACGATCTCGGTCGGCGTGATGCCGTTGTTGGTGACCTTGGTCTGCGCCGACGCCGGCAGGGCAGCGAGCCCGAACGCGGCGCCCAGCAGTGCAGCCTTAAGAATGCTCAGTCTCATGCGTAACCTCCTCCAATATGGCGCCCTGCTTCCAGAGGGGGAGAAGCGGGCGCCAACCCTCTCCCGTCCGGTTTCTCCCCGGCTTGAGTTCAATATGGCATGACCGGCGATGAAAATGCAGGCCCGCCGGATGCGCCGTCAGGCCGCCTGGGCCCTGTACATCGCATCGATTTCGTCTTTGTATTTCTTGTTCACGAAGGTCCGTTTGAGCTTCATCGTCGGCGTCAGTTCCTCGTCCTCGGGGGTGAGCTGCTGCTCGATCAGGAAGAAGCGCTTGACGGTCTCGACGCGGGCGAAGTTGGTGTTGACCCGCTCGATCTCTGCCCAGATCAGGTCCTGCACTTCCTTGGAACGGCACAGGCTGGTGTAGTTGGTGAACGGCACATCCTGGTCCTGGGCGAACTTCTCGACCGTCTCGCGTTCGATCATGATCAGGCAGGTGAGGTAGGGCCGCTTGTCGCCGATCACCACGGCGTCGCTGATATAGGGCGAGAACTTGAGCTGGTTCTCGATCTCCGACGGCGTGATGTTCTTGCCGCCGGCGGTGATGATGATGTCCTTCATCCGGTCGGTGATCTTCACGTAGCCTTCGTTGTCGATCATGCCGACGTCGCCGGTGTGCAGCCAGCCTTCGCGGTCGACGGTCTCGGCCGTCTTTTCGGGCTGGTTGAGGTAGCCCATGAATACCATGTCGCCCTTGATCAGGATCTCACCGGCCGGCGAGATCTTGACCTCGCCGTACGGCACCGACTTGCCGACCGTTCCGAGCTTGATGGCGTTGGCAGGCATCGCCGTGGCCAGTCCGCAGTTTTCGGTCTGGCCATAGACCTCGTACATGTCGAGGCCTAGTGCCAGGTACCAGCGGATCAGTTCGGGCGAGATCGGTGCCGCGCCGGTGAACAGCCAGCGGCAGCGGTCGAGGCCGATCATCTTGCGAAGGTTCTTCAGCACCAGCCAGTAGGCGGCCTCGAAGCGCAGCCGGGCGAAAGCCGAAGGTTCGCGCCGCGCGATGCGGGCATCGGCGATGGCAAAACCGGCGTCGATCGCCTGCTTGTAGGCCCATTGCTGGATCGGAGTCGCATCCTTGAGCGCGATCATGATGCCGGCGTAGAATTTTTCCCAGACCCGCGGGACGGCGCCGAACAGGGTCGGCTGCACCTCGCGGATATTGTCCGGCACCGTCTCCGGGCTTTCCGCGAAGTTGCTGCAGACACCGGTGGCGATCGAGTAGTAGCTGCCGGCAACGCGCTCGGCGACATGGCACAGCGGCAGGAAGGCCAGCCGCTCGTCGCCCTCCTGCCAGCTCAGCGAAAGCTCGGGGTGCATGCAGTTCTGCATCGTGTAGACGACATTGTGATGGCTGTGCATCGCGCCCTTCGGCGGTCCGGTCGTGCCCGAAGTGTAGACCAGGATCGCGAGATCCTCCGGCTTGCGCGCAGCAACCAGTTCGTCGAACAGGCCGTCCTTGCCGTTGGCGTAGTTGCGGCCGGTCGCCGTGAAGTCGTCGAGCGACACCACCATCGGATCGTCGAAGGTCGTGAGGCCATCCATGTCGAACACCACGATCTGGCGCAGCGTCGGGCAGCGCTCCCGGACCTCCAGTGCCTTGTCGAGTTGTTCGTCGTCCTCGACGAACAGAACCGAGGTGCGTGAATCGTTTATCAGGTACTCGATCTGGCTGGCCGAATCGGTGGGGTATATGCCCGACGACACGCCGCCGGCGCACAGGATGCCGAAGTCGGCGTAATTCCACTCAGGCACCGTGTTCGCCAGCACCGAGGCGACATCGCCCGGCCGGAAGCCGATCGAGTGCAGGGCGAAGGTGATGGCACGCGAACGTTCCAGCCACTGGTTCCAGGAGATGGCGTTCCAGATGCCGTAGAGCTTCTCGCGCATCGCCGGCTTGTCGCCGCGCGTTCGACACGACAGGACGAAACTCCTGGGCAGGGTGTCGGCAACGGTGAGCGTCGCTTGCTGGGCCATGGTCTCCTCGCCTCCCGCTTCAGCGCCAGTTCTTCTTGCGCTTCCAGCGGCGTTCGCCGCGTGCGCTTTCATCCTTGGCGCCGAGATAGAATTCCTGGATGTCCTTGCTGTCCATCAGCCGTTCGCAGGTGTCGTCCATCACCACGCGTCCGACCTCGAGCACGTAGCCGTAGTGTGCGGTTTCCAGCGCCATCTTGGCGTTCTGTTCGACCAGCAGGATCGAGGTGCCCTGCTCGGCGTTGACCCGCTTGATGATGGTGAAAATCTCCTTGACCAGAAGCGGCGACAGTCCGAGCGAAGGTTCGTCGAGCAGCAGCAGCTTGGGTCGATTCATCAGGGCGCGGCTGATCGCCAGCATCTGCTGCTCGCCGCCCGACAGCGAGCCCGCCGGCTGGTCGATGCGTTCCTTGAGGCGCGGGAAATAGGCGAACACGCGTTCGAGATCCTGCGCGATGCCGCCGCGGTCGCTGCGCAGGAACGCGCCCATCGCGAGGTTCTCGCGCACCGACAGGAACGGGAAGACTTCGCGGCCCTCCGGCACGTGGCTGAGGCCCAGGCGCACGATCTTGTCGGCGTCGATGCGCTGGATCGGCTTGCCTTCGAACTCTATCGAACCCTTCTGCGGGTCGAGCACGCCCGAAATCGTCTTGAGGATCGTCGTCTTGCCGGCGCCGTTGGCGCCCAGCACCGTGATGATCTTGCCGCGCGGCACCGTGAGGCTGACGCCGCGGATCGCCATGATCGGGCCGTAGTAGCTCTCGATGTTGGAGACCTTGAGGATCGGGTCGGATGTATCGAGGGCCATGGTTGCTCCGCTCAGGCGCCGAGGTAGGCCGCGATGACGTCGGGATGCGCCTGCACCTCGGACGGCGTGCCCGAGGCCAGCACCTTGCCGTAGTTCAGCGCCAGCACGCGGTCCGAAACGCGATTCACCAGGCTCATATCGTGCTCAACCATGAGCACGGTGATGCCGAGTTCGCTCCTGATGTCACGGATCCAGAACGACATGTCGTCGGTTTCCTCGACATTGAGGCCGGAGGAGGGCTCGTCGAGCAGTATCAGCTTGGGTTCGGAGCACAGGGCGCGTGCCACCTCGATGACCTTGCGCACGCCGTAGGGCAGGCCGGCGATGATCTTGTCCCGGTAGGCCTGGAGGTCGAGAAACTCGATCACCTCCTCGACCTTGCGGCGGTGCGCCTTCTCGGCGCGCCGGACCGATGGCATGAACAGCATGTCCTGCCACAGCGCTGTCGTGGCGTGGCAGTGCCGCCCGACCAGCAGATTGGCCAGCATGCTGGCATTCTCGAACAGTTCGATGTTCTGGAAGGTGCGCGCGATGCCTAGCTTGGCGATCTGGTGCGGCGGCACTTCCGTGATGTCGCTGTCTTCGAAGGACAGTCGGCCCGACGTCGGATTGTACAGGCGCGAAATCAGGTTGAAGATCGAGGTCTTGCCGGCGCCGTTGGGGCCGATGATCGTGAAAATCTCGCCCTTGGAGACGCTGAAGCTCACGTCATCGACGGCCTTGAGGCCGCCGAACTGCAGGGAAATGCCGTCGACCGTGAAGAAGCTCATCGGTTGCGCTCCGACTTCACGTAGGTCTTCTGCCGTTTGAACGTCGCGCGCTTGTAGAGCGGGAAGAGCTGGAAGAAGAGTTTGACCTTGAGCCAACGCCCGTAGAGTCCGTAAGGCTCGAACAGGATGAACATCATGATGATCAGGCCGTAGATCGCGCCCTTCAGGCCGGCCGCTGATCCGATCCGCGAGAGGTCGTCGCGGAGGTCCGTGGCCGTTTCCTTGGCCATGCCGAGCGAACTCGCGATGCTGGAGACCAGCACCGGTACGTCGTCCTTCAGTGCCGTGAGGAAGGGGTCGACCATGACGATGAAGATCGCGCCGAAGATCGCGCCGTGCACGCCGAAGGCGCCGCCGATGATGATCACCATGATGAACTCGATCGACAGCAGAAGCGTGAACATTTCCGGACTGATGAAGGTCATCTTGTGGGCGAACAGGACGCCCGCCATGCCGGTGATGGCGGCGCTGATGGCGAACGACTTGACCTTGTAGGCGGCGAGGTCGATGCCCATGCTCTTGCCCGCCGTCTCGCTGTCGCGGATGGCGATAAAGGCGCGGCCCGTGGGCGAGCGCAGAAGGTTGAGCGCCAGCACGGAGACGCCGACCAGCACCAGCAGGCAGAGGAAATAGAAGGCGTCGCTGTCGCGCGGGATCGGGATGTCGAACAGGTCGAGCGTGCGTACGCGCATGCCTTCGTTGCCGTGCGTCACCGATTCCCAGCGCGCCAGCACCTCCTCGACGATGAAGGCGAAAGCGATGGTGGCGATCACCAGATAGATGCCGTGCAGGCGCAGCGCCGGGAACCCGACCAACGCGCCGACGACGCCGGTGAGGACCGCGGCGAGCGGGAAATAGACGATGAACGGCACGCCGAGGCTTTGCATGAAGCCCGCCGTATAGGCGCCGATCGCCAGGAACGCCGCATGTCCGAGCGACGCCTGGCCGGTAAAGCCGGTCAGGATCATCAGTGCCACGCCTACGATCGCATAGATGAAGACGAACACGAGCTGGCTCTGCATGTAACTGCCGAGCACATAGGGGGTCGCGACCATCACGGCGAGCAGGATGCCGTACGACCACCAGTAGCCGCTGTGCTTGAGGATGCGGATGTCCTGGTCGTAATCGGTCTTGAAGATGAAACGCATGGGTCAGACCTTCTTGCGCATGCTGGGGCCGAACAGGCCTTGCGGCCGGATCAGCAGCACGACCAGCAGCACGATGTAGGGCATCACGTCCTTCCAGCCCTGGGGCAGGTAGAAGCCGGCCAGCGTCTCGATGACGCCGATGATCAGGCCGCCGACCACCGCGCCCGGAATTGAGCCGAAGCCGCCCAGCACGGCGGCCGGAAAGGCCTTCAGGCCCAGCGCCAGGCCGACGTTGGAGTGGATGAAGGTGATCGGCGCCAGCAGGACGCCCGCGGTGGCGGCAACGGCGGCGCTGATCGCCCAGATCAGGGAAACCACGCGCTTTACCGGGATGCCCATGTAATACGCCGCCAGCATGTTCTCCGATGTCGCGCGCATGGCGGTGCCCAGCCGCGTGTAGTTGAAGAAGGCAAACAGCACGGCGCAAAGGATCACCGTGGCCACGATCACCGAGAGCTTGTCGTGCGCCAGCACGAGATCGCCGATCCTGACGACGCCGGCCGAAAACGGCGTCTCGATCTTGAGATCGTCGGTTCCCCAGATCATGCCGGCGATCGAGCGCAGGAAATAGCCGAGCCCGATCGTCGCCATGACGATGGAAAACTGCGGATAGCCGAGGATGGGCCGGATCAGGATGCGTTCCGTGGCCATGCCGAACACCGCCATGCCGCAGACGGCGAACAGGAAGCCGAGCCAGTAGTCGAGGCCCATCAATCCGATGAAGGTGAAGACGAAGAAGCCGCCCAACATCATCAGGTCGCCCTGGGCGAAATTGACGACTTCGGTTGCCTTGTAGATGAGCACGAAGCCCAGCGCGATCAGGCCGTAGACGCAGCCGAGCGCGATACCGCTCACCAGCTGCTGGATGAAATCGAGCATTCCCTTACCCTGTACTCTGGCCGTTTTGCGGCGCTGCGCTTGTTTCGTTTCTTGGCCCGTTTCATGAAGCGGGGCCATAAGACATGGCCCTTCATCCGGGAGTCAATGGATTTCCGTTGCCGGAACGGTACTGTGGCCGAACCACACGTCTGCTGCGGAGAATTCCATGTCGCTCGCCACCCAGTTGCGCCCGTTGGGCGGGCCACCGTCTCCCTTCTACTCGGACGAGCACGAGGCGTTTCGCAACACGGTTCGTCGCTTCGTCGAACGCGAACTCATGCCCCATGTCGACCAGTGGGACGAGGCCGAGGAGTTTCCACGCGAGCTTTACCGCAAGGCCTCGGCCGCCGGCCTGCTGCAGCTCGGCTTTCCGGAGGAGTATGGCGGCGTGCCGACCGATCCGTTCTTCGGGATCATCAAGGCGGAGGAGATGGCCCGTCACGGCAGCGGCGGTCTGAACGCCAGCCTCAACAGCCACACCATCGGCGCCCCGCCGATCGCAGCACTTGGGCCGGAGTGGATGAAGCGCAAGGTTCTGCCGGAGGTACTGGCTGGCGAGAAGATCAGTGCGCTTGCCATCACCGAGCCATCGGGTGGCTCTGACGTCGCCAACCTCAAGACCACCGCTCGCCGCGACGGCGACCATTATGTGGTCAACGGCTCGAAGATGTTCATCACCTCGGGCATGCGTGCCGACTATTATACGGTCGCGGTGCGTACCGGCGGCCCGGGCGCCGGCGGCGTGTCGCTGCTGCTGATCGAGCGCGACCGCGAAGGCTTCGCCCGGACCAAGCTCAAGAAGATGGGCTGGTGGGCCTCCGATACGGCCCAGCTGTTCTTTGACAATGTGCGGGTGCCGGCCGAGAACCTGATCGGTGAGGAGAACCGTGGCTTCATCGGCATCATGTTGAATTTCAACCAGGAACGCCTTGGCATGGCGGCCGGCGCCTGCGGCTACGCCAAGGTCTGCCTCGACGAGGCCACCGCCTATGCCCGCGAACGCCACACCTTCGGCAAGCCCCTGATCGCCAACCAGGTGGTGCGCCACCGGCTGGTCGACATGGCGATGCGTATCAATGCCGCGAGGTCGACGCTCGAACTGCTGGCCTGGCGGGTCGGGCAGGGCGAGAAGCCGGTGGCCGAGATCTGCATGCTGAAGAATCTTGCCACGGGGACCATGGAGTTCTGCGCCAACGAAGCCATGCAGGTGTTCGGCGGTGCCGGCTACCTGCGCGGCGCCAAGGTCGAGCGCATCTACCGCGAGACCAAGGTGATGTCGATCGGCGGCGGCTCGGTCGAGATCATGAAAGACCTCGCCGCGCGCCAGATGGGGTTCTAGATGGAAAAGGACGAACGCATCGCGCTCTTCCAGAAATGGTTCTCCGACGCTATTCCGCACAACAAGGCGTTGGGCCTGAAGGTGATCGGCGCGAGCAGGGGCTTCGCCTCGATGCAGCTCGACTGGCGCGAGGAGTTCGTGGGCAATCCCGAAACCGGCGTCCTGGCCGGCGGGCCGCTGACGGCGATGCTCGACGGCTGCTGCGGCATGTCGGTAGCCACCATGCTCAAGAACCCGGAACCCTTCGCGACCCTCGATCTGCGCATCGACTATGTGCGGCCGGCCGAACCCGGCAAGCCGGTGATCGCCGAGGCCGAGTGCTACCGGGTCACGCGATCCGTCGCCTTCACGCGCGCCTTCGCCCATCATGGCGATCCGAAGGACCCGATCGCCGCCGCCGCCGGCACCTTCATGCTGGGCACCAAGGGCAGGGTGACGCGCGCGCAATCGATCGGCGCGGAGACCGAGGTATGAGCGCGCTGCTCGAGAGCCTGGCCGAGGCGCGTAAATCAGGTGACGTCGGACGCCTCGCCGAGGCGATCCCCTATGCGCGCTGGATGAAGATCGCGCCGGAGAACGGCACCGGCGAGCTGCTGACCCGCATGCGCTATCACAGCGACCTGATCGGCAACACGTTCCTGCCGGCGATCCATGGCGGGACGCTCGGCGCCATGCTGGAAATGACGGCGATCTTCCATCTGCTGTGGGAGACCGAGACCGACACGGTACCCAAGATCGTCAACATCACGGTCGACTACCTGCGCTCGGCACGACCGGTCGATGTCGTTGCACACGCCACCGTCACCAAGCAGGGAAGGCGCATGGTGAACGTCTTCGCCGAAGCCTGGCAGGACGATCGTTCCAAGCCGGTCGCCACCGCCAACGCGCATTTTCTCGTGAAATCGTCCGACGACGCACCGCCGTCATTGTAGAGAAGGTGTCTGCCGGGTGGCTGCACGCGCCGGAAGCGCGCCATAAGTGCATGGGTGAATTGCGCGGGTTCGCTCATGGACTTTCCCGTCTCTTGCAGTAAACAACGCCCGGCATGAATTATGATTCCCTGAAGACCTCGGACGACGACGTCGTGCGCGACGGCGCCGACTTCGAGGCTTACCGGCGGCCTGGCGAACTGATCGATTCAGAGCACCCCGATATCGTCGCCCATGCGCGGCGGATGGCAGGTGAGGGTTCCGATCGCGACCGGGCGCGCCGGCTCTACTACGCCGTGCGAGACGACCTCCGGTACGACCCCTACAACACGCCGATGAAGCGCGAGGCCTATCGCGCCAGTACGACGCTGGCGGCGGGGCATGGATATTGCGTCAACAAGGCCGGCGTCATGGCCGCCGTGTGCCGCGCCGCCGGCATTCCAGCCCGCGTTGGTTACGCCGATGTCCGCAACCACATGACGACCCGGAGGCTGGCCGAACTGATGGGCAACGATGTCTTCTATTACCATGGCTACACCGACGTCTGGCTGGAGGGCCGTTGGGTGAAGGCGACGCCGGCCTTCAATCGCGAACTCACGGAGCGCTTCGGCCTGAAGCCGCTCGACTGGGATGCGGTGGGCGATTCGATCTACCATCCGTTCGACCTCTCCGGCCGCCGTCACATGGAGTATCTGGCCTACCGCGGCGTTTTCGCCGACATCCCGTTCGACGAGATTCGCGGCGCGTTCCGGCATTACTACCCGCGCATGACGCGCGCCCAGGAGGCGATGCCGCTCGGCGGCGCCCTGGGCGGCGATTTCGGCGCCGAAGGTGCTGCGGAAGCGAAACTGACGTGACGTTGGTGCCGCGGTCGGCCGCGTACATCGCCCTGCTGGTGGCGCTGGGCAGCTTTGGCCCGCTGACCATGAGCATCTATACGCCGGTCATGCCGTCGGTCGGCCACGATCTCGCGGCGACCCCCGACAATGTGAAGCTCACGCTTACGACCTACATGCTGGGCTTTGCCATCGGCCAACTCTTCTATGGCCCGCTGAGCGACCGCTACGGCCGCCGTCCGGTCCTGATTGGTGGCTTGCTGTTCTTCACCGCCACGACGTTCGGCTGTTCGTTCGCCGGTTCGGTCGGCGATCTGATCGCATTGCGCGTGCTGCAGGGGCTGGGCGCGGCCTCGGGATCGGTTCTGGGCCGCGCGCTGACGCGCGACGCCTACACCTTCAAGGAAATGCCGCTGGTCATGAGCTGGATCTCGCTCGGTCAGAACATCGCGCCGTCGCTGGCGCCGACCATCGGCGGTTTCCTCGGCGCGTGGGTGGGGTGGCGGGCGACCTTCTGGTTCGTCGGCGGTTTCGGCACGATCCTGTTCCTGGTCGCGCTGCTGGGGCTCGGCGAGACCAACAAGTTCCGCGGCGAACGCATCAATCTCGTCGGCCTTCTGCGCGGTTCGGCCGAGATGCTGCGCGATCGGCGTTTTCTCGGCCACATCCTGCCACTGGGTTTCGCCTTCGCCATGAACTTCGGCATGCTGGCCGGCGTGCCCTTCATCCTGCAGGAAAGCCTGGGCTTCTCGCCGCAGGAATTCGGGCTGATCGTGCTGCTCTCGGTCGGTGGCTTTACCGCCGGCACCTTCGTCAACAACCGGTTGGTCGGTCGCGTCGCCCCGGCGGCGATCATCGGCTTCTCCGGCTGGTTCCACGTTGCGGCACTGCTGATCATGGCAGCGCTTTCGCTGGCCGGGGTTGTCACCTGGTGGGCGATCATCGGCCCCCACATGCTGCTGAGCTTCGGAACGGGCATGATCGTGGCCAACGCCAATGCCGGCGCGGTCGGCATGTATCCCAGACTGGCCGGCACGGCGTCGTCGCTGGCCGGCCTGGCCCAGATGGGCATGGGTGCCATGGGTACGGTGACGGTGGCGATGCTGAGCGTGGTTGGCAGCCACTACATTGCCATGCCGATGGTGCTGGGCCTTGCACCCTTCGCGGTCGCGACGCTGCTCAGCGCACGGCTGTTGCGTCCGGGCGCGGGTGCCCCGAAACTGGAATCGTAAGGACAGAGGGAAAGATCATGACGAACATGCTGAAGGACAAGGTCGTGCTGGTGACCGGCGCGGGCGGCGGCATCGGCCGCGAGATGGCACTGCTGGCGGCCAAGGAAGGGGCCAAGGTGGTGGTCAACGATCTCGGTGGTGCGGTCGACGGCGAGGGTGGTGGCAGCACGACGCCGGCACAGAAGGTCTGCGACGAGATCGCGGCGGCCGGCGGCAAGGCGGTGCCCAATGGCGACAGCGTCACCGATCCGGCCGGTGCCGAGCGCATGGTCAAGGCAGCGGTCGAGAACTTCGGCAAGATCGACGGCGTCATCAACAATGCCGGCATCCTGCGCGATCGCATCTTCCATCGCATGAGCCACATGGACTGGAAGATGGTGATCGACGTGCATCTCAATGGTGCCTTCAACGTGAGCCGCGCCGCCGCCAACTATTTCAAGGAGCAGAAGTCGGGCGCTTTCGTGCATTTTACCTCGACTTCGGGCCTCGTCGGCAATTTTGGCCAGGCCAATTATTCGGCGGCCAAGATGGGCATCATCGGCCTGTCGCGCTCGATCGCGCTCGACATGGCGGCGTTCAATGTCCGCTCCAACTGCATCTCGCCGTTCGCCTGGACGCGCATGATCGGCACCATCCCCGCAGATACCGATGCGCAGAAGGCGCGCCTGGAGCGTTCCAAGAAGATGACCCCGGCCAAGATCGCGCCGATGGCGGTGTTCCTGCTGTCGGATGCCGCCCAGGCCGCAGGTGTCAGCTCGCAGATCTTCGGCGTGCGCATGAACGAGATCATGCTGTTCAACGCCAATCGGCCGGTACGATCCGTGCATATGTCCGATGGCTGGACCCTGGAGGCGATCGACGAGATCGCGGTGCCGGCAATGAAGCCCTATTTCACCGACCTCAAGCGCTCGCCCGAGTACTTCACCTGGGATCCGATCTGATGGCTGTCGACAAGATGAAGAACGAACCCAGGATCGATGCCGACGAGGTCCTGGGCGGCATCGTGGAGTGGGTGAGCATCGAAAGCCCGAGCCACGACGCCGGGGCGGTGAACAAGGTCGTCGATCATGTCGAGGGGCAGTTTCGCGACCTCGGCCTCAAGCTCGAACGCATTCCCGGCCGCGACGGCTTCGGTGACATCCTCGAGTGCAAGACACCACCCGGATGGAGCGCTGGCGATGGGGATGGCAAGGGCATCCTGGTCCTGGCCCACCTCGACACCGTGCATCCCATCGGCATGATAGAGAGGGAGCTGAAGGTGCGCCGCGAGGGTGACAGCATCTTCGGGCCCGGCATCTACGACATGAAGGCGGGCGGCTATATCGCCTACTACGCGCTGCGCCACCTGGTCCGGCAGGGCAAGAAGCCGAGGCTGCCGATCACCTTCCTGTTCATCCCCGAGGAGGAAGTCGGCAGCCCGACCTCGCGCGCCCGCATCGAGGCGGCGGCCAAGGGCCACAAGTACGCGCTGGTGATGGAGCCGGGCCGCGACGGCGACAAGGTCGTGACCTCGCGCAAGGGTGTCGGCCGCTTCGTCATGACGGTGAAGGGCCGGGCCAGCCACGCCGGTGTCCGCCACGAGGACGGCCGCAGCGCCATCCTGGAGATGGCACGGCAGATCCTGCGCATCGAAGGCAAAACCGATTATGCCCGTGGCATCACCTGCAATGTCGGTCTGATCAGCGGTGGCTCCGGCGTCAATGTCGTGCCGGCGGAATGCAAGGCGGAAATCGACCTGCGCGTGCCGAGCCAGCAGCTCGCCGAGGAGATGACGCACTGGTTTCTCGGGCTGGAGGCAATCGGCCCCGACGTCGCGGTCACAGTCGAAGGCGGCATGAACCGGCCGCCCTACCAGAAGGACCCCGGCATCGCCGATCTGTTCGGCAAGGCCCAGGCGATCTACCGCGAGATCGGCAAGGAGCTGAACGACGTACCCCTGACCGGCGGCGGCAGCGACGGCAACTTCACAGCCGCACTCGGCATCCCGACGCTCGACGGGCTCGGTGCCGACGGCAAGGGCGCGCATGCCGCCAACGAGCAGATCTACTATTCGTCGCTGGTGCCGCGCACCTATCTCTGCGCTCGGCTGCTGGAGACGCTTGAATAGCTAATAGGCAGCGGTGAAGCGCTTGCGGATGTGCTTGGGCTTTTCGATTTCGTCGAGGATGGCGATGGCGAAATCCTCGCGGCTGATGCGACTCTCGCCCTTGGAGTCGACGAGAAACTGATCGAGGCCGAGGCGGAACTTGCCAGTGCGCTGGCCAGCCGGAATGGCCGCTGCGGGTGAGATCGCTGTCCACTCGAGATCCTTGATCTCGCGGATGGCTTCCAGTGCCAGCATCGCCGGCTTGGAAGTCGGCGGTTGCACGCCCTTGTCGAGCATGTGGTCGAAATGCGTACGGCCATCCTTGCGGATCAGGCTTCCGGCGCCGACGACGAACAGGGCGCGCTTCACGCCCGACTTGCGGATCGTGTCGATGACCCGGCCGACTTCGTTCTCGTTCCACTTCACCGACACGACGACGACGTCGTGGCCGCTGAGGACCTGCGCCAGCACGACGGGGTCGGTCGTGCTTGCGGCCCTGACAGTCATGCCGGGGCGGGCCGAAAGCTTGCGCGGGTCGCGCGTAATGGCGGTGACCGTATGCGAACGGCTGAGCGCCTCTGCAAGCACGCGGCTGCCGATGTTCCCGGTGGCGCCTATCAGGGCGATGTGGCTCATTCCGTAGTTCCTTTCATCAAGTCGCGCACCGCCGCAACCGTATCAGACGGCGCTTCCTGCGGTACGTTGTGCCCGACACGCGGGATCAGGCGTCTTTCATATACGCCGGTGAAGAATTTTGCATTTCCATCGATCTTCGGTGCCGGTCCGACACCATCATTGCCGCCATGCAGGTTGATTGTCGGCACGGCGATCTCCGGTCCTGCCGCCAGGCGCGCCTCGATGCCGGCGAGCGCCGGGTCGCCCGGCGCGTAGCCGTAGCGGTGGCGGTAGGACTGGATCACCACATCGACGAAGTCGGGATTGTCGAACGAGAGGGCGGATTTCTCGAACGTCGTCTCGTCGAAGCTCCAGCCGGGCGACCAGAGTTTCCAAAGGAGCCGGCAGATGTCGCGGCGGTTCCGATCGAGGCCCGTCCGCCCGCGTTCCGTGTGGAAATAGTACTGGTACCAGTATCGATGCTCCTGCTCGGCGGGGGCCGGTTCGACTGACCGAGCGATATTCTGGATGTTGTACCCGGTACAGCTCACGAGGCAACGCACGCGTTCGGGCCATAATGCCGCCACGACACAGGCGGCGCGGCCGCCCCAGTCGAAGCCGGCGAGCGACGCCCGCCCAATGCCGAGTGCGTCCATGAATTGCAACAGGTCGTGACCCAGCGCCGCCTGTTCGCCGGACCGAGGGGTAGTGGCCGACCGGAAGCGCGTGAGGCCGTAGCCGCGCAGGTACGGCACCAGGACGCGGCAGCCTGACGCAGCCAGCGGCGGGGCGACCTCGTCGAAGCAGCGTGGGGCGTATGGAAATCCGTGCAGCAGAACGACGGCAGCGCCCTCGGGCGGGCCGTGCTCCTCGTAGGCGAGGTCGAGTACGTCGGTGCGGATGGTCCGGGTCTGCATGCAATTCCAAAGATAGCGGCTTGCTGCCAGCGTTGACAGTGTGGTGAAGCCTGCCCAGTTTTACAGCGGGATTGGCATGCACGCGACCGTGGTCAAAGTCAGCGACTACCTGACGCCCGAGCAGGTGAGGCACCTGCGCGGCAAGTCGAACTTTGCGGGGCTACTGCTTGTATTGCATGCTTGGGCGCTGATTGCCGGCAGCATGGCGTTGTTCGCATGGTGGCCCAACCCCCTTACATTCCTGATCGGCGTGATGGTGATCGGCGGCCGTCAGCTCGGGCTTGCCATCCTGATGCACGATGGTGCGCATGGGTTGCTGTTCGCCAATCGGTACCTCAACGATGGCGTGGCCACATGGTTCTGTGCCAGTCCCGTTTTCACCAGCCTGGCGCTCTACCGGCCCTACCATCTGAAGCATCACCGCTTCACGCAGCAGGCCGATGACCCCGATCTCGGCCTCTCGGCTGCATTCCCGATCAGCCGCAAGAGCCTGCAGCGCAAGATCCTGCGCGACCTCACAGGTCGAACTGCCTATCAGCGCCGCGGAGAACAGATCGCCCGCGCCCTTGGCCCAACCGGCAGATCCGGTGTCGAACGCCTGGGCAGGTTCCTGGGCCAGGAAAAGAGGGCGCTGACGGCAAATCTCGTCATGTTCGGCGCGCTCGCGGCATTGGGGTACTGGTGGCTCTATCCGGCGCTCTGGCTGATGCCGCTGGCAACCTGGTACCAGTTGGCGAGCCGCGTGCGGAACATTGCCGAGCATGCCGTGGTGCCGGACAATGACGACCCCCTACGCAACACGCGCACGACCTACGCCAACCCCGTGGTGCGCCTTCTTCTCGCGCCCTATTGGGTCAATTTCCACCTCGAACACCACTTGTTCATGTTCGTGCCGTGCTGGCGCCTGCCGGCCGCCCATCGGGCGTTGCTTGCGACGGGCCGCGGCCGTCAAATGGAGATCCAGCCAGGCTATCTGGCGGTCCTGCGGGCAGCCACGTCAGGTCCTTTCGACTTGCCGCGCGGGCCGACCGGGCACCGAGCAGCACAGCACATTTAGAAACCGTCGTTGCGCTGGGGAGTTTACACGAGCCGGAAAGCCGGCTGGTCGGGGCCGTTATTCAATAGATCGGAGCGCCGCTCCGATCTGGAAAGGGCGGTCCCTTGGGACCGCCCCTTTATCGTGCCCGACAAATGTCTGTGGCCGGTTACCGTGCCGGACAGGCGAAAATATTCATCTCCGGACCGAGATCGTAGGGCGGCGGCACCTGCGCCAGCGACGAAACCTTCGGATCGAGTGCCCAGTCCAATGCCCGCTTGCTGCGCGAGCAGAATTCCGGGTCGACCGGCGCGCGCTGTGCGGTGCGGTTTGCGACCTCGGTGACGAAGACATCGATATTGAGCCGCTTGGCCCTGGCCACCTGCGCCAGTGCTTGCGCATTGGTGCTGAGTTCCGACTGGTACTTGCCGATGAAGCTTGCGTAATGACCCTCGAAGGCACGCGTGCCGCCGGGATTCTGGCACTGCAGGGTCGCGACGACGAGCTCCTGCTGCACCATGCGGGAACGGACGGTGGTGAGATCCGACTCGTTGTAACAATACGCACGAGTGTTTGCCACGGGCGGACTGGGTGGCACAGGCGCCTGATAGTCAGGCGCTGCAATCTTGGCCGCAGGCGCAGCGGTTCTTGCTGAGTCGAACTTACAACCGCCCAACGCAAGGACGCCTGCCATCAGAATTGCCGCGTGAGAAAGTTTCATGATCATCCGTACACTCCAAACGCGCTGGCCGGAAACCGCCAGCGGGTACAACAGTTAGACGCGCGTTTCAAACGCAATTACGGGGCAGGTTCCGCGCAGAGGCCATTGAGTGTCAATAATA
>CALFRN010000484.1 GCA_937919085.1 uncultured Reyranella sp.
TACCGCGTCGAGGACGACGACGGCGGCCGCTTCTGGCTGTTCCGCGACGGGCCCTACGCGCTTGCCACCAACGGCCGGCCGACGGCACGGTGGTTCCTCCATGGTTTCTGCGCCTGAGGAAGAACGCCATGGGCACACTGACCGTTCGCAGGATCGACGACACCATCATCGCCCGCCTCAAGGCACGCGCGCGCACCCGAGACCGCTCGCTCGAGGCCGAACTGCGCGATCTTCTGAGCCATGCCTCGCGCCAGCCGCTGATCCTCGATGCCCTGGCCGAGGCCGACCGCATCGCCGCCATGACTCCCGGCACCGCACTGCTGCGCACCAGAGGTAGGCGATGATCGTGGTCGTCGATCCCGGCGTGGCCATCAAGTGGTTCATCGAGGAGCCGCTGCGGCTGCAGGCGCGTTCGCTGCTGGTCAACCATCACGAAATGATCGCTCCCGATATCCTGATCGCCGGCGTGGCGGACCTCGCCTGGAGAAAGGCGGCGCGCGGCGAGATCGCGGCCGAACAGGCAGCGCCCATCGTGCGCAACATCGCCCTGCCGCCTTTCATCTCGGCATTCATCGGGTCGTCCCGATTGCGCAATCGTGCCCTCGCCCTGGCACTGCAATGCCGCCGCCCGGTGCCCGACTGTTTCTACGCTGCCTGCGCGGAGGCCGCCGCGGCGCCGCTGGTCAGCACCGACGAGACCTTCCTGCAGGCACTACGGGCCGAGGGCGTTGCGCTGCGCGGCGTGCCGCTTTCACGCATTCACGAACTCGACGCAGCGTGACGCCATGGATTATGCCGAACTGCAGGTCACGACCAACTACAGCTTCCTGCGCAGCGGCTCGCACCCCGGCGAGCTGGTTGAGCGGGCGATAGAACTCGGCCATACCGCCATCGGCATCGCCGATCGCAACACCCTGGCGGGCGTCGTGCGGGCCTTTGCAGCGGCACGCGGCAATGCCAGGAAAGATCCCGACAGGATCAAGCTTCTGGTCGGCTCGCGCATAGAGACGCGCGACGGCTACTCGTTCCTGGCCTATCCAACCGATCTCGGGGCGTACAAGCGGTTGTCGCGCCTGCTGACGGCAGGCAATCGTCGCGCCGCAAAGGGACAGTGCGATCTGACGTTCGACGATCTCGCCACCTGTGCCGAAGGCATTCTCGCCATCGTCCTGCCGCCGCGCCTGCCCGACGATCCGGCCTTTCGCGAACGCCTGCGCGCGCTCGCCTGCCTGTTCGGCGACCGCTGTTATCTTGCCGGTACGATGCTGTTCCGCGGCGACGATGCCCGCAGGCTCGCCCGGCTCGACAATCTCGCCGCGGAAATGAAGGTCGGCTTCGTCGCCACCAACGACGTGCATTATCACGTGCCGGAACGGCGGGCGCTGCAGGATGTGGCAACCGCCATCCGGCTCGGCTGCACGGTCGATCAACTGGGCTTCCGCCGCTTCGCCAGCGCCGAGCGCCATCTCAAGGAACCGGAGGAGATGGCGCGGCTGTTCCGCCGCCATCCGCGCGCCATCGCGGCCACGCAGGAGATCGCCGAGCGCTGTAACTTCTCGCTCAGGGACCTCACGTACCAGTACCCGATCGTCTATGAAGGCGGCGAGACGCCGATGGAAAAGCTCGTTCGCCTGACCTGGGCTGGCGCGAAGTGGCGTTACCCCGGAAAAATTCCGGACAAAGTCGCCAATACGATCCGGCGTGAATTCGAACTCATCAACAACAAGGGCATCGCCCCCTATTTCCTGACGGTGCACGAGATCGTCGAGTTTGCCCGCAGCCAGGAGATACTTTGTCAGGGCCGCGGATCGGCCGCCAACTCCGCTGTCTGCTACTGCCTCGGCATCACTTCGGTAAACCCCGACAAGGTCGAGGTTTTGTTCGAGCGCTTCCTTTCCAACGCGCGAGACGAGCCGCCCGACATCGACGTCGATTTCGAGCATGAACGCCGCGAGGAAGTGATCCAGTGGATCTACAACGAAAAAGGTCGCTCGCGGGCCGCCCTGGCGGCCACCGTGATCTCCTTCAGAAGCCGCAGCGCCATCCGCGAGGTCGGCAAGGCACTCGGCCTCTCGCCCGACACGGTGGGCGTGATGGCCGGCACGGTCTGGGGCATGGGTTCGAGCGGCGTCAAAGTCGATCATGTGCGCGAGGCCGGTCTCGATCCCACCGACCCGCGCCTCATGCTGGCGCTCGAACTGTCGACGGCCCTCTGTGGCTTCCCGCGTCATCTTTCCCAGCATGTCGGCGGCTTCGTCCTGACCGCCGACCGCCTCGACGAGCTGGTGCCGATCCAGAACGCCGCCATGGAAGACCGCACCGTCGTCGAATGGGACAAGGACGACCTCGATGTGCTGGGCATCTACAAGGTCGACGTGCTGGCGCTCGGCATGCTGACGACGCTGCGGAAAAGCTTCGACCTGATCGAGAAGCACTACGGCGAGAAGCTGGCGCTCGGCATGGATGACGAGGACCCGGAAGTCTACGACATGCTCTGCCGGGGCGAATCGGTCGGCGTGTTCCAGGTCGAAAGCCGCGCGCAGATGTCGATGCTGCCGCGCCTGCAGCCGCGCAAATATTACGATCTCGTCGTCGAAGTGGCGATCGTGCGGCCGGGGCCCATCCAGGGCGGCATGGTTCATCCCTATCTGAAGAACCGGGCCAATCCGGCTGCCGTCACCTATCCAAAGCCCGAACTTGAAGCCGTCCTGAAAAGGACACTGGGCGTGCCGCTGTTCCAGGAGCAGGCGATGCAGATCGCCATCGTCGGCGCAGGATTCGAACCGGAGGAAGCCGACAGGCTGCGCCGCGCCATGGCGACGTTTCGCCATAACGGCACCATCTACAAGTTCGAGACTCCGTTCATCGAGGGCATGGTGAAGAACGGCTATGAACGCGACTTCGCCAAACGTTGCTTCAGGCAGATAGAAGGCTTCGGCGAATACGGCTTCCCCGAAAGCCATGCCGCGAGCTTTGCCATCCTCGTCTACGACTCTTCGTACGTGAAGCATTACTATCCCGAGGTCTTCGCCGCCGCCCTGCTCAACTCCCA
>CALFRN010000485.1 GCA_937919085.1 uncultured Reyranella sp.
GTCATAAGTTTCTCCTCCCTTGGTTTCCTAAGTTGCGGTGCCTTCCTCCTCGAAGGTCACCGTGGTCTTTCCAAACTCAGCTCGCGATGGACACCTCGAGCTTCGTTGCTCTGAGAACCGCTTCAGATCGCATGGACTGCATCCTTGAACTGTTCCCGAAGAATGTTTTTCTGCACCTTGGCCATCGCATTGCGCGGTAGTTCCGGCACAACGATGAGCCGTCTGGGCTGCTTGAATCGTGCAAGCGTCCCCTGAATCGCCTCCATGATCTGCTCCAGGTCCTGCGACTGGCCGGGCGCGGCCACGATCAACCCGATGACTGTCTCGCCCAGGTCACGGTGCGGCACGCCGATGACGGCGCTTTCGAGCACGCCTGGCTGGGCATCCAGCACCAGTTCGATTTCTTTGGGATAGATGTTGTATCCGCCGGAAATGATCAAATCTTTGTTGCGCCCCAGAATGTGGACGTAGCCGTCTTCGTCTATCTTCCCCAGATCGCCAGTAATGAAGAACCCGTTGCCTCTTAACTCGGCGGCGGTTTTCTCGGGCATCTGCCAATAGCCCTTGAATACGTTTGGTCCGCGAACCTCAATCTGTCCCACAGTGTTCTCGGGCAGAGCAGCGCCGGTTTCGGGGTCAGTTACCTTCACCTCCACCCCTGGAAGAGGTAGTCCGACCGTGCCCGCGCGCCGCTCACCATCATAGGGATTTGACGTGTTCATATTGGTTTCGGTCATCCCGTAACGTTCGAGGATATGGTGCCCCGTACGGTCTGCGAACTGGACATGGGTCTCGGCAAGAAGTGGCGCTGAGCCGGACACAAACAGTCGGATACCGGAGGCTCGATGGCGATCAAATTGTGGGTGGTCCAACAGCCGTGTGTAAAAGGTCGGAACACCCATCAGAACTGTTGCTTCGGACATAAGCCCGACCAACTGATCGACATTGAATTGAGGCAGGAAGATCATCGATGCCCCTGAAGCCAAGGTCACATTGGTCGCCACAAAAAGACCGTGTGTGTGAAAAATTGGCAGGGCGTGTAACAGCACGTCGTCAGGCGTGAATTGCCACTCCTTCGCCAAAGTCTCAGCATTCGACAGGAGATTTCCTTGACTTAGCATGGCACCTTTTGAGCGCCCAGTTGTCCCGGAGGTGTATAACAATGCTGCAAGGTCTTCAGATGAACGATCTACCGTAGGAAACGCTTCCGGCATAACCCGCGCGCTTTCCATCAACGTCCCAGTTCCATCCTGGTTCAGTGTTTCCAGAGAAGCCCCAAGCCGAGTGGCGATAGGTGACAACGCCGCTGCCACCTTGCCGTCGCAGACAATCATCCGCGCGCCGCTGTCTTCGATGAAATAGTTCAACTCTTCAGTGGTGTAGGCAACGTTCAGCGGTAGGAAAACCACTCCAGCTTGGACGCAAGCAGCATAAAGCGCCAAAGCCTCATGCGACTTTTGAACCTGAGCTGCTAGACGATCACCGGCTTGCAGTCCGCTTTGTGCCAAAAGATGAGCAATCTGCGCGGCTAGACCAAGAAAATCGGCATACGAAACGGTGGTCCCGTCTACTAGTCTCAAAAACGGTTTGCTGTTGCCGGTATGCTTGCCGAACAATCGATCAAAGAGTGGATTGGTCATGCTGTCTTTTCCATTTGAAGAAATTTCTCTGCCTGCGCACAAAGCGCACGAACTTGAGGTGAGGTGGCGACCTCACCTGTCGTGGCGAACCGCTCATGATTCTGTGCTACTCGGCCCAAGTCGTAGAGATAGTTGACCATCAGGCCTGCAGACTGTCCGAGACCCTTCTCAGAGCGATCCGCATCGGCATGAACTTGATGGAGAATCGCCCCGTTGCCCAAGTGGAAACGAGCCACAGCATCGAAGGGCATTCCGCTCGGATCTTTTGCTTGGGCCAAAAAGTACGCTCCAAGCGCGCGAAGTGTCTTTCCATCGACAGACTTTACATTAACGCCTGTTTCGGAAAGCCACCTAACGAATCCTGGTATTGGGGAAAGTGTCACATAGGTCCGGATTCCGGGCAGCTCTTGCGAAAGGTCCGCAGCGACTTGCTTGATAAGCGAATTGCCAAATGAAATTCCTGAGAGTCCTGGTTGGCAATTGGAGATTGAATATAATACCGCTGTATCCGCCTCTGCTACAGGCTTTTCCTTGCGGTTCTCAGACAAGAGCGATTGAATCGACTGTGCGATGCCTTGTGTAAGGGCGACTTCTACGAAGATCAGCGGTTCGTCCGGCATAGCTGGATGGAAGAAAGCAAAACAACGTCGATCTGCAGGCTCGAGCCGTCGCCGCAAGTCATCCCAACTGTCGATCGCATGAACGGCCTCATAGGCGATGATCTTTTCGAGGATGTGTGCAGGGCTTTCCCAACTGACCGGTCGTAGCACCAGAAAACCGCGGTTGAACCAAGACGCAAAGAGATGCCGGAAATCCAAGTCCAGTGCTTCGAGATCCGGCTCGCCCCGGCCCAAACGCAGCAAATCGGCCCGCATACGCACCAGACCGCCTGTAGCTCCAGGCACCCTGTTCAGCCTGCGGATCAACTCCTGCCGCGGCGGCTCTGCGGCGGCGGCGAAGTCTCGGTAGGTGGCCTTTGAAGGAGAGGCCTCGTACAAATCCAGCGCTTGACGCACCCTATCTGCGGAAATGTCCATTTCGACTGACAACATCCGGAAGAAGGCAAGCTTGCCTGTGTCGTCAAGCGAGGAGTAACTCGTCAATATTTCAGCAGCCGACGCGAGTCCTGATGCTTCCCCTGCACTGCCGACCAGCTCGAACGCCAGTTCGGCGATTGATTTCTCGCTAGGTCTTGCAGGAGCAGGCCACACCTTGCGTCGGTCGAAGACGCTCGCCAACAGATCGGCTAAAGATGTCATGACCCGCCGCCGCCAATAGCAAGTAGACAGCAAC
>CALFRN010000486.1 GCA_937919085.1 uncultured Reyranella sp.
GCAGTCTGCGGCCGGTACCAGCCGAAGAGGCGAACGATCGAGGTCCCGATGCTGCGGCTGGAAGGCGTTGTGAAGAGTTTCGGCGACAAGCGCGCCGTCGACCAGGTCTCGCTCGCCGTGCCGGCGGGCCAGATGGTGGGGGTGATCGGCCGCTCTGGCGCCGGCAAGTCCACTCTGCTCCGCATGATCAACCGCCTGACCGACCCGTCGCAGGGGTCGATCCGGTTCGGCGATGTCGACGTGACGGCGCTGCGCGGCCGACCGTTGCGTGAATGGCGTGCCCGCTGCGCCATGATCTTTCAGCAGTTCAATCTGGTCGGACGGCTCGACGTCCTGAATAACGTGCTGATGGGTCGGCTCAATCATGTCGGCACGACGCAGGCACTGCTCAAGCTCTGGAGCGAGGACGATCGCGCCATCGCTCTTTCCGCACTCGACCAGTTCGACATGGCCGGACTGGCGGCGCAACGGGCCGACACGCTCTCGGGCGGTCAGCAGCAGAGGGTCGCCATCGCACGTGCCCTCGTCCAGGAGCCCGACCTCATCCTGGCGGACGAGCCCATCGCCTCGCTTGATCCGCGCAACACCAAGGTCGTCATGGATGCACTGCTGCGCATCAACAAGCACTTCGGCATCACGGTCATCTGCAACCTCCACTCGCTCGACACCGCGCGGATGTACTGCGACCGGCTGGTCGGCATGGCCCAGGGGCGGGTCGTGTTCGACGACGTGCCGCAGGCACTCACCGACGACGTCGCGCGGGAACTCTACGGCCTCGATGCCGGAGAGGTCATGGACACCGCAGGCACGGCACTTCCTCTGCCGGCGCAGGATCTGCGTCCGTCGCTTGCCGTCGCATGACACCGCCAAGGACCGCGTCCCCTCAAACCAACCATCGGAGTGTTGCCATGATCTATCGACGTTCGGCGCTGGCCTTCACAGCGGGCGCGCTTGCCCTCGCCGCTTCCGGTCCGTCCTTCGCCCAGGACTGGAAGGCCAAGTATCCGGAGATCGTGCTGGCCATCGTGCCGGCCGAGAATGCCAGCGGCGTCGTCGATCGCTACACGCCGTTCGCGAAATATCTGGAGAAGGAACTCGGCACGAAAGTCACGCTGCGCGTCGCCAACGACTACACCGCGGTGATCGAAGGCATGAAGAACCGCCAGATCCATGTCGGGTTCTTCGGCCCAGGCTCCTACGCCCGCGCATACGCCGTCTCCGGCGGCAACACCGTCGCGTTCGGCACCACGCAGAACCAGGACGGCTCGATCGGCTACTACTCCGTCGTCTATGTGAAGGCCGACAGTCCCTACAAGACTCTGGACGATCTCAAGGGCAAGAAGCTTGGCTTGGTCGACGTCGAATCGACCTCCGGCTTCAAGGCGCCGACCTTCTTCATGACGCGTGAAGGCAAGGCGCCCGGCAAGTTCTTCGCCGTCGCCCAGGTGACGGGCAGCCACGAGAACGCCGTGGTCGCGATGACCCAGGGAACGGTGGATGCCGCGGCCAACTGGTGGAACTCGGACACCGATTCCAACCTCACGCGCATGCTCAACAAGGGCATGCTGAAGAAGGCTGACGGCACGCCGATGAAGTACGAGGATTTCCGCATCGTCTGGAAGTCGCCGCTGCTCGCCGGCTCGCCGTTTGCCTATCTCAACGACATGCCCGACGGGCTGAAGAAGGCGATCTCGGACGCCTTCTACAATGCCCACAAGAAGGACAAGGCGGCGTTCGACAAGCTTTCCGACGGCAAGGATCTCGCCTTCGTGCCGGTCGGCCACAAAGACTATCTCGAGTTCATCGAGCTCAACAAGTTCCTCGAGGAACTGCGTCGTAAGAAGAGCTGATGGTCTGCGCCCGGACCTGGGGGTCGCCGTTTCGGCGGCCCCCGTTCTTTGAGGGGTTGTGGTGAGAGCCGTCCCGACCCTGCCGCCGGCGCAGATCGCGCCGCTGGCGCAGGCCTATGCCGAGGCCGTTGCAGCGAAGCGGCGCTGGATGATCGGCGGAATCGGGCTGCTGATCGTCCTGTCGCTGCTGTCCGGCTGGGCGGGCCAAGTCGATCTGGTGAAGTTCTGGAATGGCCTGCCGCGCTTCGTCAGCTACTTCCACGACATTCTGCCGCGGCTGCGACTGGAAACCTTCTTCGCCGACCTCGGGGAGTGGTTCTGGAATTTCGATGGCTGGCTGGCACTGCTCTGGGACACCCTGCTCATCGCCTACGTCGGTACTCTGTCCGGGGCCGTCGCGGGGTTCTGCCTGTGCTTCCTGGCATCCGCCAATCTGACGCGGTCCGGATTGCTGCGCTTCACGGCCCGCCGCACGCTGGAATTCTGCCGCACGGTGCCGGAGATCGTGTTCGCCCTGATGTTCGTCTACGCCTTCGGCTTCGGGCCGATGCCCGGCGTTCTCGCCATCGCGATCCACACCGCCGGCGCGCTGGGCAAGCAGTTTTCGGAAGTCGTCGAGAACGTGAACATGCAGCCGGTCGAGGGCCTGACGGCAACCGGCGCGACGTACGTCGAGACTGTGCGCTTCGGCGTGGTTCCGCAGGTCGTGTCGAACTTCGTCAGCTACATGCTGCTGCGCTTCGAGATCAACGTCCGAGGTGCCACGGTCCTAGGCTTCGTGGGTGCCGGCGGCATCGGCAAGGAGCTCATTTCGTCGATCCGACAGTTCTACTACGCCGACGTCAGCGCCATCCTGGTGATCGTGATCGGCACGGTATTCCTCATCGACTGGCTGACCGAGATCCTTCGCCACAAACTCCTGAGTCTGGACGGCCGATGACTTCCCCGGTGAGCCCCTTGCGTGCCCGCGCCGACGCCGACCGCGCCAGCCTGAAGAGCCGCTATCCAACGGCCTTCCGGGCACCGCTCCAGACACGCCTGCTGCCGCCCGCTGTCGTGGTGCTGGCAGCGGGCCTCGCCTTCTACGCGCTGTGGCGCTTCGGCTTTTCGCCGGAGAAGTTCATCGACGGGTTGGGCAAGCTCGGTCTCGTGGTCAGCCTGATGATCCCGCCCAGTCCCGGCAACCAGCTCTGGAACTACATCGGCGCGCTCGGCGAGACGTTGTCGATCGCCTTCCTGGGAACGCTCGGCGCGGCGATGCTGGCGCTGCCGGTCAGCATGCTCGCCGCCAAAAACGTGGTGGCGAACAGGATCATCCATTTCGCCAGTCGCCGCTTCCTCGACACGATCCGCGGCGTCGATACGCTGATCTGGGCGCTCATCTGGATCAACGTCGTGGGCCTTGGACCGTTCGCCGGCATTCTGGCGATCCTGACATCGGACTTCGGCACCTTCGGCAAGCTGTTCTCGGAGGCCATCGAGGCGTCGGACAGGAAGCCCGTCGACGGCGTGCTGTCCGCCGGGGGCTCCGACCTGCAGGGCTTCCGCTTTGGTGTGCTGCCCCAGGTCCTGCCCGTCCTGCTGAGCCAGGTCCTCTACTATTTCGAGAGCAACACGCGGTCGGCCACCATCATCGGCATCGTCGGCGCCGGCGGGATCGGCCTCTATCTCGCCAACGAGATCGCCCAAGCCGAATGGCCGCAAGTGGCCTTCCTGATCCTGATGATCCTGGTAACCGTGGCCACCATCGACTGGCTTTCCGGAAAAGTGCGCTTCGCCGTCATCGGCGCGCAAGGAAGGGCCACTTGAGCGACGCAGCCGCCTCGGCGGCGCCCGTTCCCCGCTACGCCCTCTACTACGCACCGCGCCCCGGCGACGAACTGGCGACGACGGCGAGCCGGTGGCTCGGGCGCAACCCCGAAACCGGCAGGACATGCGCCGTCCGTCCCGTGCCGGGCCTGTCGCCCGAGCACCTGTCGGAGATCCTGGCGGATCCCTGCCTCTATGGTTTTCACGGCACGCTGAAGCCGCCGTTTGTCCTGGCCGACGACCAGTCCGAACGCGACCTCGTCGACGCGGTCGGCCGGTTCGCCAACGGCGAACGGGCCTTCGCAGTACCGTCCCTGGAACTGGCCGAGCTGTCCGATTTTCTCGCCCTGGTGCCCGCGACCCGCTGCCCCGATCTGCAGGCTCTCGCCGATCGCTGTGTCGTGGAGCTCGACGAGTTCCGCCGGCCGACCGGCGCGCCTGAATTCGCCCGCCGCCGCGCATCCGGCCTCTCGCCGCGGCAGGACGCACTCCTGGTGCGCTGGGGCTATCCCTACCTGTTCGACGAATGGCGCTTCCATCTCACCCTGACCGGGCGGATCGCCTGTGAAAAGGAACGCGCGACGGTCGCGGCGGTGCTGCGGCAGCGCTTTGCCGCCGTCACCGAACAGCCGCTGGCGGTGAGGGATCTCTGCATTTTCCGCCAGCCGGCGCCGGGCCGGCCCTTCACCGTCCTTGCACGCTTCAGGCTCGGAGGCGGGCGACGGGTGCGGACCGCGACGTGGCAATCGCCCTGACCAGCGCCGCGGCGGCCTCGTCCAGCGGTCCGTCGTTCGAAATCGTGATCAACCGCGGATCGTGGACGTCATAGGCGTCGCTGCGCTCGAGGCGGCGGGCCGCGCCCGCTGCGTCCTCGCGGCCGCGCGCGGCCAGGCGCTCGCGTAGCCGCTCGGCCGGTGCCGTGATCAGTACCGGATAGGTGTCCGGATCGACGCCGGCCACGTTCAGGAAATGCTCGCGCGAGCCGCTCACGACGACGCTCAGGCCGGCCTTTCGCCAGGCGTGGATCTCGCGGCCGATGCCGTAATGGTTGCCATGCGCCTGCCAATGGAAGGCGAACAGGCCGTGAGCGCGCCGCAGCGCGAACTCCGCCTCGCTCAACGCCACATGGTTCTCGCCCGACGTCTCCGGCGGCCGCGTGATGTAGCGGTGGGCGAAGACGGTGGAGCCGTCGGCCGACAGCAGGGCGCGGGCCCGTGCCAGAACGGAGTCCTTGCCGGCGCCTGACGGCCCCATGACGTAGAACAGCGGCGCATCGACGAGAGGCGGCATCGTCAGACCACGCGCTCGCCTTCGCGCCACACCGTGCGCACCAGCGGGGCGCCGTCGAGCACGCGGACCCGCACCAGATCGGCGCGGCGGTCGGGGGCGATCTCGCCGCGGTCGCCGAGGCCGACGGCGCGCGCCGGGTTGAGCGATGCCAGGCGCACCGCCTCGGGCAGGGAAATGCCGGCCCCGCTCGACGGCAGCCTGAAGACGCTTTCCATCAGGCTGGCCGGCACATAGTCCGACGACAGGATGTCGGCCTGGCCGTCGCGCACGAGATCGATCGCCGCGATATTGCCGGAGTGCGAGCCGCCCATCACCAGATTGGGCGCGCCAACCAGCACCGAGAGCCCCGCCTCGCGCGACGCGGAAGCTGCTTCGCTGGTCGTCGGGAACTCGGCGATGGTCATGCCATTCTCGACCGCCTCCTCGACATGCGCGCGCGTGGCATCGTCATGGCTGGCGATCGGCAGTCCCCGCGCCCGGGCACGGGCCACGACCTCGCTGCGGTTGCGGGCGGCGTTCTTGTGGTGCAGCTCGATCGCGCGGACGCTGAACACATCGAACTCGGCATTGGTCATGCCGTACTTCTTGGTGTGATAGTGCCTGAGCTTCTCCGGATCGAGGAACTGACGCTGGCCGGGCGTGTGGTCGTTGATCGACACCAATCCGACCAGAGGCAGATCGATCCAACGATCGATCGATTCGACGGCATCGTCGGCCACGATCTCGCAACGCAAATGGAGTCGATGCTCGGCGCGGCTCATCCGCCGGTCACTTACCGTACGCACCGCGTCGATCATGCGTTCGCGGTTCATCACCCGGTCGGTGTCGCCGCGTACGTCGCCCAGGGCCAGGGAGTCGAACACCGTGGTGATGCCTGCGGCGGCGATCTGGGTGTCGTGCGCGATGACGGCGGGCAGGCTCGGCCACTTCACGCCGGGCCGCGGCGAAAAGTGCTTTTCCATGTTGTCGGTATGAAGCTCGACCAGGCCGGGCACGAGATAGTCGCTGTCGAGGTCGATCGCGCAAGGCGCATGCGAGCGGCCGGTCCCGACCTCCACGATACGTCCATCGCGGACCACGACCGTGCCGTCAAACTCGGCATCGGACGAGACGACCCGGGCATTGGTCAGGATGAGCTCGATACTCATGGCTGGACTCCGACGGGGGCTCCAGGGGGGAATCTGGGGGGAACGACGTCGAGAATGCGTGTCGAAACGGCATCGCGGACGGCGGTGTCGTGGAAGATGCCGACGATCGCCGCCCCGGCGTCGCGGCGCTGACGGATCAGCTCGACCACACCGTTGCAGTTGGCCGCATCAAGCGAGGCGGTCGGCTCGTCGAGCAGCAGGATCGGATAGTCGACGATCAGGGAACGGGCGATGTTGACCCGCTGTTGTTCGCCGCCGGAAAAGGTCGCGGGCGGCAATGACCACAGGCGGGGCGGAATGCCGAGCATGCCGAGCAGGAACTCGGCGCGACGGCGCGCTTCGGCTTCGGCGGCGCCCAGCCGGATCGCCGGTTCGGCAACGATGTCGACCGCCGGGACCCGCGGAATGACCCTGAGGAACTGGCTGACGAAACCCAGGGTCCGGCGGCGTATATCCAGGGTCACCCGCGGCTCGGCGCCCGCCAGCTCAACCCGCGCACTACCATGATGGATCTGGATCGAGCCTGAATCGACGCGGTAGTTGCCATAGAGACAGCGCAGCAGCGTGCTCTTGCCGGCACCGGACGGGCCGACCAGTGCCACGCATTCGCCGGGAGAGATCGCCAGCGCCACATCGCGCAGTACCGGCAGGGCAAGATCACCCTGGGCGTGCACAATGAAGGACTTGGTGAGTCCGGAAACGCGGAGGACGGGCGACATCGGTCAAATCCCTTGCATCAGACGGGCAGGATCGACGCGACGAGCATCTGGGTGTAGGCGTGCTGCGGATCGTCCAGCACCTGGTCCGTGAGGCCGGCCTCGACCACCCGGCCGCCCTGCATCACCATCAGCCGGTGCGTCAGCAGTCGCGCGACACCGAGGTCGTGAGTCACCAGCACCGCCGACAGATTGAGGTTCGCGACCAGACCACGCAGTAGGTCGAGGATGCGCGCCTGCACCGAGACATCGAGACCGCCGGTCGGCTCGTCCATGAACACCAGGCGCGGCTGGCTCACGAGATTGCGGGCGATCTGCAGGCGCTGGCGCATGCCGCCGGAAAAGGCCGTCGGCCGGTCGTCGAGGCGATCCAGCTCGATCTCGACCCTGCCAAGCCAATCGGTGGCGGTCTGGCGGATCTCGCCGTAGTGCCGCGCACCGATCGCCATCAGCCGCTCGCCGATATTGGCACCGGCGCTGACACCCATGCGCAGGCCTTCGCGGGCATCCTGGTTGACGAAGCCCCATTCGGTCCGGGTGAGCAGCCGTCGCCGGGCTTCGCTCAGGGGATGAACGTCGACGAGGCCCGATGACGCCGAGTCGTACGCGACCGATCCGCCGTCCGGTGTCATCCGGCCGGCCAGGCAGTTCAGCAGGGTCGTCTTGCCCGAACCCGACTCGCCCACGATGCCCAGCACTTCACCGGGCCACAGGTCGAAGCTCACATCGCAGCAGGCGATCCGGCCACCGAAGCGCTTGGTGACATCGCGCACCAGGAGAAGGGGCGTATCGGTCATTTGGCGGCGTCGACCCGTTGCTTCTCCTGGCGGTCCTGGCACCAGTCGGTGTCGGAGCACAGGAACAGGCGCTTGCCCGAGTCATCGACGATCATCTCGTCGAGAAAGCTTTCCGACGACCCGCAGAGCGAGCAGCTCTCTTTCCAGGTCTCGATCTCGAAGGGATGGTCGTCGAAGTCGAGGCTCTTCACCGGCGTATAGGGCGGCACCGCATAGATGCGCTTCTCGCGGCCGGCGCCATAGAGTTGCAGCGCCGGATTGCGGTCGAGCTTGGGGTTGTCGAACTTCGGGATGGGCGACGGGCTCATGATGTAGCGTCCGTTCACCAGCACCGGGTAGTTGTAGGTCTTGGCGATGCGGCCGTGGCGGGCGATGCTCTCGTAGAGACTGACCTGCATGACGCCGTATTCGCTGAGCGCATGCAACGTGCGCGTCTCGGTCTCGCGCGGCTCGAGCATGCGCAACGGCTCGGGGATCGGCACCTGGAACACCAGGATCTGGCCCTCGCTGAGCGGCGTCTCCGGCACGCGATGGCGCGTCTGGATGATGGTGGCGTCCTCGGTCCGGGTCGTCGTGGCGACGTCGGCCACTTTGGCGAAGAAGCGACGGATCGAGACGGCGTTGGTCGTATCGTCGGCGCCCTGGTCGATCACCTTCAGCGTGTCGTCGCGCCCGATGATGGCCGCCGTCACCTGTATGCCGCCGGTTCCCCAGCCATAGGGCAGCGGCATCTCGCGGCCGCCGAACGGTACCTGGTAGCCCGGAACGGCAACCGCCTTCAGGATGGCCCGACGGATCATCCGCTTGGTCTGCTCGTCGAGATAGGCGTAGTTGTAGGCCTCGTCCTGGATCGACACGTCAGGCATGGGTTACTCCGCCGCCTGGCTGAGCGCGGCGTCCGGATTGCGCGCCTCGACTTCGGCGCGCAACGCACGGACGACCACGAGTTCGGACTGGAAGTCGACATAGTGCGGCAGCTTGAGATGCTGGACGAAGCCGGAGGCTTCCACGTTGTCGCTATGCGCCAGCACGAATTCCTCGTCCTGCGCCGGCGAGGCGACCGCCTCCGACAGTTCCTCGGCGCGCAACGCGCGGTCGACCAGCGCCATGGCCATCGCCTTGCGCTCGGCATGGCCGAAGGCGAGCCCGTAGCCGCGGGTGAACTGCGGCGGCACATCCTGCGAGCCGGCGAACTGGTTGACCATGTCGCACTCGGTAACGTCGATCTCCGCGATCTCGATGGCGAAGCCAAGCTCCTCCGGCACGAACGAGACAGGCACCGACCCGAAACGGATCTCGCCGACGAAGGGATGGTTGTTGCCGTAGCCGCGTTGCGTCGAGTAACCCAGCGCCAGCAGGAAGCCCTCGTCACCGCGCGCCAGGTTCTGCAGCCGCACGGGGCGCGCCGCCGGCATCACCAAAGGCTGCCGCGTGAGGTCATGAGCCGGACCGCCGGCATCCGGTGGCGGCTCGAGCATGCCTTCGCGCTCGAGGATGTCGCCGACCCGCGGCAATGAGGGGGCCATGTCGGCCGGCGCCGTCGGCGCCGCAGGCCGCTCGCCCGCGGCGGCCAGGGAAAAGTCGAGCAGGCGATGGGTGTAGTCGTAGGTCGGACCGAGCACCTGGCCACCCGGCACGTCCTTGAAGGTCGAGGAAATGCGGCGCTCCGCCACCATGCGGCTGGTATCGAGCGGCTCGGAGTCGCCGAAGCGCGGCAACGTGGTGCGGTAGGCACGCAGCAGGAAGATCGCCTCGATCAGGTCGCCGCGCGCCTGTTTGATGGCCAGCGCCGCCAGGGCACGGTCGTAGCAGGAGCCTTCGGTCATGACGCGGTCGACCGCGAGGCCAAGCTGCTGGTCGATCTGGTCGAGCGAGACTTCGGCGATGCCGCGATCGCCGCGCCGCTTGTCGGCTACGAGATCGAGCGAATGGGCGATGGCGGTCTCGCCGCCCTTGACCGCGACGTACACGCTCAGCCCTCCACGGTAATGCCGCGCGGCAGCGCGAGCAGGTGCGAGCCAGCGGCGAACACGACGTCGACACCACAGGGAAACAGGCCGTTGTTGGCCGTCCAGTCGCGCCAGAATCCATCATCGGGACCCGTCATGGCGACGCTTGCGTGACCGTCGATACCCGGCCCCCGCCACAGGTGGGCGGGACCGGCGCCAAGCGCCGGCACCTCGATCACCAGGGTGGCGGAGCGATCGGGATAGGCGTCGGTTCCGATGGCGAAATCGTCGAAGAGCAAAGGTTGATCGTGCCCGAGGACGGCGAACACCGCTTCGGCCCGGCCGCCGACGATCGGCGCCCCGGCATGGAAGCGCACGAAGTCACGGATCTCGGGGATATCGAATTCGGGTGCCAGCCAGAGCGGCGTGTCGCGGTCTGCCAGGGTAAGCAGGAAAGCCGCCGTCGCCCTGCAGAGCCCGCCTGGTGCCTCCAGCGTATCGGCCACCCTGACGATGCGCCCGGGATGGGCGAAGGCTTCGAGCACGCAGCGGAAGACCTGTTGCGACTCGTGCGGCGGATTGGCGAAGCCCGGCGCGATGTCGCGGCTACCCTGCGCGGAACTCATGTCCCGGCCTCCCGGGCGACGGTGAAGAAATCGACCTTGGTGGCGGCGGCCCGGGCGGCGACCAGGTGACGATGGGCCTCCGCTTCGGCCGCCAGCGGCGTCACGATCTTCGCCGCGATCTCTTCATGCCATTGCGGCAGATGGCCGAGGGCGTCGATGGCGGCCACGATCTCGGCCTGGCGTGGCTTGCGGCCGCCGACGTAGCCGATGCCGATCTGGCCACCCTGCAGCCGCACGGCGGCGCGGGTCACCGTCATCTCGCCGGCGCAGAAGGGATCGCCGCTGCCGGAGATGCGGCCCTGGACCATCACCAGACCGATCTCGGGGCGGCGCAACATGGTGTAGCTCGGCACCCGATCGATGCCGCTCCACAAGGCCTCGAGGCGAGTAGACGGTGCCTTGGCAAGAAGGGAAAGCCACCTCTGGCGCCGGCCCGGCGCCTCGGCGTCTTGAGCGGTCGATGAAGACATGTGTGCACTCGCGAACAGGCGCACCATCGTCAGGCCGCGTTACCGATCGAAGGGCGCGGCGTGAAGTTATCGTGACAGCGACTGCGTTATCCCCACGTCGCCGGAGCACCGTCACCGAGGCATAAAGATTTTGTCATCCGACCTTGTTTGGCCCTGCCTATTCACCAGCGCGAGGTGAGTATGAGTCTGGCCAGCAACGCCCGTGCCTTCGAGCGTATCGAGAACGGTCTGGTAATCGAGTCGGGGCGCGCGCGGCGCCGTCCGTTGCGCGTGCGCTGGTTGCCCTACGCCCTGCTGGCGCCGTCGCTGCTGTTCCTGGGTCTGTTCACCTACTTGCCGGTGGTGAGGGTCGCGATCGAATCGCTCTACGACCAGCCGCACGGCACTGGCGCGGCGGTCGCGACCTTCGTCGGAATGGGCAATTACGCTAAGGTGTTCGCCGATCCTGCGTTCCGGCAAGCCGCGCTCAACAACCTCATCTATGCCGTGGGCACGCTGCTGCCTACTCTCGTGCTGGCGCTGGCTTTTGCCCTCGCGGTCCAGCGCTCGACCCGCTTCGCATCGGTCCTGCGCACCGTATTCTTCTTCCCCTCGCTGGTGCCTCTGGTCGCCGCCGCCTCGCTGTTTTTCTTCATTTTCCTGCCTGGCCTCGGCTTGCTCGACTACTACCTCGCCAAGATCGGCATCAACGGACCCAACTGGCTGGGCGATTCTGACATTGCCCTGTGGTCGGTGATCGGCCTCACGGTGTGGAAGAACGCCGGCTACTACATGCTCTTCTATATCGCTGGGCTGCAGAATATTCCGCGCGACACCCTAGAGGCCGCGATGATCGACGGCGCCAACGCCTGGCAGCGGCTGCGCTACGTCATCCTGCCGGCGCTGGTGCCGACCACCAGCTTTGTGGTCGTCATCGCGCTGATCAACCTGCTCACCAGCGTCGACCACGTCATCGTCCTGACCCGAGGCGGGCCGTCGAATTCCACCAACCTGCTGCTCTATTACATCTTCCAGGCGGCGCACGAGAACTTCGAGATCGGCAAGGCCGCCGCTGCGACCCTGTTGAGCGTCGCCGTGATGCTCGCAATCTCGCTGGGTTCGCTGCAGGTCATGGAGCGGGGCACACATGCAAAGGCTTGAGAAGCGCCTGTGGCCGGCCCTGCTCGCGGCCTTCCTCGCCGCGGTTGCCTTCCTGTGGGCGGCGCCGTTCCTGTGGACCCTGGTCGCCTCGTTCCGGCCCGAGGGCGTGGGCAGCGCCGACATGGCCTCGTTGGTGCCGGACACGCCGCAGACGCTCGAAAATTTCCGCAACGCGCTCGAGAGCGGCTCGTTCGGCCTCTACTACGTGAACACGATCATCGTCGTCGTGGGCGTGCTCGCGGTTCAGTGCGTCACCGTCAGCCTGGCGGGCTATGCCTTCGCCCGATTGAGCTTCCCCGGTCGCGACGCGCTGTTCTACGCCTTCCTGCTGCAGCTCATGCTGGTGCCGCCGACGCTGATCGTGCCCAACTTGGCGACAGTGGTCGATCTCGGCCTCTACGACACTCTGCCGGGCGTCATGGCACCCTATTTCGCCTCCGCATTCGGCACCTTTCTGATGCGCCAGACCTTCCTTGCCCTGCCGCGCGACTTCGAGGAGGCCGCGGCGATCGACGGTGCGCCGTGGTGGGCGATCATCTGGTACGTGCTGCTGCCGATGGCCCAGCCCGGGCTGGTGGCCTTCGCAATCGTCTCGGTGACCGCCCACTGGAACGAGTTCCTGTGGCCGCTGATGGTGATCAACGATCCCGCCAAGCACACGCTCACCATCGGCCTCGCCGCGTTCACGCGCGGCGCCGAAGGCGGCAAGGAATGGGGCGTGCTGGCGGCAGGCACGCTCCTTGTCATGGCGCCGCTCGCCGTGGTCTTCGTCGCGTTCCAGCGGCGGTTCGTCGACAGTTTCGTGTTCAGTGGAGTGAAAGGCTAGGAGGCTCAATCATGTCAATTATTGCTCGTCTGGGGATCGGAACGCTCACTGCGTCGATCCTCGCCTTGGCGCTGCCGGCGGTTGCGCAAACCAAGATCGATTTCTTCTTCCCCGTCCCGGTCGAGGGCAAGCTGGCGCGCGAGATGACGCGGCTGGTCAAGTCCTACA
>CALFRN010000487.1 GCA_937919085.1 uncultured Reyranella sp.
TCGGCGCGGCCTTCGGTGGCGGGGCCATGGTCAACAAGCTGAATACATCGGCCGGCGGTGCCGCCTTCAATGTCGACGGCCTGGGCGGTGGCGGCGTACTGGGATCCATCTACGGCGGCGTCGACTATCAGATCCTGCCCAAGGCGATCATCGGCGCCCTCGCCGAGGCGACATGGTCGGGCTTCCAATCCTCCGCCTCGGCCCAGGTACCGGGCGCCGGCGCGGTGGCCACGAGCACTACCGGGTTCGGCTGGAGCGTGCTCGCCCGGGCCGGTTTCCTGGCCCATCCCTCGACGCTGCTCTACCTCGTCGGCGGGTACACCGGTCAGACCATCAACAGCAGCGGCACGGCCGTGGCGGGCGGCGCGGTGGCGAGCTTTTCGCGCGACGACACCGTGCATGGATGGACCGTCGGCCCGGGGTTCGAGACGATGCTGACGGGCGGCTGGTCGGCCAAGCTCGAGTATCGCTACAGCCAGTACGGGACGACCAACCTGGGCGGCAGTTCGATCAACCTGACACCCTCCACGCATGCGATCCGTGCCGGCCTCGCCTACCGCTTTGGCGGCATCACCCCGCCGTCCTCCGATGAGCCGGCCACGACGCGACCCGCGGTCACCAACTGGACCGGCGTCTACGGTGGCGTGGCGGGCGGCGGCGGCGCGGTGGTGAACAGCGTTTCCACCGCCTTCGGCGGGGCGTCCGCGTCGGTAACGGGCGCGGGCCAGGGCCTGCTCGGCTCGGTCTTCGCCGGCGCCGACTATCAGTTCGCCCCGCAAGGCCTGGTCGGCCTCATGGGCGATTTCACCTGGTCCGGGCTGCAGTCGACCGCCAGCCTGTCGGCCGGCGGCGGCAATGCCACCATTGCCGCACAGGCGAACAGGGCGTGGAGCGTGATGGGCCGCATCGGCTACCTGCCGACGCCCTCGACACTGCTCTATGCCGCCGCCGGCTACGCCGGGCAGAACGTCACCTCGACCGCGACGGCGTTCGCCGGCGGGGCCAGTGCATTTGCCTCGCAGGACACCGCCTTCCACGGCTGGACCGTCGGCCCGGGCGTGGAGACCGTGGTGACCGGCAACTGGACGACGCGACTCGAGTATCGCTACAGCCAGTTCCAGCAGCAGCAGGTCGTGAGCGGCGTGAATATCCAGCCGTCGACGCACACGATCCGCGCCGGCCTGTCCTACAAGTTCGGCATCGGATCGCCGGCACCGGCCGGTGCCAGCGAATAGCCCCGGCCGGATGAACCATCCCTGGAGCGCCGGCTTCCGGACCCTGCCGGACGAACACGATTACCGGGTCGATGAGATCGACGGCCACGTGCCGGCGGCGTTACGCGGCACGCTCTTTCGCAACGGTTCGGGCCGCAACGACCTCGGCGGCCGGTGGTTTCCCCACTGGTTCGACGGCGACGGCATGATCTCGAAGATCCGCTTCGACGACGCCGGCATCCATTACAGCAACCGCTATGTCGCGACCGCGAACTACCGCGACGAATCGAAGGCCGGCCGCATCCTCAATCGCGGCTTCGGCAAGATGCGGCCGCTCGGGCCCCTGGGAAATGCCTTCCGCCAGCCGGCCAACGTGTCGAACACCTCGGTGGTGATGCAGGGCGAGCGGCTGCTGTCGCTGTGGGAAGGCGGCCCCCCCACCGCGCTCGATCCCGCGACGCTCGACACGCACGGCATCGAGGATTTCGGCGGCCTCGCCAAGGCCTTCTCGGCCCATCCCAAGGTCGACCCCGACAGCGGCGAGCTGTTCAATTTCGGCATCGACTACGGCGCGAAGACGACGCTCACGCCCTATCGCATCGATCGCGGCATCGCGACCCGCCTGCCCCCGGTGACGCTGCCCTACCCGGTGATGAACCACGATTTCGCGCTGACCGAACGATACCTGGCGTTCTGCCTCGGTCCGATCCTGGTCCATCCGCTGAAGTTCCTGCTCGGCCTCAGGAGTTTCGACGGCGCGCTGC
>CALFRN010000488.1 GCA_937919085.1 uncultured Reyranella sp.
GTTTCCTCGGCGCCTGGCTCGGCGGCCTCCTGCATGACTGGACCGGCGGATACGCAGCCGTCATGATCTTGTCCGTGGCGGCCCTTGTGCTCGCCGCCGCCTCGCTCGGTTCGGAGGCCGGTGCGCGCGAGCGCCTTGGCCGATAGGACGCGCCGCTAGACGATCGCGGCGTGTACCAGGTTCGCCACTAGATCCAGCCGCTTGCTGTGCCAGGGATCGGAAACACGGTTGTTGGTGATGTAGGCGAAGGAAACGCCCGAGTCGGGATCGCCCCAGCAGTATGAAGTGCCGACGCCACCGTGGCCGAAGGTGCGCGGGCTGGCGAAGCCGCCCAGGCCGCGGACGTTTTCCGTGATGCCGCGGAGGTGCGGGCCGAGGCCGCGATGCATCGGCATGCCCATGAATTCGTCGACCCGGTCGCCTGTGTGGTTGCGGATCGCGTACTGCAGCAGCCGCGGCGAGACCATCCGGGTGCCGGCGAGTTCGCCACCGTTCAGCATCATCTGGTAGAGCGCGACCATGCCGCGGGCCGTGCCATAGCCCGCGCCGCCCGGAGCGCCGCTCTTGCGCCACGCCGCCGTGTTGTTTTCGGCGAGGGGGCGGCAGCCTTTGCCCGCCGGCATCGGTTCATGCATGTCGGCAGTGCGGCCGAACTCGTTCTCGGGCAGGCCGACATAGAGATCGCTGCCAAGACCAAGATGCTCGCACACTGTCTCGCGGATGACGTCGCGGAAATCCCGACCGGTGACGGCCTCGATCAGCACGCCCAGTGTCCAGTGTGCGCTGAGACCGTGGTAATGGACTTTCGAGCCCGGCGACCACTCGAGCGGAAAGTTGCAGACCACCTCGCGCAACCGCTCGTGGTCGGTCCAGGCATCGGGGCCGACGACCGCGTTGGGAAACCCCGCCTGATGGGTGATTGTCTGCAGGATTGTGATGTTGCCCTTGGCGTTCGTGGCGAACTCCGGCACGTGGTCGGCGATCCTGTCTGAAAAAGAGAACAGCCCGCGTTCGGCCAACGCCCAGAGCGCCACGGCGGTTATCACTTTGGTGTTCGAATAGAGCAGCCACAGCGTGTCGTCGGCTGCGGCGCGGGACCTGGGCTCGGCCGCGGCATTGCCGAAGCTTTTGTACAGCCCCAGCTTGCCATGGCGGGCGAGGGCGATCTGGCACCCCGGATAGCGGCCCTCGGCGATGTGGCGTTCGATCCGCGCGACCAGCCGGTCGATCTGCTCGCGCCGGATGCCCAGCGACTCGAGATCGGCGGCGGGCAAGGGAAAGCCGGTGGTGGGCCGGGTCTGCAGGCTCGTGTCCATGGTTACTCCGCGGGATGGGGGGAAGGGGAGGCCTTCGACGGCTTGGCTTCATCGACGCGCAGCGCGGTGCGGTTGACGCGCGCCAGATAGGAGTAGGCGACGGGCACGACGAACAGCGTGAGCAGGGTGCCGAGCGACATGCCGCCCACGATCACCCAGCCGATCGCCTGTCGGCTTTCACCGCCGGCGCCGCCGGCAAAGGCGAGCGGAATCGCACCCAGTACCATCGCGCCGGTGGTCATCAGGATTGGCCGCAGGCGCAACACCGCAGCCTCCTGCACGGCTTCGATCCGGCTCTTGCCAGCTTCCTGAAGCTGGTTGGCGAACTCCACGATCAGGATGCCGTGCTTGGTGATCAGCCCCACGAGCGTGACGAGGCCGATCTGGCTGTAGACATTGACGGTATTGCCGGTGAGCCAAAGCGCCAGCAGCGCGCCCGTCATGGTGATCGGTACCGTCAGCATGATGATCAGCGGATCGGCGAAGCTCTCGAACTGCGCCGCCAGCACGAGGAATATGAACAGCAGGGCCATGACGAAGACCTCGTAAAGGCCGCGTGAGGACTGGGTGAACTCGCGGCTGACGCCGGCATAGTCGACACCGACATGCGACGGCAGTTGCTTGGCCAGTTCGCGCATGTCGGCCAGTGCATCGCCCAGCGCGTAGCCCGGGTTGAGGTTGGCCGAGATGATGGCGGCGCGGAGCTTGTTGAAGTGGTTGAGCTCGCGCGGCGCCACGCGTTCGGAGTAGCTGACGAGCGTGCTCAGCGGAACCATCTGCCCCGAGCGTGCTCGGACGTTGATCTCCGACAGGTGCCATGGCCGTGAGCGCTCGACGCCCTCGATCTGGACGATGACGTCGTACTGCTTGCCGTCCCGCTTGAAGCGCGTGACCTGTCGGCCGCCCAGCATGGTTTCCAGCGTCCGTCCGATCGTGTCGATCTCGACGCCCAAAGTAGCAGCCTTCTCGCGGTCGATCTCGACCTTCAACTCGGGCTTGTTGAGCTTGAGATCCGACTCGATGTTGGTGAGGCCCGCGCTCAGGCGTGGATGTTCGCGGACCAGCGAGAGGAACTGCTCCGAGACCGCGTCGAGTTCGGCGAACGGTCGCGACGTTTGGAGCACGAACTGCACCGGCTTGTCGATCGAGCGCTGGCCGAGCGACGGCGGATTGATCGGGAAGGCGAGCACGCCGGGGATCTGGAACGCCAGCGGCCGTGCCATCTGGGTGTAGGCCTGTTGCTTGACGTCACGTTCTTCCCAGGGCTTCAGCCGGACGAAGGCAAGGGCGCGCGTGACGTCGGGAAAGCCGACGATCACCAGCACGCGCTCGACATGGGGGAAGCGCCGCTGGCCGGTCTGCGGATCGTTGCCCATGTAGATCTGTTCCATCATCTGGGCGTAACGCAACGTGTAGTCGGGCGTGGCGCCTTCCGGTCCCACCATGATGTTCATGACGATGCCGCGATCCTCGATCGGCGTCAGTTCCGACGGCAACTTGGTGAACAGCCAGCCACCGAACAGCGCAATCCCCAGACCGGCCAGCAGCACCACCGGACGTGCGCGCATGGCGGCACCGAGCGTGGCGCGGTAGCCGTTGTTCAGGGCAACCAGTACGCGTTCGCCGCCACGGTAGAACAGGCCGGGACTGGCGTTGTGCCGCAGCATCTTGGCACACATCATTGGCGAGAGGGTGAGTGCCACGAATCCGGATACGGTTACGGCGCCCGCCAGCGTCAGGGCGAATTCGGCGAAGAGCTTGCCGGTACGACCGGTCTGGAACGCCATCGGCGCATAGACCGCGGCCAGCGTCACTGTCATGGCCATGACCGCGAAGGCGATCTCCCGCGATCCCAGAATGGCCGCATCGAACGGCTTCATGCCTTCCTCGATGTGGCGCGAGATGTTTTCCAACACGACGATTGCGTCGTCGACCACCAGGCCGATCGCCAGCACCATGGCCAGCAGGGTAAGCGTGTTGATCGAGAAGCCGAGCAACTGCATCAGCGCGAAGGCACCGATCAGCGACACCGGAATGGTGATCAGCGGGATCAGCGTCGCGCGCACCGAGCGCAGAAACAGGAAGATCACCAGCACGACCAGGCCAACCGCCTCGGCGATGGTGTGAAACACATTCTTGATCGAGCGGTCGATGAAGACGGTGGTGTCGTAGGTGATGTCGCCGCGGATGCCGAGCGGCGACAGTTCGCTCTCCAGCTCGACCAGCCGCCGGCGTGCCTCCTCGACGATTGCCAGCGGGTTTGCGGTCGACGTCCGGATCAGTCCGACGTTCACCGAACTCGCACCCGTGACGGCCGGTCGGCCGTCGGCGGCGGCGAAGCTGACACGGGCGATCACTCGCACGTCCTGGGCGTCGAGTTCGGCCCGGCCGACGTCCCGTAAACGTACGAAGTAGCCATCGTTTTCGCGCAAGATCATGTCGTCGAACTGCTCAGCCGTCCGCAGGTCGGTCTCCGATACGACCGTGAACTCGCGGTCGGCGCTTTCGATGCGGCCCGACGGGATTTCGACGTTCTGGCGACGCAGGGCGCTCTCGACCTCCTGCACCGTCAGCCGGTAGGCGGCGAGCCGGGTCTTGTCGAGCCAGATACGCATGGCATAGCGGCGCTCACCGAAGATGCGGATCGCCGACACGCCGTCGATGGTCTGCAGCTTGTCCTTGACCACGCGGTCGATGACATCGGTCACTTCGACTGGGCTCAGCTTGTCGCTCAAGAAGGACAGATAGACGATTGGGAAGGCGTCGGCCTCGACCTTGGCGATGACCGGTTCGTCGATCTCGGTCGGCAACTGGGCGCGGACGCGAGAGACGCGGTCGCGCACGTCGGAGGCCGCATCGTCGATGCTGCGGTTGATGTTGAAGCGGACCGTGACCTGGCTCTTCTCGGCGCGGCTGAAGGACTGAATCAGTTCGACGCCCTCGATACCGGAGATCGAGTCCTCGAGCGGCGTCGTCACCCGGCTTTCGATGATCTCGGCCGAAGCGCCGCGATAGGTCGTCTCGACGGTCACCTGCGGTTCGTCGATCCGCGGATATTCGCGAACCGCCAGCCGCTGATAGCTGACCAGCCCGATCAGGATGATCGCCAGACTCATGACGCTGGCGAGAACCGGCCGGCGGATCGAGAGTTCGGGCAGGGTCACGGGTTATTTCCCGGCCGCGCCAGGGGTCGGACTTGCCGGCGGCTGGCTGAACCGCCCGCCAGGCTGGAAGTCCTTGCCGACCACCTGTACTGGCGTACCGTTGCGCAGCTTGATCTGGCCCGCCGTCACGACCACATCGTCCGGCTCGAGGCCGCTCAGGATCTCGACCTCGCCGCTCTGGCGCCGGCCGATCTCGACCGCGCCAATCCGTGTGCGGCCGTCGACGATCTTGTAGACGCTGTGCTTGTTTCCGATCGGCACCAGCGCCTGCTCGGGGATGAACATGGCATTGTCCCGGACGTTGAGTGTCAGCGTCACGCGCGCGAACACGCCAGGCCGCATCAGTTCGCTCGAATTGTCGATCAGCGCGCGGACCACGACGGCACGTCCCTGTTCGTCGACCTGCGGGTCGATGGCGTAGACCTTGCCGATGAATTCCTTGCCGGGGAAAGCGTCGGCGGTGACGGCTATGGCTTGCCCAACGCGGACCGCCCCCAGGAAATTCTCGGGCACGCGGAAATCCACCTTCAGGGGATCGATCTGCTCGATGTTCACGATCTCCTGGCCGGCGTTGATGTAGGCACCGACGCTCACCTTGCGCAGGCCGGCGACGCCGTCCCACGGGGCGATCAGTGTGAATTTCTCGAGGCGCGCCTGGGCGAGCTTGACCGCCGCTTCATCGCGCAGCAGGGCGGCGCGTGCCTCGTCGACGCTGCGTTCGGCCGCGATCTGGCGCGCGCCCAGCACCTTCTGGCGTTCGTTGTTCGCCTTCGAGAGTTCGTATGCCGCCTTGGCCTGCGCCACGGTGGCTTCCTCGATGGCGGCGTCGAGCTGGACCAGTACCTGCCCGCGCGTCACCTTCTGGCCTTCCTCGAAGTTGATCGACTTCACGCGGCTCGCGAGCTCGGGCCGCAGCGTGACCGATTCGTTGGAGCGAAATGTGCCGACGGCGGTTACCGCTTGCCGGCTTTCGCCGATTCGGGGTTTGGTCGCTTCCACCATGAGGGGCGGCATCCGGTTGGCGCCCGCTGCCGGCGGCGGGCTCGCTGCCGCGGCGGGCGCCGCTGGGCTCGAGGGTGCGAGGTTGATGCCCGCAACCGTGAGATCGGTGCCCTTGCCGGGACCCGCCCGAAAGTACCAGTAAGCGCCACCGCTCGCGGCCACGAGAAGGACAACCGCTGCGAGGGCTTTCGTGTGCTTCATCGCCAAATTCCGGAATGATCCTGTCAGTTTAACAACAGTGTCATGGTTGAATAGCGACAGTATGCCCAACCGGGCGAATTTCTTCGACATATTGTCATTGCCGGGAACTTTGGCCACAATACATGCCATGCTGGACCGGATTGATTTTCCGAGTAGTCCCTCACAACGGCGGCGGGCCTAGCCGTGGCGCCGGGCCTTGAGTCTTGCTACGCGTTGGTACTCAACGCAGACTTTCGGCCCCTTTCGTATTTTCCGTTGTCCATCTGGTCGTGGCAGGACGCCGTCAAGGCGGTTTTTCTCGATCGCGTCAGCGTCATCTCCGAATATGAGCGCAAGATTCACAGCCCGTCCTGCGAGATGCGGCTGCCGAGCGTCATCGCGCTGAAGGAATACGTGCCGGCGGCGCGCCGCCCGGCCTTCACGCGGTTCAACGTGTTCCTGCGCGACCGTTTCCACTGCCAGTACTGCGGCGGCGATTTTGCGACCAACGAGCTGACCTTCGACCATGTCGTGCCGAAGTCGCGTGGCGGTCGCACGAGCTGGGGCAACGTCGTTACCGCGTGCAGTCCGTGCAACCTGCTCAAGGGGAATCGACTGTTGCACGAGAGCGCAATGCGACTGCAGCGTGCACCCGCGGAGCCGACGACACAATTGCTCCAGGAGAACGGCCGCGCCTTTCCGCCTGGCTACCTGCACGCAAGCTGGCGCGATTACCTGTATTGGGACAGTGAGCTCGAACAGAACTGATCGCGGGTCGCTCAGATTCGTGTCGACAGCCAGATCGCCAGCCGCGAGCCCGCCTTGATGGCGGTCGTCAGTGCCCCGTAGGCTGGCGCCTGTTCGGCACCCGAGGCCAGCGCCTCGTCCCTGTGTTCGATCTCCTCGGCGCGAAACGTCTCGATGGTGATGCGCAGCTCGGCCTCGTCGACGCCCAGCGCCGCGGCCTGGCCGGCATAATGCTCGTCGATGGTCTCCTCGACCGCGACGGTGCAGGCCATCGCGGCCTTCTCGCCGATCAGCGCGGTAGCAGCACCCAGCGCAAAGCCGGCGACGCTCCACAGTGGCGACAGGATCGTCGGCCGCACCCGGCGTGTCGTGAGCAGCCGATCGAACTCCTCGTTGTGTCGGCGCTCGGCGCGCGCCATGGCGGCGATCTTGCGGCTGGCCTCACTGCGCCCGCGTCCGGTCCAGCGCAGGGCCGCGAGCTGGCCCTCGTAGATCCGCACGGCGCCGAATTCGCCGGCCTGGTCGACGCGGATGGTGCGTTCGACCAATGCCCGGGCGTCGGGGTCGCCGGGATTGCGGTTCTCGGCGGTCTTCATATCCGCACCTTGATCCAGCGCACAACGCCCGACGCCAGCACGATGGCCAGCACGGCCGAGAGCAAGGCGTTCCAGCCGGCCATGGACAGGCCCCAGAGAGACCATACCGTCTCGTCGCAACGCACCATCCTGGCGCCGAACAGGTACTTCTTGAGTTGCTCCGCCGAGAGGCCGCGCGGGATGTTGCCCGAGCAGGCCTGCGGGCCCTGCCACCAGCGGTATTCGACACCGACGTGGAAGACGCCGATCGCCGACGTCACGATCAACGCCGTGATTGCAAGCATCGCGAATACCAGCGCCAGACGGGGACGGGCGAATGATGCCGCGGCGGCAAGTCCGGCCACGACGGCCGCGATGTGCGGCCAGCGCTGCCAGTGGCACATTTCGCACGGCGCGAGACCGACGACGTACTGGAAATACAGAGCGCCTCCCAGCAACGCGCCGCTGCCCAGGGCGGCAACCAGGCCGATCTGACTGGGGACAGGAAGACGTTGCAGGAAGGTCATCAAGGATTCTCAGAACAGGTAACGGAAAGCGACGAAGCCGCCCACCAGCGCGATCAGGAACAGCCAGGTGAGCAGGGTCAGGCGCTTTTCGATGAACGTCCGGATCGGCTCGCCGAATTTCCACAGCAACGCTGCCACAAGGAAGAACCGCAGGCCACGCGTCACGATCGACGCCCACACGAATGTGAAGAGATCGAAGTGCGCCGCACCCGAGGCGATGGTCACAAGCTTGTAGGGGATCGGGGTGAGACCCTTGATCAGGATGATCCAGATTCCCCATTCCTGGAAGCCGGCGCGGAACTTGTCGAGCGC
>CALFRN010000489.1 GCA_937919085.1 uncultured Reyranella sp.
GTGAGAGCGGCACATAGCCAAGCTCGTCGATAATCAGGAGTTTGTATCCGGCGATAGGGCTAAGTCATGCGCAACTCTGCAACGTCTTGAAAGGTCGTTTCGGGTTATCTCGCGCGTCCGCTGAACGATTGCATGTCTGGTTTCGACAAGGCGACGGCCCCTATGGGGCCGTCGCGGGTCTCTTCGATTAGTTGCAGACCGTGACGCGGCGGAGGCGTGGACCGTAGGATGTGTATACGACGCGCTTGATGCGGTAGCAGTCCGAGCCGGCGAAGTAGGTCGGACCGTAGAAGCCGACGCCGACGCCGAAGCCACGGGTCCAGCCGTGAGAACGGTGATGGCCGAAGTGGCCGCCATGCGAGCCGCCATGCCAGCCGCCAGCAGCGGAAGCGACGGTCGGGGTCAGAGCGGCGACGGCGAGAACTGCGGTGGTGCCAAGGGCGATGGTGAGCTTGCGGAACATGGGGGTCACTCCTGTTTGAGGGATGTGCCTCTCACATCCTGAACATAGGTCGCAGGCCCGCCGGAAAAGGTTCAAAGCCCGCCGGCCAGAAAGAGGGTAGGGCAATTATTTTTAGGTCTGGGCACGGTCCCTCGCAATTTCCCTTCGAGCCGCCTGCCGGGACATCCCCCTGAAGATTTTCGGCCATATCCTGTTGCCACTTCAATATTTGCTGAGGCCACTTGCAAAGCCGACGTGTTCTCTTTATGTTCTTATGTTGAAGCTGTTGAACCAATTCAATCGAATGAGCCCCCCTTGGCTGATCAAATCGTCATCACGGAGAAATCTAGCCAAGCCAAAGACGTACGCGCTGCTGTTGGTTCTCGTTACGGAGACATTCTCCCGGCGGAGGGCCATTTATTCGATCTGCTCGAACCTGAGGATGTTGTGCCGGCCTGGAAGCGCTGGTCGCCGATCCTGCTGCGGCCGGAAGGGCTTTACGGCACACGTCCGGCTGCCGGCGGCAACAAAGCCGCTAAGCTCAGAGCCATTCGCGAGGCCCTGCACACCGCCAAACGGGTTTGGCTCGCCACCGATTGTGACCGTGAGGGTCAGCTCATCGGCCAGGAAATTCTCGAGTATTACGAGTACCGCGGCCAAATCATGCGGGTGCTGTTCACCGCGCAAGACTCGCAGACCATCCGCAACGCATTCGATCGGGCAAAGCCCAATGCAGAATATGCGCGCCTTTACGCCGCCGCCGTTGCGCGCCGGCAGGCCGACCAGATCTACAACCTGTCGCTCACCCGCACCGCGACCGTCATCCTAGGCCAAGGCGCACGGAGAGTAATCGGGGTTGGCCGAGTCAAGACGCCGACCCTGGCCATTGTCTGCAAGCGCGAGTTGGAAATCCGTAACTTCGTGCCGCTTGCATATTGCGAAGTTGTCGCTACCGCGAAAGTCGCGGGAGGCCAGTTCCAGATGCGGCACGCGCCTCAAGACCGGATTGTCCGGCGCGAGATTGCCCAGGACGTCGTCAATGCAGCCCAGGGATTCGCGGGCGCGCTTGCCGTCCGCGTCGAGGATAAGCGGCAAAGTCCGCCTAAGCTGCACGATTTGCCATCCCTGCAGAAACTATGCGGCTCGCGCTTCGGCTGGCCGGCCAGCAAGACACTTGCGGTGGCGCAGGAACTCTATGACGGCCAGGGCAAGAAGATCATCACCTACCCTCGCGCCGAAGTGCGCTACCTGCCTCAGAGCTTGATAACAGACGTGCCGCGGATCGTGGCTGGACTGCGGGCAGGCCAATCATTCAGCACAATCCCAATCCCCGAGCCGCCGGTCATCCGCAAGGGTGCGAGCGGGAGTTTCTACGACAAGGGACTTGAAGGCGCGAGCCATCATGCCGTCATTCCCAACGTCAATACGATCGACAACCTGCGCGAGGTCTGGCCGCGGCTTTCATCCGACGAGAAAAAACTGTTTGACGTCATCGCGCGGGCTTATCTGGCCGCCTTGATGCCCGACTTTCGCTATCGGCAAACCACCGCAACACTCGACGTGCTCGGCTTCGAATTCCGCGCCTCCGGCCGCCAGCCCATCGATCTTGGCTGGCGCGCAGCATTCCCGGACTGGCAGCCCGCCGACGAAAAGGGCGACGAGGCGCAATTGTTGCCGCCACTGCAAAACGGCGAGACTGCACAACTGCAGGAACCGAAAATCGAAGACAAGGAAACCCGGCCGCCGTCACGTTACAACGAAGGCACTCTGATCGAGGCGATGCAAAATGCCTGGCGCTTTGTCGATGATGAGGTTCTGCGGAAACGCCTGAAGGAAGCAAAGGGCATTGGCACACCGGCGACCCGAGCCGAGATCATCGGCGGTCTGAAGAAACAAGGATTTCTGATCGCCCAGGGAAAGAACATCGTGCCGACCGAAACCGGCTTGTCGCTGTTTGGCATTCTCCAGCAGGCCGATCCGGCGCTGGTCGACCCGGGAGTGACGGCGCAACTTGAATGTCTGCTCGACGATGTCGTTGTCGGCAAGCAGGAGATGATCGGTGCGATCGACGCCGTATGCGATGTCGCTCAGCGGATCATCAGTAAACTTAAGGAAGGCGCCACCGCCGGAGGACCTCCTTTGCTTGGCGGTGCAGTCGGCAAGGACGTCGGAGGGTATCCACCAACGCCTGCGATGAAGCGCTTTGCCGACAGCCTCGTCCAGCAGAAGGGCATCAAGCCTCCGGCCGGCTACAAGACGTCGATATCGATATGCCGAAAGTTTCTAAACGAACACGCGCCCAAGAAAGCCGACGATGAAACGGCCGGAAAGCATGAACCCAAACCGGTAAGTCCGGCACAGTTGCTGTACGCCAAGAAGATCGCGCAGGGCAAAGGACTCGTCATTCCCGACGAGGCCAAGGCCGACTCGGCCGCCATGTCCGCGTGGATTGGCACGAACCGAGGTACGAAGCGCCGCAAACAAGGTCGCAGGACCTCCTACAAGCCGGCTAAATCAATCGCGCCTCAATCGACAGCGCCGACGAAGAGGTCTCGGAAACGTACGGCTGCCGGCGCTGCCGCTCAACCGGCTGCCGATCAGCCAAAATCGGTAAAAGATACGCCACTGCGCATTCCTTACGGCAACAAGGAGGTCGCCCTGAAGCTTGGCGCTCGTTATGGCTCGGGGGAATGGTATGCCCCGCCCGGAGTTGATCTTTCTGCATTCAGCGAGCGCGGATGGCTGTAGCAATAAGTGTGTGAGCGCCTCCACCGTTAGCTACGATCTAAAAACCGCGTCAATGCAATGACGAACCCCGCCTGCAGCTTCAGCCGCAACACGCGTCCCACGTAGGACTCATTAACCTTCTTGGCGGAGGCGATTTCGGCGATGGTCGCATGGGTGCCGTCCTCCAGCTGCTCCCGCCAGCGAAACGCCCGGGCGACCGCTACGGCGCTCCAACGTCACCCAGCTTTGGAAATCATATCCTGGTAAGCGACCTGCTCCATCAACCCGCTCGCAAGCGCAACTCGATAGATCGCTTCCGCAAAACGGCGGTCATCGATCAACTCCTCGCGCCGATTGCGGAGCAATTGCGGCGTGTCGGCGATCGCATCCTCTATCAGTTCGATGTCGAGCGGCACCAGGACGCCGGCCGTCATGGCGAAGCTCTCGGGAGTATAGAGGCGAGTGGCCAGCGCTGCCCCGTCCGGGAGCGAACTCTCAAGGCCCTCATCGACTAACCAGACCTCGACGCCGCGGAACAAATCCTTGACGATCAAGCCAGCTGCGGGGTGCCGGCGCACAAAACTGATAATCGAGAAGCGCGCGTGCTGCATGGCCTCGAGCACGAGTACCTCGTCAGACTCCGGCGCCAGCCGCGCAGCTCTGGAATAACGGTCAATTGCCCTTGAGCGGTCCTTCGGTGCCGTGTGGATCGCAAGGTCAAAAGCTAAATTCAGGTCGTCCATGCTATCAAGGACCAGCGTCTTGCCCTGAGCCAGACCCAGGCGTCGAGCCTGGGATACGATTGCATCCTTGGACAGGAAATCCAGTACGGCAGAATGATGCTGCCGGCTGATTTCCCGTAAATGGCGGTAACGGGTAAGCACCTCGGCGCGGCCCAATACGACCGCCGGTCTCGCAACGGCGTTGTCTTTCCAAAGGCTGACGGCGGCAGACCAAAGGGCGACGGCGGCGGAACCCATGTGACCTCCACGTTCGACGATGGCCCGCCAGCGTGGACGACGCCGCGGTGCCAAAGCGCGGTCCTTTTTTAATCCAGCATGCTGATTCGGGGAATTGGCAAAACCTAAAATCCGAAGCCTGGCTGGGGACAGCCGGTCATTATCGAGGATCGCGACGGCGGCAACGCTCACTCATTTATGGGGCGTCAGATTGGTCCTCACGCTGGTCGTCGTCGTTTGTATATATGGGACTCAGTGCATGGTCGGCTTGCTTGCCGGCACCCCCGCGAGCATCTGTTTGCGCGCCCGCTTACAGGACAGAACGACAGTATGCATGGAGTGCTCCGCGTTCTTCGTCATCTCGCGCATGTGCCGTAGCGTCGTCTCCATTTCCGTGAGGGGCGCAGCCTTGGTTTCGTCTTTTGCAAGGTCTTGTACCGCTGCGAACATGGCGCGCATCTTACCGAGATCATCGAGAGCACGATGGGCGCGTTCCGGCAGATCGATCTCTTCTTGTCGCCCGAACAGCCCGTGGACAAAACCTTCGATCTCCTGGACGCGCATTAGCGCCAAGGCTGCCAGTCCTTGACGTGTGGCCGCAGTCTCGATGCGGATCAGGCGGAAGGGTGAATTTCGGTCCTGGTGCCGGGTCAGGCGGTTCCACAAGCCCATAACGAGCGCGCCAATCAACTCGTTCGCCGCGTCAATTGAATCGAAGGCTGGCAGTTTTCCACCCCAGAGATCTTCCACCATTTTAATCGGCGAGGCCGCCGAAACTGGCGTCGCGATATTGCCGAGGCAACGCGTGCGTACCTCGTGGAAAAGAACAGGGCAGCGGTAGCGTTCAAGAATGACGCGGACCTCTTCTTCGGTCGCGGTGGGGGGAACGGGCGGCTTGGCCATCGGTTCTAAGGGTTCATAGTTACAGATCGCACAACGATGATGCCGGTAGATCGTTTAGTCCAGCGCTTTCAGGCTCCGAGAATGCGCGATTGCTCCCGCCACCCCACCAGAAACGGCTGCATCAGCCCCGCCGCCTGCCCCCCACCCAGGATCGCCTCATCGATGTCCAGCGCCAGCAAGGTCAGCCGCAGGACGCGACCCCTCTTGACTCAGTGCACGGAGAGAATGAGACATTTAGGATCAGATCATGCTGAGCGTTCTTGCCCGTGCGACCATCAGCCAGAGTTTGCCCAGCGATGATCATCAGGCCGAGCACGTCATCCAGTTTCCCGGAACGGCAGTAGACCAGCATCAGAGGTGACGCTGGAACCGTGGAACTCCAGCTTGGGGCGCCGGTCAAAATTAAGCCGAGGGGTGTCCGATTCCGATTCACCCGCTGGGTGCGCCATGATCGCCTCGCTCGTTCCAGGATAAGGTGCTGATGCCTATATCTGAATCGGCGTGAGCGTTGCGGAAATCAGAGCGTCATCCGGGGAATGCGGGTTAGGTATTGTATTGGTAACTGCCCAGGTTGTCTCCCGGCACCTTGATTTTTAGCGGATTTTTGTGG
>CALFRN010000490.1 GCA_937919085.1 uncultured Reyranella sp.
CTCAAGCCCAGCGACAGAAACAACAACTGGCCTCCGGTGCGTTTGAGAACGGCGGTGACAAAGTCGGCCACGGGAGCGGCGGGATGAACTCGCTGCGGGCGGCGTAAAAGTCGGCCACTTTTACCCTTTCTGGCGACAGGGAGGGCGGGGGTATTTTCACCGTGGAGCTTTACAGGAAGGTCCGTCTGGCCTGTGCGGACGGCATGAGTGCGCGAGCGGCGGCGCTGCATTTCGGGATTTCGCGCGACAGCGTCAGGAAGATGCTGAGTTTTTCGGTTCCGCCTGGATACCGGCGCAAGGCCGAGATCAAACGGCCCAAGCTGGACGGGTTCACCGAGATCATCGATGCCTGGCTTGCCGAGGATCAAGGCCGGAACCGCAAGCAGCGCCACACTGCCAAGCGGGTTCTGGAGCGGCTGCGTGATGAGCATGGCTTCACCGGCGGCTACACCATCGTGAAGGATTACATGCGGGAGCGCGACCGGCGCAGTCGCGAGATGTTTGTGCCGCTGACCCATCCGCCAGGTCACGCACAGGCCGACTTCGGAGAGGCGACGGTTATCATCGACGGGGTCGAACAGAAGGCTCACTTCTTTGCCTTCGATCTGCCGCACAGCGATGCCTGTTACGTCCGGGCCTATCCCGCAGCGACCTCCGAAGCCTGGGTCGATGGCCACGTTCATGCCTTTGCCTTCTTCGGGCGCGTGCCGGTGTCGGTGCTCTACGACAACGACCGCTGCCTGGTCGCGAGCATCCTGCCGGACGGCACACGCAAACGGGCCAAACTGTTCAGCGGCTTCCTGTCACATTATCTGATCCGAGATCGCTACGGCCGCCCCGGCAAGGGCAATGACAAGGGCGGCGTCGAAGGGCTGGTCGGTTATGCGCGCCGCAACTTCATGGTGCCGGTGCCGCGCTTTGCATCCTGGGATAAGTTCAATACCTGGCTCGAAGAGCAATGCCGCAGGCGACAGGCGGATACTTTGCGCGGTCACGGTGAGACGATCGGGCAGCGGCTTGCCCGGGATCTGGAGGCCATGGCCGACCCGCCGGCCGCACCCTTCGATGCCTGTGACCAGACGAGCGGGCGGGTCAGTTCGCAGGCGCTGGTGCGCTACAAGACCAACGATTATTCCGTGCCGGTCGCTTACGGCCACCGCGATGTCTGGCTGCGCGGCTATGTCGACCAAGTCGTGATCGGCTGCGGTGGTGAGATCATCGCCAGCCATCCGCGGAGTTACGACCGTGAGGATATGATCTTCAACCCGGTGCATTACCTTCAGCTTCTGGAGAAGAAGACCAACGCCTTGGATCAGGCCGCTCCGCTGGTTGAGTGGGACCTGCCGCCCGAGTTCCAGACCCTGCGACGGCTGATGGAAGCGCGGATGATCAAGGCCGGGCGCCGGGAATACGTCCAGGTCCTGCGGTTGCTGGAGACCTTCGATCTGGACGACCTGCATGTCGCGGTGAAGACCGCCCTGCGCATGGGGACCATTGGCTTCGATGCGATCAAGCACCTTGTGCTATGCCAGGTCGAGAAGCGGCCGCCCAGGCTCGACCTCGACGTCTACCCCTATCTGCCGCGGGCGCGGGTCGAGACCACGAAGCCCGCCAGCTACATGTGCCTCGTTGCGGAGGGTGCGCCATGACGGATGCCCCCGAACTCCTGCTGGCGCATCACCTCAAGACGCTGAAGCTGCCGACCTTCCTCAGGGAATACGACAAGCTGGCCCGCCAGTGCGCTGCCGAGGGGCTGGACCACGTCCGGTTCCTGGCCCGGCTGGTGGAACTCGAACTGATCGACCGTGAACGACGGATGATCGAGCGGCGGATCAAGGCCGCCAAGTTCCCGGCGGTAAAAAGTCTCGACAGCTTCGACTTCAAGGCGATCCCGGCCCTGAACAAGATGCAGGTGCTGGAACTGGCCCGCTGCGAATGGATCGAGCGGCGCGAGAACGTCATCGCTCTCGGCCCGAGCGGCACCGGCAAGACCCATGTCGCCCTGGGCCTCGGGCTCGCTGCCTGTCAGAAGGGCTTGTCGGTCGGCTTCACCACCGCCGCGGCCCTCGTGCACGAGTTGATGGAGGCCCGCGACGAGCGCCGGCTCCTGCGCCTGCAAAAGCAAATGGCCAATTGCAGACTTCTGATCATCGACGAGCTCGGCTTCGTGCCGCTAAGCAAGACTGGCGCCGAATTGCTGTTCGAACTGATCTCGCAACGCTACGAGCGCGGTTCCACGCTGATCACCAGCAATCTGCCCTTCGATGAATGGACGGAGACCTTCGGCTCAGAGCGCCTGACCGGCGCGCTGCTCGATCGGCTGACCCATCACGTCAACATCCTTGAGATGAACGGCGACAGCTACCGCCTGGCGCAAAGCCGGGGCCGCGAAGCCACCGCCACCACCTGATCCCAACGTCAGATTGGCCCTCACGGGCCAATGCGCCCCGGCGCCCGCCAGCCATTTGAAAGCGCTGGCGCCGGGGCGCGATACGCATTCATCTCGCCGGGCTCTGGCGCCCTCAAGTGGCCGACTTTTACGCCGCCGCGTGGCCGGTTTTTGCTCCGCCGTTGACATGCCCTCCTTGTAGAGGCTCATGATGGGCGACGTGATGTACTTGGGCAGGATCGTGTCGCTCACCCTGGAACTGCGCGC
>CALFRN010000491.1 GCA_937919085.1 uncultured Reyranella sp.
TATGGGCAGTCACCGTGGCGACCCTGACCCTGGTCGAGAGCCGCTACATCGCCATGCCGCTGGTCCTGGGCCTGATGCCTTTCGCCGTGGCGACGGTGCTGAGCGCGCGGCTGTTGCGCGCGCCGGCGGTCAAGCTGCCCGACTGATGATCTCGGTGGGCGAGATGGTGCCGCGCTGCAGCAGTGCCGTCATGTTCGCGACCTTCTGTGGCGCGGTCGATCCCATCAGAATCGGCAGGCCGGGCGGCGGCGGTCCGCCCTTGGCCTGCGACTCGGCCATGCGCTCGCGCATCTGGCGGAAGAATTCGATCGCGAAGTCACGGCGGCTGCGTTCCTTTACGGTGGTGAAGCCCGCGCCCGTCAACAGCGCCTTGTAGGTGGCCGCCGTTTCGATGGCGTTGGTCGCCGGCTCTGACGACCACGGCACTGGATAGACGAAGGCATCGTCGTTCTCGCGCATCACGTCGTAGATCGCAAAGACGCCACCTGGCTTCAGCACGCGGCGCACCTCCGCGAAGACGCTCTTCTTGTCGGCGATGTTCATGCCGACATGCAGCATGTAGGCGCCGTCAAAGGTGGCGTCGCGGAAGGGCAGCGTGGTGGCGCCCGCCTGCCGGTAGGAGACGAGATCGCCGAGGCCGACGCGTCGCGTCAGCCGCTCGGCCACGGCGACGTATTCCTCGGTGAGGTCGATGCCGTCGATGCGCCAGCCGCGCTCGCTAGCGAAGAAGCGGGCCGGTCCGCCGATGCCGCAGCCGACATCGAGCACGCGCGCACCGCGTGGCAGGTCGATCTGGGCCGAGAGGTCCGTGGTGGCCTGCCGGCCGCCGATGTGGAATTCGTCGACCGCCGCCAGGTCGCCATGGCTGAGCTTGTCAGGATCCTTGCCCGCGTTCTTGAGCGCATCGAGGATCGCGGTTTCGAGCGTGCCATGGGTGTAGTGACGGGCAATGCTTTGGTCGACGGTCATGGCTGAATTCCTCCGCTCGAACCATCTATGCCCGAGTCGCTGGACGGCGGCAACGCGTGTCCTTACCAAATACTCCATCCGCGCTGGCGCGAGGGGCGGGATCGGGTAGGCTGATGGGTGATGATCTCTTTCATGAGCTTGGTTCTCCACGTCCTGGTCTCTCCGTTCAAGACGCAGGCGCGGCTGGAAGCCGAGATCATCATGCTGCGGCATCAGCTGAACGTGTTGCGCCGGCGCGTTCCCTCGAAGCCGAAGATGGCGGTAGCCGACCGACTGCTTTTTGTCTGGCTCTATCGCCTGTTTCCGTCGGCGTTGAACGCCATCGCCATTGTCCAACCTGAGACGATCATCCGGTGGCATAGAGCGGGCTTCCGTCTTTAACTGGCGCAGGAAGTCGCACTCCCATGGTGGTCGGCCAAAGATTCCAGTGGAGATCCGGCGCCTGATTCTGGAAATGCGCCTGCCAACCGGCTGTGGGGCGCACCGCGCATCCATGGTGAGCTGCTGAAGCTTGGGATCGAAGTCGCTCAGTCGACCGTCGCCAAGTACATAGCGAGAAGCGGGCGAGGGCGGTCGCAGACCTGGAAGACTTTCCTGCACAACCATGCGGCGGGCATTAACCCAACGTTGCTTCTTGCCGACATAGGCCCAAATCTTGTCGACCTGCACGTGCTTGCAGGGAAACTCGCGCATCTTCTCGTCCAGGATTAGGACACTACCGGCCAGAGCCTACGTCCGCGTACCCGAACCGGCGCGACCGCGAGGGAAGCTAACCCCTTCCGCGAGGGAAAAAGAATGCGGTAACAGGCAGCAACCGCGCTCCGTTGCCGAGCCGATGCCGCTCGCGGTCGGCCTAGTGCCGCAGCAGGTCGGCCCATTCGGGCGGCGGCGCCTCGGCCGCGTCGGCCCGCTGCCGCGCTTTCTTGCCCAGCAGCGCGCCCTGCTGGTCGGCCTGCCGCGCTAGCCAGGTCCGGGCGGCCGCGACGTTGCCGGCAACGGCCGTTTCGTACAGGGCCAGCAGCACGGCGGCGTTGCGCTGGGCCGCGCCTTGGGTCAGCTCGGCGGCAAAATGCTTGTGCAACGTCGGGCGCGTGATGCCGAAAACTGCTGCGATGTCGGCCTCGGCCACGCGACCGGCCGAGAGGATCGCGCATTGCGACCGCTGCTCTGGCGTTGGCTGAAACTGGGGGCGGCCACGGCTCATTTGGAATCTCCGTTTTCTGTAAATAAATGGCGGCAACACTTGTCGCGGAGACGAAAGGCGCGAGGCGTCAGGACACCGCGAGGGCGTGCCGACTGGCAGCCGGTGGCACGGTTGCTTGCGGCATAAGCATCTAAGCCCTGTCGGACGGCCATTTTCTGAAACTCGGTTTTCCTAGGAAAATGAAAGAAATAGGGGGTGGGGTATGCCGGACGAAAAAAATCTCCGCGTGCGACCCCATGCGATTTTTGCTCCCCGGCGGTTTTGAGGTTGGAGGTGCCCCCCCTCGCGCGCAACAATGTTGCGCGGGGTCAGGCCCGCACTGGGGGCCGATCATGCCGGCGGCGGCGGTTGCGGTGGCGGCCACCAGCCGGCAGCGGCGATCTCACGGATCCGTGAGGCGTAGGACCGCCGCAGGCCGGAGTTCATTCTGATTTCGATGCCGTCGGCGTGCAGGAATATCGGCACCTCGCGCGGTGGCAGCTGCCCCGGCGGCGACACCTCCTCGTAACCGTGCACCACGTTCCACTCGTGGAGTGCCTCAGGGTCGCGAGGGCGCTGGGATGGACACCACTGCCGGCCCCCGGCACCGCCGCCCATGAGGCCTACAGGGCGGCCTCGAACCGCCGCCTGAAGGCGCTGGTCGAGCGTGGGGTGCTGGCCATCCAGGCCGTGGAAGGTATCGCGGCACGGCGGGGGCGCGACGAGAAGGTCCAGTGCTACCGGCAGGGGCGCCTGCCGGGCGAGCCCAGAGGTGGCTCGGTTTGTTTGGACAGATTTCCGGGTTTGCTAAGTGGAGCCTCT